>JBKPPU010000076.1:0-51995 GCA_046733695.1 Acidobacteriota bacterium
CTCGGAGATGTGTATAAGAGACAGTCCTTAGTCTTTAGTGCCTCTGACAATTCATCCCAATGAACTGGTAGAGACACATACGGGCGATACGTCTTGGCCCGTAACGAATAGGCACTCACGGTCGTTTTGTAGTCGCTATTCTGACTCCAGTCGATAAAGACCTTTTTTGTTCGCAACCGTTTCGGCATTTGCCAAACGATCAGCTTCGGCTCTCGTTGGGCCAACAGTCGCGCGATGCCTTCTGCGAACGGTTGTGTTTGCTCATACGTGACCGCCGAGTTCAACGGCACGTAAACCTGCACTCCCTTCGACCCGGATACCTTGGCGTAGGAATCAAACCGGAGTTCCTGAAGGACATCACGCAACATCAGCGCGACTTGCGCTGAATGCAGAATGTTCGCGCCCTCGCCCGGATCACAATCGAAGACGATCGCCGTCGGTCGCTCGAGGCGCGACGCCCGGTGCAGGAACGGATGTAACTCAACGCTCGCGAGATTTGCGACCCAAACGAGTGTAGGCAGATCGTTGATGAGAATGTACTGAATGTCCGTTCCTGGTGTTTCCCTCCTCGGAACCGGCGTAGTCTTTACCCAGGAAAGCGTAAACGCTGGAGCATCTTTCTCGTAGAAAGCCTCACCAAAAACACCGTCAGGAAAACGTTTCAGAGTTACCGGACGATCTTTCAAATGCGGGAGTATGTATTTAGCCACATTGATGTAGTAATCAATCAGGTCGGCTTTCGTAAACTTAGTGCCCGGATACAGTACTTTATCGAGATTTGACATCTCGATGCGCCGGCGTCCGATCATTAACTGTTGTGTCTTACGTCCCATCGATTGTATCCAACGTCTCTTGCGAAAATCCTTATTACGGGAATAGCCGTAGGACTTCACTACAGCCTGTTCGCGCCAGCCTATTGCCAAGCGAACGTTGGACCACGCGATCGCGACACGCTCGCTTCAATCGGCACCGCGATCCTTGGAATTTCTGAACTTTACTGCCATCCAACTAAAAGGCTTGGCTACGCTTCGTCAGATCATCAACGACACCCGTTGGCACAGGTTTCGCTGTTACTTACAGCCGTAACAATCACAAAGGAAACAACATGGCCGGCACAGAAAAACCGCAAGGAAGTGAAACTCCAACTCTAAAGAACGCGTGGATCAGGAAGGATGCCGAAGGGGATTACTTTCTCTATATCCGAACTCAGAACGGAAGCGGCGCCATGATTAACTTGACGGTCGCTAATCCCAGCCTGGACGAGCGAATAAAAAATGAGATTAATCCGGAGCGGGACAAAAGCGACTTCATTAAAGAACTATTCGAAAGTTGGCTTGCCGAACAGGATAGCTCGCTCATCAAAGTTGAAGAGTCAGAAGACGCCGAACCTCTCGTCGATAATTTCCCGGAAGTAATCGAGGGCTGAGCAGTCTCGTCAAGTTTATCGATTAGGGTCGTACTACGGAGGCCCGATATCTGCCGGGGGTTGTACCACACAGGCGCTTAAAAGTCCGCGAAAAGTGACTTTGGTCGGCAAAACCAGCGGCGAAAGCAATGTTTGTAACTGCTACGTTCGAACCCATTAGTTCCCGACACGCATATTCGATTCGAACTCTCCGTAAATACTCTCCGACAGAGGTGCCGTAGTGTTTCCGAAACTCGCGTGCTAAGTGAACGGGATGAACACCAGCTTCCGCTGCGATCTCTGAAAGCTTGTATGGTTCGGCGAAACGTTGCTCTATGATGCTCCTGACTCTTTCAAGCCATTCCGGAAATGGGCGAGTTGAGTTCGTCGATGATGAGCCTTCAAGCAATGCTTGTTCAAGTTTTCTTAATGAGTCATCGTCCATCTCACGAAACTTGTAATACATTCTCAAGAAGAGCTCCGGTAGCAAAACGGGCGTAGGACTGGATACATCTGACTGAACCCGACCCAGAGTCTTCAAAGAATTTCGCGGAAGGCTGATAGTGAACGAAGGTACTGCTTCACTCTGAGGGGAGCGCGAGCCAGACCTGTTTGCGTCCAACAGAGTTAAGCTGACCATACTCTGTTCGTGCGGATCACCATCGTTTTGCGAAAGTGCAAGTTCGCTAATGGCAATATATAAAACCATCTCTCAAGCTTCCTGTCGCATCGAGCGTCGTTAACGTCAAAGCTCTCCCCGGTGGACGGCGGCGCGTCATTGATAGCGGAGGGCGTTCAAAGGATCCAACTTCATCGCTCGCCGGGCCGGAAGATAACAAGCGAGCAGCGCCACCGCGGTGAGTATCGAGATGATCCCGGCGAAAGTAATCGGGTCACGAGCGCTGACGCCGAACAGTAATCCGCTTAACAACTGCGTCAAGACGAGAGCTCCGGCGAGTCCAATCGCGCTTCCAATAAGCACGAGCCGTAATCCTGAGCCAATTACCAACCGGAGAATGTCACTGCGGCTCGCCCCCAATGCGAGCCTCAATCCAATCTCATGGGTTCGTTGCGTTACCGAATAAGCCACGACCGAGTAGATCCCAAGTGCCGCTAACAACAAAGCAATTAAGGCACCCACGGCTAAGAAATAGACTGCCACTCTTTTTCCAAACAACCGCTCGTCGACATATTGCTGCAATGGCTTTACCTTGAAGACCGGCACCGACGGATCTACGGCGCTGATCTCTCCGCGGATGGCCTGAACCAAAGCATCCGGAGTGGAATCAGACCGCGTCACGAGGAAGACATCGCGGCTGGGTTCCTGCGCATACGGCAGATAAATTTCGGGTTCAACACGTTCGTCCAGGTCATCGTTGATGACATTCGCTAACAGGCCGACGATTTCATATCGTTGACCATTGTCGAGGAGGAAACTTTCACCAATTACCTGCTTACCTGGCAAAAATTGTTTCGCGAAGGCTTCGTTGACCAACCCGACTCTTGGCGTGCCCTCACGATCGTATTCTGTAAAAGCCCTGCCTTGTCGTAAGGATGTGCCGATCGCTTCAAGATATCCCGGCGTTATGGTTCGGAAGGTCACAGAGCGCCGGAGGTAGTCGGCAAAAATTGTGCTGCCGATGCCGGCGACCTCGCGGCGCTTGTAGACGTAACCGAGCGGCACTGTAGTAGCTAATCCCACCTTCGTGATTCCGCGCATCGCAGAAACTCTCCCGACAAGAGCGTCCGCAAAATTTATTCGAGCCTGTGTGGCCCCGTACCTTTCATCGGAAAGAGAGATCTGCATGGTCGATACATTCGCGGCGTCGACCCCCAGATCGGTATGTAGTAACAGTTGAAAGCTTCGGAACATTATCCCAGCACCAACCAGCAGGATGAGGGAAAAAGCGACCTCAGAGATCACCAGCCAACGTGTCGCGCGATTCGAACTTCCGGCGAGGACATTGGGGCCATCAGTCTTCAGAACCTGATTGAGCTCGACTCTGGTCCCGATCCACGCGGGAATCAAGCCGCACAGAATTCCAGTCAAAACCGAAATCACCAGAGTAAACGCAAGGGCCGACTGATCGATCCCGATCCTCGTCCAGCCGGGAATAAACATAGAGAAGTCCTGCGGCATGCGCCTTATTGCCTCGATCCCGAAATGAGCCATAAGCAGTCCGAGGAATCCACCGAAGCCTGAAAGCACAAGGCTGTGCGCAAACAGTTGCCGCATCACGCGAATGCGACTGGCGCCGAGTGCGAGCCTGATCGCGATATCTCTTTGTCTGGCAGCCGCGCGCACGAGGAGTATATTGGCAATGTTGGCGCACGCGACCAGCAGGATGAGCAGCACTGAGATAAACATGAAAGGGACCGCAACCCGCACGGCGCGCGTCGCGTCTTTCACCAGCGGCACCACGCGAACTTCGCGGCCGCGATTGGTGTCGGGATACTCTGACTGAAGACTTACCGCGATTCGGTTCAGATCTTCGCTCGCCTCCGTCAGACTTACTCCTCTGCGCGGCAAGCCGATCACATGAAGAGTATGATCTCGGCGTGAACGATCACTCGAATCAGAAGGTAGCGGAATCCAAAGTTGGCCTTCATCCACTGGATAATGGAAGTCTTTTGGCATCACTCCCACGATGGTGAAGGTTTCTTCGTTGAGCTTGACTGAGCGTCCGACGATTTGCGGGTCAGCTCCGAAGCGAGTGCGCCACAGACCATCGCTCAGAACGACGACCTCGTTTTTATCTTCTGCAGTGAAGGTTCGCCCCAGGGCTGCGGGTGTTCCCAGTGCGGTGAAGAAACCGGTGGAGACAAAGGTTCCCGACAAACGCTCTGGTTGCGACGCGTTAGCCAGATCAAAGTAACCCGATTTGATAGCGACCAATTCTTCGAAGGTGTGATTCTGCTCTCGCCAATCGGCAAAATTGCCAGGCGCCACCGACCCGCGGGCGAAAGCCGGCTCGCGTTGCTGCTCCCAAACAGTCACGAGCCGTTCCTGGTTGGTAAAATCAAAAGGGCGAAACGCGAGCATCTCCAGGGTGCTGAACATAGTCGTGTTCACCCCGATACCGAGTCCCATAGTTACAATCACAATCAGGGTCATGCCAGGTTGGCTCAAGAGCATGCGAAACGCATAACGTAAGTCTTCCCAGAGCCCGGCCGTCCGGCGCGACCGAGACTCCTGTCCCAATTCGACGGGTTCTGAATAAGCGCGTTCGAGGCCGCGCAGATCGCGAATCATTTCATTCTGTCGAAACTCGGACAGCGTTTTTTGTACGGCCTCGTCTTCCGCGTAACCCTGGGCCAATAGATCTTCATAACGGTCCTCGAGGTGTTGGCTCAACTCCTCAACGATTTCGGCCTCGCGCAGAGGTCGTAACGTCAGTTGAGAGAGAGCTTCACGGATTTCCTTCTCCCAGTCTTGCATTGATTACCCTGAAGATCAGTGTTCAGTAAGTCTATGATTCTCGCTGTTCACGCCGGATTAATGCCGGCGACGCGGTCCAATGCCGCAAAGAACTCTTTCCAGGTGCGACGGTGTTCTTTCAGAATTTCCTGTCCAGCTTTAGTCAGCTTGTAGAAGCGGCGGCGGCGCTGGCTGGGCCTTTCCACCCAATGGCCCTGAATCAGTCCGCGCTTTTCCAGGCGATAAAGCAGCGGGTAAAGCGAGGCTGCGTGAAATTGAAGCACTCCGTCGGATCGCTGCTCAATCAGCTTAGCGATTTCGTAGCCGTGGCGGGGCCGATCTTCGACCAGCGCCAGAATCAACATCTCCGTACTACCCCGTTTGACTTCCCGATCCAGTATAGATGGCGTCCTCATATGTTTTAATGCCATATATACTGATACCACACGAACGTGTCAAGGAGTTTTTATGCGAAGGCTCACCTGGTGAGGTCACGCCAATGGTGAACAAACAAAACGTTTCGACTGTTCAATACTGTCTGAATCAAGTCAACGTAAGATCGAGCCAGACAGGAAAGCGCGATGAAAAGAAACCACCAAAATTTGTGGTCAGCATTGGCTATTGCATGCCTGGTCTTGACTGCACTGACGCTCGCCGCGTTTGGGAAACTACGCGGCTTAAGGGTTAGGGATTCACTGAGAACGCCACCTCTCTGCCGCAATGGTTGGTTGATCCAACAGCAACGAAACGATCCGCAAGGTCAATGTCTTCTCATGCAGGACAATTACGCAACGATCGAGCCAGCGGCTTATGTTAGTGAAGCCGGAAAAGCTCGTTGAGACACCCCGGCTTCCTCGTTCTTCTTAATCTCAAACTGCAGCGCCTACAACTTTCCTTTCAGACTTACAACTCCCAAAACGAAAAGATCAGCTTTTTCTCTTGACATGCTACATTTGTAGCAGTATGTTACGCCTGTAACACCTACCAGGAAGGAGTTCGGCATGACGAATCCCGTACACGAAAGACTTACGCGCCGCGAGCGTGAGATCATGCATGTTCTGTTTGCTCTCGGGAACCGGGCGACTGCGGAAGAAATTCGCACGCGGTTGACGGACCCGCCAAGCTCTTCGGCTATTCGCGCAATGCTGACACGACTCGAAGCCAAGGGCCATTTACGACACCGCGAGGATGGCTTGCGTTACGTGTACTCCGCAACCACCTCACCCACAACTGCCCGGCGCAAGGCTCTCAAGCAACATCTCAGTACATTTTTTGGCGGCTCGATTGGGGAAATGGCAACCGCTCTCTTACGCCAGGAGGAATGGACTGACGCCGAGCTGGACGCGCTCCAGGCTGAAATTCAACGCATTCGTAAAGAGAGGAAACGATCATGAATAATCTAAGAGAGACGTTTGTCTTCATCGCCAATTCTCCCGAATTGATGGTGCTCCTGAAAACAACCCTCGTTATCGCTGCAGGTTTGTTGACTCTGTGGACGTATCGATCCGCTCGTGCTTCAATTCGGCATCTGTGTTTGACATGTACTTTTGCCGTAGTGCTGCTGGTTCCAGCAACTGCATTAATCGCTCCTTCACTACGCGTTGAAATAATCGATCCAAAGACTGAAACTGCTTCAACTCAACTTGTTCAAGGAGCGGTTAATGTCCTGCAAACCACGAACAACCAAACAAGTTTCGGTACCAGCACCAATGCGCCAACCGCGTTCTCACGGCGAAAAATCATTTGGCTGGTTTGGGCTCTGGGCGCAGCTTTACTGTTAACGAGACTCGCGATTTCCCTCGTGCGCTTACGCCACATTCGACGTGCGGGCATTCCCTCGCTCGAGCTCAATCAAACGATGCGTATTGTCTCGACCAGTGCGGGAATGCGCCGCCAGGTCGACGTGCTGCTACATGACGAGGTGGAAGTCCCCTTCACCTCAGGTTTCCTTCGCCCAGTAATATTTCTTCCGGCTGACGCCTCAACATGGAGCGAACTCGAACTGCAACACGTACTAGTACATGAGTTGGAACACATCAAACGGGGTGATTGGCTCGTGCAGGTGTTGGTCCGAACTGTTTGTGCTTTTTACTGGTTTCAACCCCTCGTGTGGATCGCGTGGCGACAAATCTGTCTCGAGGCTGAACGTGCTTGTGACGACGCTGTCGTGATCAGCAACGAGCGAACTGCTTATGCAGAACAACTGGTAAACCTCGCAAAGCGATTGTCGAATACTCTGGCCCCACCAGTTCTCTCCATGGCTAATCGAAGTGATCTGTCGCGACGTGTCTCGGCGATACTCGATCAACATCAGGCGCGTGGCAAAGCAGGAACACGATGGACCGTGGCAACGTTGGCTGTCAGCGCATTGCTCGTTTCAGCGATCGCTCCCGGTTTGGAGATCACGCGCACCTACGCCAGCCCTTCTCAAACACGAAGCCAGAACACGAAGGTCAAGAACAAGGCACTTAACCGTGCTCTCGTCGAAGCGTCCGAGGATGGCAACTTAAATGACATCGAAGAGTTGCTTGCGGATGGTGCTGACATAAACGGGATCGTTGAAGGCGACGGCACAGCGCTGATTGTCGCGGCGCGCGCTGGCAAAAAGCCTGTGGTTCAGCTCCTGCTTCAGCACGGCGCGGATCCAAATCTGGCTGCAAGTGGTGACGGTAATGCACTCATCATGGCAGCGGGAGAGGGTCACGCGGAGATTGTTGATCTGCTACTCAACAGTGGAGCGCGCGTCAACGATGTGGTCCCCGGCGATGAAAACGCTCTCATCACAGCGAGTGGCTCAGGACATGTGGAGGTAGTCCGGATATTACTCTCACGCGGTGCCGACGTTAACATGCGGGTCTGGTCAGGCGACCCGGATGGCGAATGGAGAACGGCCTTAAAGATGGCCCGCAAAGGAGGTCATAACTCTGTCGTCCAACTCCTCATTTCTGCGGGCGCACGCGAATAGAGCCAATCGCCTATCCACAGATTACACAGATTCTATTAAATCAATCTGCGTAATCTGTGGATCCTACCCGGACTTGCGCCACTCATCCAATAGCACCTTGATCGAGTCCTTCACTGACTCCGGGAAGTAGGTGCCGATGCGCGGATCCATGATGTTTCCGCCGAAGCCTGTCTCCTGATCAGTGCCCGTTTTCAGATAAGCCTCTAACCTCGAAATCATTGCTCTCGCATTTAGGAGCTTCAATCCCCAGACGCACATCACCTTCGCGAATCCCTCGCCTTTGCCCTCGATAAATTTCATCAGGAGTTCTCTGGAGGCCTGTGAATCGATACGGGTAACAGCCCGGCAAGCGGAAATCTGCACGTGGTAGTTATCGCTCTCCGTAAAAGGAGTGAGCATAGCCAGGTCCGCTCCCTTGCCCAGATGGTAGAAACTTTCTAATGCAACATGCTGGAGGAAAAATCTTTTCATCATGGGGGAGTCTTCCGGCTTTAAGACGGCCACACTTTGTGTCAGTTGCTCCTTTATAAATGTCTCGATGAAATTCGTATCGTAAGCCTGGCCCTTAGCGCCATTGAATATCGCCTGCATGGTCTTCTCGTACACTCCAACGGGAACGAGCGCCTTATGAAGGCTATGCCGGTAGGTCGCGGCCACTTCCTCGTCCTGGATTGTGGCCCAGCCCGATGTTGGAGTCGGAATTTGATAAGTGTTTCCCTTTTCAGACTTCTTGATAAAGACGTAATAAATCTGTCCAGCCACAAACGGCGAACGCAACTCACTCGTATCTGATGAAACGCTTCCCAGTACCAGTCTCCAATAACCTTTCAACTCAATTTGCTGAGGTGTGCGTTCGCCGGCGAGGAATTTGATGACCTCCGCCTTAACTACCGAACCTTGATCCGCCGTGATCTTCAGTTTGAGGAAGGAGTCTGAACCACGAATGACCTCGTCGTGCCAGGGCTCGTCCCACGTAGTCGCCCGCACGTTGTGAGCAAATACGAAGCAGACAAGTAAAGCGAAGAGTAGTGAGCGCATTGCATATCTCCTCTTGCGAATCTGTTGGGCCGAAAGTATAGTTCCCGTCAGCCCAACCTGTTAAGCTGCAGGTCTCCCCAGAGTTAAGTCTTATTTCATAATTACAAATGATTAAAATACGTGTTTTTGTACTGCTTGTAGCGATGTTGACAGTGCTGCGCACGCCAACATTTGCTCAGACTTGTTCCCTTCCCGGTTTTACTCCCGCACCTGTTTACCCAGTCGGTGCCGACATACGTACGGTTGCAACCGCCGACTTTGACAGTGATGGACACCCAGATCTCGCGGTGGCAAACGCCGACGCCTCGACTGTGACAGTGCTGCTGAAGGTTGGCCGGACCACGCCCGCGATTGTTAACAACTATGCGGTTGGGGAATTTCCGCTGAGTATTGCTACGGGCGATTTTACGGGTGACGGGAAGCCCGACATCCTCTCCAATAGCGACGCCACCGGCACTCTAACGCTACTTCGCAATAACGGCTTTGGTGGGTTCGTAACGGCCGGCACATTCAACGGCGGGCCCGGGCTGGACATGGCGGTCGGCGATTTCAACAACAATGGCACTCTCGATGTCGCGATCGCACTCGGCTCGAGCGTTAATATCCTGCTTGGCAACGGTCAGGGAAGCTTCAGTGCGCCGACGTTTTTTATAGTGCCCGCGAATAAGATCATCGCCGCTGACTTTAACAACGACGGAAAACTCGATCTTGCAATTGTGGGTAGCAGCACTACTCAAATCCGACTCGGAAATGGCGCAGGTCAATTCCCCGCTGGTTCCTGCCCAGTGCCATCGTCTTCGGGAGGATTGGCAGCCGGTGACGTTAATGGTGACGGAAAACTCGATCTTGTTCGGGCGAATATTCTCGGAGCGCAGATTGAGATTTATCTCGGTGACGGAGCCGGATGCATGGGTGCTTCGACGAACATTAACGTGCTGAATTTTGGTCGCCCTGGATTCGTTGCCTTAAGCGACCTGAACAAAGATGGAAAGCTCGACATCGTAGCCGGAGCAACAGTGCTGCTGGGTAACGGAAGTGGCGGCTTTGGACCACCGTTCGCGTTTGGGATGGGCAGCCTCGGTGCTGACCCCGGCGCAAATACTGTCATTGCCGACTTCGATGGCGATTCGAATCTCGACATCGCATCAGCTTCAACAGGTTCAGCGGGAATATTGTTCGGCGACGGCGCCGGTGGTTTTCGATTAGCCATTGGTCCAGCAGGTCGCGGCGCTTTTGGCATCGCGCGAGCAGACCTGAATAACGACGGTAAGCAGGACGTCGTAGCGATGAGTACCGGTGGCTTTGCCGTAAAGATGGGTGACGGAAACGGAAATTTCGGTGCTCCTTCAAGCGTCACTGTACCAGGCCCATCGTCTGTTGGTCCTGTGATCGCAGATTTCAATGACGACACCAAGTTGGATGTAGCAGTTGTCGACAACTCTCACACGGGACCTGGTGGTCTGCCGCGTTTCCATGTGGCGTTGGGTGATGGACTCGGTGGCTTTGGTTCGATTATCTCAACAAGCTTCACCGCCGAGGATCCATTCGCTGTGTCGGGAGGAGATCTGAACGGAGACGGCAAGACAGATCTAGTGACAGCGAATCGCGGCGGAAACCCAACCACAGTGTCGATCGGGCTGTCAGATGGAACTGGACACTTCGTGATGCAGCCCAATATTCCAGTCGGCGTTTCGGTAAACCCGATTGGAGTAGCGTTCGCAGATTTCAACAAGGACGGCAAGATGGATCTTGCTGTTCCCAGCGGTTTTGGTTTCAGTATTCTGTTGGGTAATGGTGCCGGAGGATTTGCGCCGGCAACTCACATCACGTCAGCCAACTCAAGTTCAATTCGCGCGGCCGATTTTAATGGCGACAACAAGGTCGACCTCGCGATGGTGTCGGAGGAGCTAAATGGAAAGACGTCTGTAGTATTAGGAGATGGCACGGGCGGCTTCGGGGCGCCGCTGCAGTTTAGTCTGGGAAGTTTCCCATCCGATTTAGCGGTTGATGATTTCAACAATGACGGCAAGCCCGATCTTGCAGTCGCGATTACGCGCCAGGATCCATTTCCCAGCCCGCAAAAATCAAACGTTGCGGTGCTTCTCGGGGATGGCGTCGGAGGTTTCAGCCAGCCCGTCAACATGATCACGGAACGAAGCTCATCAACGCCGCACATTATTACAGTCGATCTTAACGGCGATAATCGACCAGAGATCATCACTGCCAACCAGCCGGCAAACAATCTGACGGTGTTGCTTAACACTTGCGGTGCGCCAGCGCCGACTACGTTTACCATTTCCGGAACAGTCACAGATGGAGGCGGGCATGGGATCGCCGACGTGACGATGATACTGGTAAGTGATGTAGCCGAACCGCAGATCATTCCGACGGATGATAACGGTAACTACGTTTTTACTTATGCGGGGAATCTAAGTCACAACCTCAGGGTTACACCATCGAAGGCAGGATATGCTTTCAATCCGCTGGCGATGGTATTCACATCTAGCAGCAGTGTGAGCGGTGACAAAACCGCATCATTCACCGGAACACTAAGTCCGACGCCGCCAGCCGGGCAGGCACCCATCTTGTTGACACGCGAAGACTCTCAACACGCCCTCGCGCTCGATTCGGTTACGTTGCTGAGTGATCCGTTCTCCGTCACCAACACTCACAACTTCAGTAGCGACCAGCGCACTCGTGTAACATTGTATGCGGTGAATATAGATCTCGGCCCAGCTGAGACGTCTTCAGTCATTGAAGCTCAGGCCGAAATTTCTGGTGGCCAGGTTTTCCCACTCCCTGTCGAGTATTTTGGCTCGGTGCCGAGTTTTGCATGGCTCAAGCAGATCATCGTGAAGTTGCCGGCTGAGGTCGCCAACAGCAACGAGATACTGGTTACCGTAAAAGTACGCGGCATCGCAGGAAACACAGTGATTGTAAAAATAAAGCCGTGAGCTTGGACACAGTCAGAACCACCTCGCTGTAGGGAGCGGGGACGCCGTGGGCTCCGATCAAAAGACGCTGCGCTAGCACCCACCCGCTACCGCGAGGTGGTACTGACTGTATCCAAGTCACGGGATCGAGTAGCGGGCTACGATTGCTGTCACGTTATCACGCCCGCCATTCTTGAGGGCCAGATCGATCAGGCTACGACACGCCGACTTCGCCGAAATCGCGCTGTTGAGGACCAGCTCAATGTCGCTATCGGCGACCATGTCTGTTAGACCATCAGTGCACAGTAACAACTGGTCGTCGTCGGCAAGTACGTAATCAGAGAGTTGCGGATTACACTCCCCTTCCCGCGAGCCCAGGGCCTCCAACAACAATCCTCGTAATGCGAGCACGAGTGGATCGTTTGGTTGGTGGGTACCATCCTCGACCAATTTTGCGCCGACCGTATCGTCGCGCGTCAACTGCACAAGCTTCCCACGATGTAAGAGGTAAGCGCGCGAATCTCCGATGTGGCCCACAATCAAGTCGTTTCCGTGCGTTACAGCAGCGGTCATGGTGGTGCACATACCTGACAAACTTGCATGAGCGGCAGCCTCACGCAGCAAAGCCGCGTTCACACGGCGGAATCGATCCTTCATGCGCCACATCACTGTGTTTTTTTCCTTCGGTCCCCAACGAAACTGCCAATCGGGAGTGTGCAACGAGAGACTCAGCAGCGTATAGATGGCCTGGCCACTCGCGATCTCTCCGGCGGATTCGCCGCCTACGCCATCTGCGACCACCATGCCATACATTGTTTCTTCGAACAGCTCGCCGGGCATCGTCTCGTTTTCGGCGAGACTGGTAAGCACTGTTTCCACAGCCCGGCCGGCACGAAGGATCAAAAAATGATCTTCGTTTTGACTGCGAGCGTAACCTTTGTCCGTCATGCCGAAAACGTCGACGTTGATCCGCGACGAGTATGGCGGTGGTGGAATTTCATTCAAAACACCGCTCGTTTCATATTCGCCCATGTTCGATTCCGAGTTGTTCTTCATTGATTCATCCATCCCACAGCCCCGGCGCCGGCCTCAGCGATGACTTCGATCTCCGGATCTGTTTCCAGTAGATCGCGAATGCCCCGCCGCATCAGCACGTGATCGTCGGCTAAGAGAACTCTAATCATAAATCCCCCAGGCACGATGGATCTAACACTGGACGGAAGCGTTGATGGGCAACGAGTCCGGTCTAAGCCAGATGCTTTGCGAGTTGAAAAATTGCGGAGGGAAGGTCCCGCTTCCGGTCAACAAATAAACGGCCTAAAGGTAAAAATCTAAATTAGGATAACTAATTAGGAATTACATTAGCGGTCTGTATGGTGGCGGACAATCCGTAAAAATACGGGCTTCAGTCTCACAATTTTGTGTAGCAACTTTCGCTGCTAGGGCCCCCTCAGGGAAAGCCTGAGAATGCGGTCGTGGTTTCCACCATGAACTCGCGTTTGCTTCTTGGGTACAGTCAGAACCATCTCGCGGTAGCGGGTGGGTACGCCGTAGGCTCCATCGATCGCTGCGCGGCACCCACCCGCTACCGCGAGGTGGTTCTGACTGTGTCCAACCTACGGCTTGATTCTCCGAATGGTTAATTTGACTGGCATGGGGTTTTCCGGGGGGATTCTTACTCGCTGGGAACGGCCTTCAATCTCATCGATAAAATCGCGCGCCTCAACGCTGTACACAAAGTCGCCGTAGAGAGTGAACTTGAAGGTCCCGTCATCTTTGATTTCGACACGACGAACGTATTCATCAACCGAATACACTGCAAGATAGGCATGATCAAGAGAATGACCGCTCTTCCATGCAACGGTACCCGTCACTGTACGCTCGCTCATTCGTTGACCGACGCGCATCGTTAGATTCTCGATCCTGGCTCGTTCAGTCACCTGAATCTTTTTGGCTGCTCCCTTATCCTCGGTCGCGGGATAGTACGTGCGCGCATAAGGAGCATCCCACTCCCCTGGCACTTCTTCCCTCGCGTTTAGGACGAGGTCGTACTCGCCAGGCATAACGTTCTGGAATTTGAATGAACCATCCTTTTGCAGAATGGCTACATAATCCGGTCCCGCTTCTACTCCATTGATCAGATGGACCGCTCCTCTTTCCACGCCTTGTCCGGTTGCCGTCAAGACGTTGCCGGTCACCGTCGCCGTCGCTCGAGGATCAGTGTCATTCATCTCAAGCTCGAGATAACTGCACTGACTCTTTTCCAACGTTACGTCGTACTCAAAAATGGAAACCGACTCGCCGCGAGCGGATCTGACTTTGACATCGTTGGAGGTATCTACCAGTCGAGTTGCATACGGTACCGACACTCGCGCTGTAAAGAATCCAGGACCCGGCAAAGAGACTGAAAAGTCTCCGTACTTCGTGTTCATCGTCTCAAAGGTTTTTTCTTTACTTATGATCTCAATCTTAATTCCCGGCAAGCCTTGATAAGTGGACGATTTAATGCGCCCCGAGATCGACTCTCCAGTTTCTCGTTTTGTGAGCTTGCGCAGATCGCTCAGAATCTCGTCAGTCTCGAGTGTCAAACCTGTTCCGGTACACATTCCGGTGAAGTATTGATCTGTGTTGTCGTCGTATGAGGCGAACACGACATACGGCTTTCCCTTTTTAAATTCCGGGCCGCATATCGTGATCGCTGTTGCGATTTCGACTGTATTTCCAGACACGCCTCGAAATGATTCCTGCAGCCTGAAAGTCACCATTACGTAGGTGTAGATATCGTCCGGCTTCTTTTTTAGCGGTTTTATATCGATCACTCGTCCGAAGAAAACCGCATCCGATCGCCAGAAACGCGCGCAAATGGGAGTGCCATATTCTCTACATTGACAAGCATGAACAGGTTCGGTGACAGCCGCCACCCAGATCACGATCAAGACGATGAGGATCAGACGATTCATGGTCCGCCAGATTACTAGCAACCGTGATCGAAGTTCAACGTCCGACCGCGAACTTTTGTAGATTTCTACAACTATCCGAACGATCTCACACTCGGCAATCTACGAAAAATTAGTTTCCTCGCGTGAGCTCTCTGGCGAGATCCAGAACTCGCAATCGCCGAGATCCAATTTGGGCAAGAGCTAAGCAGCACCAGTCTGATCTAAGACTCAATCAACGGCATCTCCGTTTCCGGCACACACGTTGCGCACTGCAAATTTGAACTGGTCGTGGTCCAACGGAGCATTCAAAAAAATGATTTTACTCAGCGATCAGTCTTAAGAAAGGAAGAGCAAAAATGAAAAATATTTTCAGCTTGCTTTTGACGCTATTCGTGATGCTGGCTGCTACGGCGGTCTTCGCACAGGAGACTTCGACTACCGGATCTATTTCGGGTTCTGTAGTCGACTCCAACGGATCTGTTGTTCCCGGAGCAGCAGTGAAAGTAATCGGCCCGCTCGGCGAACGCGCCGGTGTCACCAACGATCAAGGCTACTTCGAAGTTCAGGGCCTTGTTCCCGGAAACTACACCGTGCGTGTTGAGAAAACCGGTTTCAAGTCGGGCGAGGTAACAAATGTGACCGTGCTCGTCGGTAAGTCAACTACAAACAAGATTACTTTGCAGGTAGGAGACATTGCCGAAACGGTCACTGTCGTAGGCGGCGGCGAGGCTATCGATCAGGGTAGGACCGAAACAAGCTCCAACCTGAACGATCAGCTCTTTTCAAACATTCCCGTGGCTCGCGGTGTCTCTGGTCTCTTTTATCTTGCGCCCGGAACGACGGACAGTCTCGGCGGCGGTCGTGACAACCCATCAATCTCAGGTGGCTCTGCACTCGACAATCTCTACGTCGCCGATGGAGTCAGTATCACCGACTCAGCTTTCGGCGGCATCGGTACTTTCTCTCGTTCGTATGGTGCGCTCGGCACGGGCATCAATACCTCGTTCATCAAGGAAGTTCAGGTGAAGACTGCAGGCTTCGAACCACAATATGGACAGTCGCAGGGCGGCATCGTCAACATCGTTACCCAATCAGGCAGCAACGAGTATCACGGCTCCGTTTACGGATTCGCGAGTCCCGAAGCATTTGAAGCAACGCGACTACAGCCGGACGATGCTCCGCGTCGCAACACCGGTGGCAAGCTTCTGCATCAGGAGAACTACGACTTCGGCGTGGACGTCGGCGGCTACGTTCCAGGAGCGCGCAACAATCTCTTCTTCTTTGGTTCCTTCAACCCGAGCATCAGAAGGGACATCGTGCGCGGTGCGGAAGCGAACGCGCTGAGCACCAGTGATTCGGGTTTACGAATAATTCGTGGTGAACATTTCGCCAATCGCATTCGCAGCTATAACTACGCGCTCAAGAGCGAGTGGCTCATCAATTCAAACCATCAGATGACGTTCTCCATCTTTGGAGATCCATCGAAGACAAACAAGAGCACTTTCCCAAATCCCGGCAGGCCGTTAACGATCGATAACACTACTTCCGACAGTATTCTCGATTACGGCACTCGCAATATCTCCCTACGCTACAACGGCAACTTGTCGCCGACACTGATCTTTAATGCTTCGCTGGGGTTGGGCCGATCACGTTTCAGTGAGACAGGATTCGACGACGTCAACCAGGTATCCGACCGGCGTGGTTCCGATCAGCTCAATATTCAAGCCGCGACCGGACAGCTTCCCGCCCGCGGAAATTTCGTCGCGGTTGGCCTCGGCTTCGTTGAACCAACTGAGAGCAGAACCAAGCGCGCAGAGTTCAATCTCTCGAAGCTGCATAACCTTTGGGGCCAACACACTGCTGGAATCGGCTACACGTTCCAACGCGGTAATTACGACGGAACGCGCGATCGCAGCGGACCAAAGTGGACCATCCCGGCTGGAAACGGAATCGCTTCCGGTCAGACAACGAACGTACAGTTTCGCTTACGTTTCCGGACGACCGACGACGGCGGTGTGAATCCGCTGTTCCCGGTCCAGTTGGCTGACGGTTCGACAGAACTGGTGCCGGTTCGACTTCAAGTCTTCCGAGCAGAGTTTGGAACTCCAAACTTTACGACCTATTCCAACTACCACGCCGCGTATGCGCAAGACGTTTGGCGTCTCAACAAATATGTGACGGCACTGGTTGGCATGCGTTGGGAACAGGAGCGACTCGTCGGTAGTCCGGGTGCGTCTGGTGTTCGCGCGGCCTACAGCTTTACGGGTCAATGGGCGCCACGACTCGGCGTCACCGTCGATCCCTTGGGCCATGGAAAGTCAAAAGCCTTTTACAACTATGGAAGGTTCTTTGAATACATTCCGCTCGATATGGCCGAGCGATCGCTTTCAACCGAACAGGATTGGACCGGCAGCCTCTTCGCTCCTCAGTTCACCCTCAACGGAGCAGGCCAGCGCATCGCAGTCGTCAACCAGTTTGGCACCGTGAATCCGATCATCGATGCGGCTCACCAGCTTCCGGGAGGCACGACGATCTCGGCGGGTGATCCGGCCAACCCGATTACTGCTGGCACTAAGCTCGGCTTTACCGATGAACATTCGTTCGGCTTCGAACAGCAACTGCCTAAGAACTTCACGTTCTCGGCACGTTACATCGATCGTCGATCGAAGCGCATCGTCGAAGATGCAGCGTCGGTTTCGCCTGAGGGTTCACTCGCATGCGATGTGGCCACCGGCACACACTGCATCACACAGCTTTACTTTATCGGCAATATCGGACCGCGCCTCGATGCGGCGGTGAACCTGGTGCCGTTTACGTATCCGACCGGCGGTGCTGTACCCGCGGGCTGCGCAACGTTCATGGGCGGGCCCCGATACAATTACGACGTGGGCACGGGCCAGAGTGTCTGCTTCGCACAGACGGGCGTCGATCCAACCACTGATCTGGAAATCAATTCTCCTGACGGAAATCCCGATGGTTTCCCGCAAGCCGTACGGAAATACCGAGCCCTCGAGCTCGAGCTTAACCGGCGTTTCTCGAATGGCTGGCAGGGCTTCTTCAACTGGAGAATTGCGAAGCTCGAAGGTAACTTCGAAGGCCATCTCCGCAACGATAACGGCCAGACGGATCCGGCCATCAGTTCGTTGTTTGACTTTACGACTGGTGACTTCAATCTGTTGGGCGATCAGTTTGCTGTTGGACCACTAAACACTGACCGCCGGCACATCATCAATGTGTTTGGTAGTTACAGCTTCGGCAAGGAGCAGCGCTACAAGAAGTTGAATGGCCTGAGCCTTGGTCTGAATTTCCATTTCGAGACCGGCCTGCCGATCAATAAATTCGATCCGCATCCGGTTTATCTGAATGTGGGTGAGATTCCGGTAGGTGGGCGCGGCAGTCAGGGACGTACGCCTAACTACGGTCGCATCGATCTTCACACTGACTACTCGTGGAGTATTACAGAAACGACGCGGGTGAAGTTCATTGCTGACTTCTTCAATGTCTTCAACAGTCAGAAACTGCGTCGACCCGATGAGAACGCGGCCCTCGACTTTGTTGCGGGACAGAATCCGCCAAACCCGGATTTCCTGAAACCAGCACCATTGCCGCAAACCACGGGTTACTATCTGCCGTTCAATATGAGGTTGGGAATCAGATTCGAGTTCTAGCCTTAGGTTGATAGAGACACAAGAAGGCACAAACGTGTTCGTTTGTGCCCTCTGTGTTTTTTGACTTTGCTGAAAGTAGGAATCGCACTTGGACGGGGTCAATGCTAATCAATGCCGAGACCGGCAACTTTCATCTTACGTCCCTCTTCCACGAGGTAAAAATAGAATAAGCCTCGGTCAACGATATAGACCTTCGTCTTCTTCGGAACACAAAGCGTTGCATCTCCATTTAGAGTACCGACGTGATCCATACCGCTACTACCGATGAGATAATTTTGATTTGCTCGCAATGCCGGCGATTTCATTGCTCCGGCAGGCATGTGTTTTCGATAGACCTCCGACAATTGATCCAAGGTACTGATCAATTCGCCAACTTCCCTGGCATTCTGTGGCTCACGATCATCATTCTGGAAGAACCTCGATCTTATCAGGATAATCTTTGCTTCGTTCGGCGTTAAAGAATCATCGGAATCGGATTGTGAATCAATACGGGCAAGGCTGAGATCGTGAACGTTCATGAGATAGTAATAGTTCATTGTGGCGATATACAGCTTTTCGATTGTTCGGCCACTCAACTTGAACCGTTCATAATCCGATTCACTAAGCATTCCGTTGGCCCTATGGGTGCAGGATGGATCCGACAAGCGAAATGCTTTCCAGGCCATTCCAAATTCAAGCGTAGTGTGAAACCGGTTGACGAAGCGATCAGCAATCTGTGCGGCGCGCCGCTGTTTGGCGTGCTCAGTGGCGCCTTTCTGGGCAAACGTTACATGAGGAGTGGCGGCGACAAAGATGAGTAGTACGAGGACTAACTTTGGCATACTGAGAAGCGGGGCAAGGAACATGCCGAACTCCCGTATATCCAAAGAGTCCGGCGTATACCCCGATTCGGTTCGGCGCAGCTCAAAGAGCTCAAAATCTGAATCCTACACCCGCACTAAATTGTAAATTGTGGCGTGTTTCTGCCGGGCGCTCTAGTATTGCCTGAGAGACGCTAATTCCTTGTCGCCGGAACTTTCCGTAGCGAATGATCGTGTCTCCTATATCAAAGCGCGTCATAATTCTACGAGACAGATAAACTTCCAATACTCCGCCCACATCTGTTGAAAAATAACTTTCCCTACCAATACGGAAATCGCCGACGGTAAACTGTTGATTGGCGAAAGTAATTGTCCTCGTGCCGGTTAACTGACTCACACGGCTGAATCCAACAACGCCCGGTCGAAATTTCGCGAAAATTCCGAGTTTCGAGAAACGTTGGCCCACCTTGACCCCGAATTGCCCCTGATAGATGTGACCGTCCGGGACAGATAGGTCACTGGCGCCGGTCTCTGGAAAGAAGTTGCCTTCTGCCTCGAGAGCTAGAAAGTCGGTGAGATTGTATGAAAACCTCCCTCCGAATCCTGCCCTGGTTTCATGATCAAAATCATCCAGGACGAAGGTAGGAGAGGAAAAGAGCGGAGTGGGCTTGTTGCGGGATAGCAATGAGAACTGTCCGCCGATCTCATACCGAGGAACGCTGTCTTGTGCGGCAGCGCTAATCTCCAAAAGAAAAAGAACGGTAAGTACCACGATGAGAGTGCTGAGCGAAAGATTCTTCATCAGTGTCTTTCCTTTTTAAAAGTCATGAGTCCCCACGTAACTTTAACCTACAACCGTTTCAGTTAACACCGCAAAGCTGAGCTAGCCGGCGCGCGAAAGCGCCATTCGTCCCCGAAGTGTTTGATTTATCCACCGCCATTCTCCGCATATCATAATTCTGCTGCGACGATTAGAGAGAGGGGCGTAGGCTCATCCTGATACTCGTTTGTGAATCCGTCCAGCAGGAAAAGCAATGCGGCCTCTCATCGCCATTCAGTTGCTCGTGACTCTCGCGGTAGCCACGTGCGCGCAGGGATCGATGGCGACCCGCAGTTACGCTTCCACGGAGCCAATGCCTGGTCCGGTGATTTTTGGCGACGGAGTTATTTCAACTGGAGACTTTGAAAGTCATCCCGCCTTCACACCGGACGGCCTGACTATGTACTTCCTGAAGAGCACGCCGACGTTCAGTTTTTGGACCATCGTCGTTTCCCGATTCGTTGATGGCCGCTGGACCGCGCCTGAAGTCGCTCCTTTTTCGGGTCGATATAGCGATGCTGATCCTTTTATTACGGCCGACGGCAAAAAGTTTTACTTCATTTCGACTCGGCCAGCGCCCGGTAAAACGAGCCGAGACCTGGACATCTGGGTCATGGACAAAACGGAAAATGGATGGAGCGAGCCGCACACCCTCGGACAGCCTGTGAACAGCGATGCCCAGGAGTGGTTTCCGACACTAGCCAGTGATGGAACACTGTATTTCGGTTCGAGCAGAGCCGGAGGCCGCGGAGCAACTGACATTTACCGGTCGCAATTAATCAACGGCAACTATCAAGAGCCAGAGAATCTTGGTAGTGCCATCAATACTGAGTTCGACGAGTACGAGCCGCTCATTGCGCCCGATCAGAGTTTTTTGATCTTCATGGCCGCCGGCCGTCCCGACTGCAATTCACGCAGCGGCGATCTGTTTGTCAGCTACCGTAAAGATGGAAGTTGGACCAAAACGACCAACCTGGGAAAGGAAATCAACTCTCCTCGAGAAGAGTATTCACCGATGATCTCTCCGGACGGCAAGTACTTCTTCTTTGCGAGTACGCGTGGCCGCACACCACCTGACAAACAAATGAAATACGAGGATCTCATCGGGTGGTTGCGCGGAACCCGCAACGGTCTCGGGGATATTTATCAGATGGATTTCAGTGCTTTGAATATTACTCGGTAGCTCGCTGGTTACATCGCAACGCCTGCCGCTCTTGCCATTGCTCGTTCACGTGGCTCAGCGCAGTGTCCGTTGCAGAGTTTGTGTGGTGCGAGCACCAAAATACTGCGGTACTTGAGCTTCAACACGTTCGAGTCTTCCAACTCTTTGAGGGCAGCCCACGTCTTCTGCCGCGATGCTCCGATTAGGTTTGCCAGATCCTGCTGAGTGATTTTTACCGTGACCGGTTGATCCGTGTGTATTGCTGGGTCGAAAGCTAGCAGATCGGTCAAAGCTTCCCTCACCCTGGTGGAGACATCGTTACAAATGACGTTCAGCAGTTGGGCTTCAGCTTTTTTTAACCTCAGACCGGCAGATTTGAGCAACTGCAACGACAACTCGGGATATGCTGTCAACAGCGACTCGAAATCCTTTTGGCGTATTTCACACAGCAGCGAAGCCTCGAGCGCCTGAGCCGAAGTCGTGCGCGGTATGTGCAGGATTGCACTCGTAGCGCCGAAAATCTCGCCCGGTCCGATTATTTCATGCACTACTTCATGACCATCTTCACTTAGAGCAGTGATTTTCATCCGGCCTTTTTGCACAAGATAGATGCTATTGGCGGGGTCGCCCGGCACGAAGACCCAATCCCCGCGCCGGCGTTTTGTTATTAGTGTCATCGCGTTTATGCGATGCACTGCTTCCTGACTTACTCCGTGGAGTTGGTTAAGTCCCCCCGTAAACCAAAGTTTCGAAAAGCCGTAAGGAACCTCCGTCAATGCGAACATAATCACTCCTAACCATCCGAATTTGACTTGCAGCAACGGGCTCGGTGTTGCAAGGCACACGGGTGTTGTTAATTACACTTGAGTGGTTATCGTGATGTGGGGGAAAGCGAGAGCGACAGTATACCGCAAAATGGGAATATAGAAATGTAAGGAATTGTAAAGCTGCGGGCCGACGTTTTGTGTGTTGACCATAGCAGGGAGTCAGAACCACCACGCGGTAGCGGGTGGGTGCCGCGCAGCGTTTTTGGAGCCCTACGGCGTACCCACCCGCTACCGCGTGGTGGTTCTGACTGTCTCCAAGCACGACGGGCAAAACTCACGCTGCAAATCCGCGAGCGGTGCGGTGTTCGTTTCTATAACGGGCCGGGGGCAAACCGAATTCACGCTTGAACGCGCGGTTAAAAGCTGCTTCAGATTCGTAACCCACGTCTTCGGCGATCTCCGCGACGCCACGAGAAGTTGAGGCGAGCGCGCGCGCTGCCAATTTCAACCGCCAGCGAATGAGATACGCCATCGGAGGTTCGGACAAGTATCGTGTGAACCGTTCCACCAGAGACGAGCGCGACAGACCGACTTCCTTAGCCAGCTCCGCAATGGTCCATGGATAAGGACTCCGCGAGTGCATCAGCATCAAACTCTTTCCGATAATCGGATCGCGCGCGGCGGCCAGCCAGCCAACCTCCTGTTCCGGTAAACCCGCGAGATAACGACGAAGCGTGTCGACAAACAACGCTTCAGACAACTTGGCCAGCACAGCTTCACTGCCGGCATTTTCTGATGCAGCCTCCTCAACCAGATGAAGCAGTGTGGTCTCCAGCCAGCGGCCCGAGCCGTCAGTCCGCAGGTTAACTTTGAATGCCGGTGGGAGACTTTGCAGAATCGGGCGGCACAGAAGCGGATCGCAAACCATGAAGCCGCAAACGAAGCGAGCAACTTCACCGCCGCCACCGGCCTGCATCTTACTGAGATCGCGAGTTTGCAACTTTGCGATCATCGCCGCTGACAATTTCGGAGACGTGCCCTGCGCGTTGCACATCAGGTGAGCATCGCCGTGCGGCACAACGACCACATCGCCGGGTTCCAACTCTATCGGCTCCTCGTTTCCCAGACGAACGATACCCGAACCTTCTAGCAGAAGATGATAGATCAGCAGGTGCGGCGCATCAGGAGCCAGCAACGGCGCCAGCTCACGACCAGTCGGGGCGTTAAAGCCCCACGGCGCAGAAAACTCCGCGTTGAAATAGAGCGCGCCCTTCAAAACGACGCCACTCAGGATTTGAGAGAAGGCATCCATGTCAGGTTTTGGACGGTCGGCAAAAGCCGCTGCACGCGCGGCAAAACGATCTGTTTATTCTGGACGACGAGTCAATTTCTTCGGTCGCATGAGCATGGTCCACGCCAGCGAATTGACGCGATTCTAGTTGTAACGCGCCTGACGCGCAATGCTTTGAATAGACAGACTGACTGGAGGAAACATGCTTATAACCACATACAACTATCAGGAAACTTTGGCAGCGTCCGTAAAAGCAAACTGGCGAGTAGAAGACATCATTGGCGGGGAAAAGCGGATCGACTTCACGATGCCTTTCATGCCCGATTCGCTCGCGCGCGTGAATGCGATGAGTTTCTTGCGCGGCGACGAGCAGCTTCTGCTCAACCAAATTCGCGGCTACGGCTATCTCTACACGTTTGGCCTCGTCGAAGAATTCATTCTGCCTTTCGTGTTGGACCACGTACGACCGCATCTGAATGAGGACGACTATCGCACCCGAGCGCTCTTGCAATTCGCCGGCGAGGAGGCGAAACACATCCATCTGTTCAGAAAGTTTGCGGAGGAATTCAGGCAGGGCTTCGTGACGAATTGCGAAACCATTGGTCCACCCGAGGAAATCGGCAAGGCCGTCTTGTCTCACAGTCCGCTGGGCGTGGCACTCGTCATTCTCGGAATCGAATGGGCGACGCAACAGCACTATCTCGAGAGCATCCGCGATGACGATCGACTCGATCGGCAATTCAAGAGTTTGTTGCGCCATCACTGGATCGAAGAGGCGCAACACACAAAGCTCGACACGCTGATGATCCAGGCGCTGACCGACAACCTCAGCCCGGCTGATATTGAAAGAGGTATCAGCGATTATGTCGCTATCGGAGGCTTACTCGACGGCGGCCTGAAGCAGCAGGTCGAGTTTGACATGCAGGCGTTGCAGCGCGCAGCCGGACGGACGCTCAACGAAGCCGAGCAGGAGCAATTTCGCTCGATTCAGCTTCAGGCTGTTCGTTGGACCTATATTGGGTCGGCGTTGACTCATCCGAACTTTCTGGCCACTGTCGGCGAGTTCAGCCCAGGTGGTAGAAAGCAATTTGAGGAACTGGCGCCAGTCTTCTCGTGATCGACCATCGCGGTTGGACACAGTCAGAACCACCACGCGGTAGCGGGTGGGTGCCGCGCAGCGTTTTTCGATTGCGGCCTACGGCGTACCCACCCGCTACCGCGAGGTGGTTCTAACTGTGTCCAAGAAGCTGTCATAGATCGGCAGGGTCTGGTGTTCTTCTAATAAAGAGCCACTCGGAGGAGCACATCGATGCGAGATCTCCGCTACGGACTTCGCGTACTGCTGAAGAATCCCGGGTTCACTCTGATCGCTGTCGCCACGCTCGCACTGGGTATCGGAGCGAACAGTGCGATGTTCAGCGTGGTAAACACCGTCCTGCTCAAGCCGTTTTCTTTTCGCAATCCGGAACAACTGGTTGTGCTTTGGGAGCGATCGCTCAAAGACGGTTTGCCTCGCATGGTTGTGTCTCCGCCGAACTTCGCGGATTGGCGCAATCAGAATCAGGTCTTTCAGGATGTGGCGGCTTACCGGTTACAGGACTTCAATGTCGTCACCAGTGGAGAGCCTGAACAGGTGCGAGGCCTACGTGTCTCGGCAACGATGTTCTCGTTGTTAGGTGTCCAGCCTGTGCTCGGGCGCGATTTTCAGCCGGATGAAGATCAGCCGGACAAGCCCGCCACAGTCATCATCAGTCACGAGTTCTGGACCAGCCGGTTCAACGCAAATCCTGCAGTCATTGGCCAAAGCATCACACTCGGATCTGAGAACGCGACAGTCATTGGGGTCATGCCTCGCGACTTCGATTTTCCTCCTCCGATTGCGTTCCGTGGCGAAGCGCGTGCTGTAAAGGTCCATCTCTGGACGCCATTGCGTTACGCACTCGAGATGAATCAACGAGGAGCGCACAACTTGTTTGTAGTGGCGCGTCTCAATGATGGAGTTACACCGGCACGGGCGGAAGCCGACTTGCGAAACATTTCTGAACGTTTGGGGACGGAACACCCGGAAACAAATGGCGGCTGGGATGCTTATCCCGTTCCGCTTCACGAGCAGGTGATTGGCGATGTGAGGACGGCGTTGTGGATCCTGCCGATCGCAGTTGGCTTCGTGCTTTTGATTGCTTGCGCGAACGTGGCGAATTTGCTTTTGGTGCGAGCAACGCGGCGGCAGCGTGAAATGGCGATACGAGCGTCTCTCGGTGCCGGGCGCTTCGCGTTGATTCGTCAGATGCTCGCGGAAAATATACTGCTCTCGTTCGCGGGAGGTGCAGTTGGTCTCGCGCTGGCGATTTGGATGCTTAAGCTGACGGCGGTATTGGCGCCGCAAAATATCTATCGTCTGAATGCGGTGAGCATCGACGTCCGCGTGGTTGTCTTCACCCTCGTCGTTTCGTTCGTTACCTCGCTCTTCTTTGGGTCGCTCCCCGCGCTACAAGTTTCACGAATTAACTTAGTTACGGCACTCAAAGCTGGTAGTACTTCGGTGTCCGGCCGTAACGCCAATGGGTCGTTGCTAGTGATCACTGAGGTCGCTCTCGCCCTCGTCCTGTTAACGGGTGCAGGCTTACTCGTCAATAGTTTCATTCGTTTGCAGAAGGTGCCGACGGGCGTGCAGGCCGATCAGCTCGTCGCGATGTCGATCAATTTACCGCGCGCGACGTATCGCGATGCGCAGGCGCGCCTGACGTTCGTCGATCGATTGATGCCGAGGCTCGTTGCACTGCCCGGTCTTAAATCTGTCGCCTTCGGTAGCAACCTGCCGCTCGACGTCGGACTACAAGGCACCGAGTTCAAGGTCGCGGGCGAACCGGTAGATTCTACAAACTCGCCACATACTCACGTGAGCATTGTCAGCCCCGGTTATTTCCAAACGCTCGGCATTTCGATATTGCAGGGGCGCGACTTTTCCGCTTCCGACACCCGCGAGTCACCCGGCGTGGTCATTATCAATAGCGAACTGGCGCGGAAATACTTTGGTGCTCAGAATCCAATCGGCAGACGAGTTGAGATGGGATTCCGCGACGGTGTGCCGTTGGAAGTGATCGGAGTTACGTCAGATGTCAGGCAGACTGGATTGCAAGCTGATCCGTATCCGGGAATGTTCCTGCCCTATTCGCAGTACCAGGCGTCAGTGCCCCTCGTGTTTGTGATGCGGAGTGCGAAAGATCCAGGCGCAGTCGCTGCTGTAGTGCGACAGGAGTTGCGCCTCGTCGATAGTCAGCTGCCGATTTACGACGTGAAGACGATGGACCAGGTGCTCTACACAGCGACCGCGCGTCCACGGTTCCTGACGTTCCTGCTGGCCGTGTTTGCGGGAGTGGCGGTGCTGCTGGCCGCAGTTGGCATTTACGGCATAATGGCTTACACAGTTGCGCAAGGCACACGCGAGATCGGCATCCGCGCCGCATTGGGCGCACAGAGGGGTGATCTACTCCGGATGGTCTTGAGCAAAGGACTCAAGCTGACGCTGATCGGAATCGTAATCGGTGTGGCTGGTGCGTTTGGATTGACGAGATTGATGTCGAGTGTCTTGTTCGGTGTCAGTGCGACTGATCCGCTGACGTTTGCCGGCGTCACCGCATTACTCGTGATCGTAGCCCTGGTTGCGTCTTACCTGCCGGCCCGGCGGGCCACAAAGATCGATCCGCTGGTAGCGCTGAGATATGAATGAAGGGGCGGGTTTGTTGGCCACTCACAGGCAGTCGGGATGACCGCAGCTACAGTTTTTCTCACTGCCGCCTGCCGCGTTTCTGCAGTGCAGGCTGCAATACTCGTCGTCAGCGGGTCGCTGACACTTGCAGGGTGTATGAGCGCATTTTTCAGTGGACTGTAAGTTATCCATTTCCGGCTCCTTATACCTGAAACTGGTCCATCACCGCCGCCTTATATCACACAACCGTGCTTGGACACAGTCAGAACCACCACGCGGTAGCGGGTGGGTACGCCGTAGGCACCCATCGAAAAACGCTGCCCGGCACCCACCCGCTACCGCGAAGTGGTTCTGACTGTATCCAAGATTGATTTCGGACTTTGAGGCAAAGCTACATATTTGAGGGAAATCAGGACATCTTTGAGGAAAATCAGAGCGGGCGAGCGAGTATCCTCCGATAAGTTGAACCCGACTCAAGAGGAGATCAGCAAATGTCCCGGTCCCGACTTCTCGCCCCAGTTCTGGCCATTGTCATTATTATCCTGTCTGCTGGCCTGAGTAACGCCCAATCGAATTCTCAGTCTCTAACCTTTCGTCGCGGCCAATCGATGTACATCGTCGCGTTCCGTCGCTCTTATCCCTTTGCTTGTGATGAATGCCAGGTTGATCGGCACGGAGAATACATATTCCACGACCTTGATGCTGAAAGGAAGGTCAGGAAAAGGATCGAGGAGTGGCAGTACTTTAAGGTCGCAGAAAAAATAAGCGATGCGGATTTCGTCTTCCTGGTTAACCTCGAGGGCAGTTCTATGGAGGGCCTGGCCATTCCAGTCGAGGCCTATCGTCAGAATTATAAGGAGCAGTTTGATCTGGATGCCCTGCGAGACGCTGCATTCGGGCGCTACCTGATTGGCCCACTAAAACTGCCGACACTTAGCCGGTTGAGCGACCGTTTGGTGAAGCAGTTTCGGGATAAGGTGTCTCCGTAAACTGGCGCGCTCGCAAATAGGAATCGCACTTGGACACAGTCAGAACCACCTGCGGTAGCGGGTGGGTACCCCGTAGGCACCGTCATCGCTGCGCGGCACCCACCCGCTACCGCGAGGGGGTTCTGACTGTGTCCAAGCGGCTGCGGAGTTTTCCTCATCGGTGCGGAAGCTTACTCATCAATACCTTCAGTTTGCTCCGAATTTCTGCGGGCACAATGCTTGCACGAACCTGATTCTCGGATTTCTGCGCCCTCGGGACGTGGAGTAATTACAGACTGAGGAGAAAAATGATTACTACAGATATGACAGTGCGAGACGTAGCAAACGAGCTCCCGCAATCGACGAGACTCTTTGAGAAACTGAAGATCGATTACTGCTGCGGAGGGAATCAGACGTTAGCGGAAGGCTGCACGTCAGCCGGCGTCGATGTCTACGCCGTGATACAAATGTTGGCTGAGGCAACTCAACAGAAGAACGAAGACGCCGTAGATTTTATAAGCGCTTCCCTGCCCCAGCTAATCGCGCACATCGTCGATACGCATCACGTATTCACCAAATCGGAAATGGACAGGCTGCAATTGCTCGCCGACAAGGTACTCGCTGCGCATGGAGGCAATCACCCTGAACTCGTTCATCTCGACGAACTCCTAACCCGCCTTTGTGCCGATCTCAAGCCACACATGTTCAAGGAAGAACACGTGCTCTTCCCCTATATCCTCGCGATGGCAAAAGCCGACGACCAGCATGGGGCTGTTCCCTTTGCTCCATTCGGTGCGGTCAATAATCCGATACGCATGATGATGAGGGAACACGACACGGCCGGCGAGATCCTGCGCGAGTTGCGCCAGTTAACGTCTGACTACACGGTGCCCGCCGACGCCTGCATCAGCTACCAGACGCTGTATCAGGCACTGGAAAACTTCGAGAAAGATCTTCATCAACACATCCACCTGGAAAACAACATACTCTTTCCGAAAGCGTTAGACGTCGAAAACGGGCTGAGTAAGTCATAATGAATACAACTCCAAACGCTGACACCATCCATCGACCTTTCTTCCTGGCGGGAATCGCCACGGTGCTTACACTTGGTTGTGTGTGGGGCGCGATCAATCTGCTCACGATTGGATTGAAGGAGAATTTCAACGCAGTCAGTTATTCATGGGTGTTAGCACACGGGCACGCCATGGTTTTTGGTTTCGTCGGTTTCTTCATCATGGGCTTCGCTTATCAGGCCTTGCCCAGATTCAAGTCTGCAGCGTTATGGCAACCGCGCCTCGCATTCTTGAGCTTGCCGTTGATGATCGCTGGAATAATCCTTCAGACCGTTGCTCATCTTTTATCGCCGCCATCCTTATCGCTCGAAGCGCTCGCAGCCGTAATTCAAATAACTGCTGTAATCATTTTTGCCGCAGTAATAGTCGGAACCATTCGGCAATCCGGTAAGCATGAGAATTACGACCGCTTTCTATATGCGGCGTTAGTATGGTTTCTAGTGGCGGCGATTGCCAATCTGTTCATCTTCAAACTATTCGAACTGGCCGGCACACGTGAGCAACGGCTCTTCAATCTGGCAACTTTCAATATTCCTTATCGCGACGTCCAGTTGCTCGGGCTGGCAGTAGTGATGATTCTCGGCATTTCGCTTCGCCTATTGCCGCATGCCTATGGTCTTCGAAAACCATCAAGGCAATGGACGTCGTTTATGTTTTGGGGAGTGAACGGGTCAATTTTTGCCGGCGCCGTGCTCTTCATCACGGGAATGACATCCGGTAATCACTGGCTGTTAGCACTGCAATGGCTGACGGCTGTCGTCCTGCTGGTGATCGCGATCGTGACACCTTTTCAATATCGATTGTTTAAAACAGTCACTGAGAATGAAAGCGATCGCGGTCTCAAGTTCATACGTGCGGCTCACGTGTGGTTCATCGTGGCGATGGCGATGCTCGTCTTCACTCCGATCTACAACTTTGGAATCTACGTGCCCGTCACCGGCTCGCATGTACCTTTCTCACACGCATACTTTGGCGCTTATCGTCATGCGTTAACCGTGGGTTTCATCATGATGATGATCGTCGGCGTGTCGAGCAAATTCGTACCAACCCTGGCGGGTGTAGATTTAAGACGTGCTAATTCACTCTGGCCCACGTTCGTGTTGCTCAATCTCGGCAATCTGACTCGCGTCACTTTTCAGATCGCAACTGATTTCTCGCCATCCGCCTATTCAGTGATGGGAATTTCGGGTTTCATTGAAGTCGTGGGGTTGGGCCTTTGGGCGTACGAACTAAGAAAAAATTTTAACCGCGGATTTACGCGGATGAACGCGGCTCAGGAGGATAGTGTTACAAGCGCGGCAACAATTGTCGGACGATCACAATGCGGTGGGTGAGGTGCTGAAGCAGCTTCGGACGGCGTTAGACAACAAGGATGTCCAGACGAGCTACTCGAAGCTGGATCTGCTGTGGGCGCGGCTTGCCGTTCACATCAGAGCGGAGCACCTGCACTTGTTTCCGGCTGTGATCGCTACATTAGGTAGTGAAGCGCAGCCGATAGTCGAAAGTCTGCGGGTCGATCATGATTTCTTCATGCGTGAACTCGCCCGAGCGATTGGCATTCTTCGCCAGACAATTACCGTAAGCGACGAGAGAAAACTGGCCGCTGTGAGCGAGACCGTTCGAGAGGTTGAAAAACGACTGGCCACCCACAACGAAATCGAAGAGAGTCAGATTTATCGTTGGTCGAGTATAATGCTGGGCCAACAGGAACAGTCGGATTTACTCGCGCGAATACGCGTTGAACTCGAGAATCGCCCTCCACGATTCTCTGCGGAGGCTTGGGCAAACTGCGGATGACTGTCCCGTCCAACAATCGAAAGCCTACCTTGCTGGCCCTTGCGGCTTCTGCCCTGCTCACGATTCTGATCGTCGCCGGCTCGCGCAATCTCGAACACTACGATTCCGCGCTCTTCGGATACACCGTCGCGAGTGTCGTGGCCTTCGGCGCGATCGTGTTTCGCTATGCCATCTGGTTGCAACGTCCTGCTACTCGCGTCTACTGGCGCCGCGGCTGGAAGTTGTATCTGCAAAAAGAGAAGTTTGCACAGAACACGGCGGACGCTGGATCATCGTCAATCCACGCGAAACTCCGACGGCACGCCAGGGCGATCTTCATCTTCAACTCAAACCAGGCACCGACGTCGCGCTCGCTAATGGACTGCGGCACGTTCTCATCGAAGAGAATCTGGTTGATCAGGCTTTTATCGACTCACGCACGAACGATTGGGAAGCTACTCGAGCGTTGGCAAGACGTTACTCACCGGACGTCGCCTCTCAGATCTGCGGTGTGCCTGCTCAAAAGATCGTCGACGCTGCACTGCTCTACGGCCGTGCAAAGACGGCGATGGTGATGCACGCGCGCGGAATCGAGCACCACACGAATGGCGTCAACAACGTGCTCTCGTACATCAATCTTGTGCTCGCGACAGGCAAGATCGGCGCGCCCGGTCGTGGTTACGGAACGATCACCGGTCAGGGGAATGGTCAGGGTGGCCGCGAGCATGGTCTTCCCGTTCGGCATGTACACGGTCTGCACCTTCCAACTCGCCAACGCGATCGGCTTCTCGCAGCTCCTCGTGATACCTCGATACTTTATCTACCTCGCACTCGCAGGCTGGATCGCCACTTCGCTTGGATTGCTGGGCTCTCTGATGAAAAACGCCCGCGAGCCAGTCAGGGCTGGGGAATCTCGATCCACGTGATCGCGCTGCCGGTGCGACCGGATTGACGATCTCTGACGGCGACTCGCACTTGATAGAGACCGGGCGGGAGCGGGAGGTTCTGAGTCCACTTAACAAAGCGACCGTCTTTGGCGAGTACTTCACGCGGGATATCGACCTTTTGCTTGAAGGTCGAAAATTGACCACGGTCGTCAATCGCGATGCCCAGCACGTCGACAGTTCCCATCTGCTCATCAAAACTCACGCTATGTCCGTCGAGCTGCATTGACACGTTGAGCGCAGTGGTCTTCCCTGCAGAATTCACACAGCTTGCCGAAACCGAGAGAGGCAAGTCGCGACGCGGATAAAGAGAACCGAGAGACCGCTTGAGTTCGTCGTCAGGAGTGTTGGTCGTTGGCGCTTTCGGCTTTGCTTCATTCTCTCTGAAGTCGAAGTAGTGCTGCCTCATGCGCACGCGTAAATCAGGGCGGCCTTTTACAATCACGTTGATGCGAGACTTGCCGGTGCGCTGATTCTCGCTGTCTGGCCGCCACGCTAACAGGTAGTAAGCTGAAGTTTCAGTTAATGCCTCGTCGACTGCCTCGTTGAGCGAATTGGCATTGAGATACGAACGTCCACCGGTCTCCTTCGCGAGAGTTTCCAGCGGTTCCTGTGGCATCTTGCTCTCGTTGAGTGATCTGCCTGCCGTTCGCGGCGAGAAATCGGGGTAGCCATTTGATGAGACGTCAATGCCTGGTCCAAGAGTATTCGCGCGTGTGCTCAGACCGTAAACCACGACTCCGACTCGAGCCGCTTCATTCGCAACTCGCCGCATCACATCTGAACCATTCGATCGTTTGGCGTCCACAACAAAGCCATCCGAAATGAAGAACAAAAGCTTTCGCCCGGCGAGCGGAGTGGTCGAGCGCATGAAGCTCTCCAGACGCGAAAGGGTATCGAGCTCAGCGAGGCTTGATTGCGAATTGATCTGACGCACGCGGTTGGTAACGATTGTGTAGGCGTTCAGCGCATCGATCTGAAACTCCTTCATAGTCGCTTCTATCAGATATGAAAACAGACCCTGATCGCCGTGATTGGAAACGAGGTTGGCGTCGACTTCACTGATCGAGACTTTGCTCGCTGTAGCCTCAGGATTGTATTTGGAGTTGAGCCGGCTGATGGCTTCACGCAACACGGCTTTGTTGTCCGTGAGTTGTTGGAGGAAACCGATCTGGCCGCTCGTTGAAACGACAGCAACACGATCCTTAGCCGTCATCTTGTTATCGACGAACTGAGTTAGGACTGAACGGGCGCGAGTGAGACTTTCGCTCGTCAGGTGAACGTCATCGACGAAGAAGAAAATTACACGACCGCGATCGATGCCGGGACTTGGCGTATTGGGCAACTTCGCTGCGTCGCCCTTGCGAGCCGCGGCCAATTGCTTTTCTTCGTCGACGCTGCCGGCAGTTACTTCCTCAAAGAATGAGAGCGGTTGAAGTTTGGAATCGACGCGCAGCTCGAGTTCGTTTGCGCTCAAACCACTGACAACGCGCCCGCGCTTGTCGACGACGGTTATGTCGGTCTGAACCAGCTCGGTTTTGACGCGAACAACGTCGTCAGACTGCGCCAGCAACTGCTGCGAACTCAAGAGCACCCACAGGCAAAGAATGCTAAATCTTCTCATCGTGAAACGTACGTTATCATCTTGGATACAGTCAGAACCACCTCGCGGTAGCGGGTGGGTGCCGCGCAGCGTTTCTCGACCGAGCCTACGGCGTACCCACCCGCTACCGCGAGGTGGTTCTGACTGTATCCAAATAACAGGCTTATTTGTAAATCGGATATGTGGGCCGTTTGCCCGGTGCGGTTTTCGTTTTCTTTAGCGCGTCCATCGCGAGCTCGACGGCTTTCTCCAATTGCGGATCGCGACCGGCGCGCCATGCGGGCGGCATTATCTCCAACTCGTACTCCGGCGTGATGCCGCGGTTTTCAATAAACCATTCACCGGTGCGCGGGTCATACCAGCCCCAATCGGGAACCTGAAAAGATCCATTATCGATCAACGAATACGATGTCGCTCCGATACCATGACCGCCGGTACGCGTTCCCACCACGGGACCAATCTTCGTCTGTTGCCACATCCACGGCAAACTATCTCCTCCGGAACCAGACGACTCATTCGTCAGCAAAACTTTTGGGCCATCGATGATTCCCGACGGAATGCGTATATCCTCTACGTCACGTAACTGAGCGCGCTGCAATGGCACTCTCCTGAGCGTATCGATGATGTAGTCCGCGGCGCGGCCGCCTTGATTGAAACGTCCATCAACTATCAACCCCTGTTTGTCCAACTGCGCGTAGAAGTCACGATTAAAAACGTTGTAGCCCGCATCCGAAGTATCCGGCAGGTGGATATATCCGAGTTTTCCTCCTGACATTTCGGCGACCCGACGCCGGTTGCCTTCAACCCAATCGTTATACCGCAAAGAAAATTCAGTCGGGAGTGGGACGACGTTGACTGTTCGCGCATCCTTACCTTCAGCGCTTGCGGCAACTTTTAGCGACACTCTTTTATTCGCTTTATTCAGAAAGTATCTGTAGAAACTTTCATCGGCGCTGATGTCGACGCCGTCTATTGCCAGAATATAGTCGCCGGCTTTGACATTCACCCCCGGCTGCGCAAGTGGGCTGAATATCTGACGCGTGTTATCGCCTCGAAGAATCCGTTTGATGCGATAGCGTCCCCCCTCGATTTCGACATCAGCGCCGAGCAAACCTACTGTTTCATCGACCTCACCCTGTGGAACTACGACATCGCCGCCGGAGTAACTCAGGTGGCTTACTGACAGGTGTGAAAACATTTCCCGAAACAGCGTGTTCAACTCCTCACGCGTCTTAATGTTCGGGAGATAAGCTGCGTAGTGCTTCTGAAGTTCTGCCAGGCTCTGACCGTGCAGGTTCGGATCGTAGAAGCTCTCACGCATACGCCGCCATGCTTCCGCAAACATCTGCTGCCACTCTTCACTCGGATCGATCGTCAACTCGATCGGGTTCAATTTCAGCCTGCCGTCTTCAGGTTTCGGTGGCGCATCAGGTGAAACGATGGACCATACCCCCTCGCGGCGAAGTGCGAGGTAGCCGCCGTCGCTCGTGAGGCGATAGTTACCGGCGCCTTCGATAAACTTTTCCGGAGCAGGCTTGCCGTTGACGAATTTGTGCAGAGTACCGCGTTCGGCAATGAAGAGCGTGCCTGCTTTACCGGCCATCATTCGAGTATCAGCCGTTGGTGAATACGGCAGCAATAGAATGCGATCGCTTATGCCTTCCAAATCAATCGCGAGGCGAGTCGCTTTCGTAGCCGCAACTTTCTCATCAATCGCCTGCGGCGATGGGTCAGTTGAATTCAACACGACGACGTAAAGATTCCGTGTGACCTGAGTTCGAAAGGGAAAGCCCGCCATACTCTGCGATTCGACTAAAGCCGTGCGATTACCACCAATGAAGTAAAGATACTTCCCATTATTGTCGAAAAGCGGTTTCTGCCCATCGATCTCCGGGCGGGTGATGGTTGTCGTTTTGCCGGTCTCGAACGAATAAAGCGTGATGGACCGCACACGGTTGGCTCCATATTTTGCATAGGCGAGCCACCCGCTATCCGGCGACCAGGCAGGATCAAAAGGAGACGCGTTATCGGTGTGCCTGGCGTTGTCGATGCGACGGGCGGCGTTCTTTTCGAGATCGAAGCACCACAACGCGAGGTGCGAATCAGAGAAGACCAGCTTCTTCGAATCCGGCGACCAGGCGAGTTCCGAATAAAAAGAGGACTTCTTCTCGATAGGAATCCGACGAACAGCACCGGCGGGAGCAGTTTGCAGATGTAACTCCATTTCACCGGAGTCATCGGAGAAGTAAGCAATCCACTTCCCGTCCGGCGACCAGACAGGGCTGCGCTCGACGGCACGGCCGGTCTTCGTGATGTTTGTAATTTCGCCGGTACCAGTATTGGCAGTAAAGATTTCTCCTCTGATTGCGAGCAGGAGATGCTTGGCGTCCGGACTTAGACCAGCGGGAGTTCCCCACCGTAAGGTATCGATCTTGCGCGGCGCTACTTCCGGAAAATCTCCGGAGATGCTGATGTCGACCTTAGTGATCTGGTTTGTTTTTAAATTGAACAGATGAATTGCGCCGCCCTGGTTGAAGACGATGGATTCGCCATCAGTGGAGGCGGATTTGATACCGTACTTTTCAAACTTGGTTAGCTGCGTAACTGTTTTGTGCGACGTGTCATACAAAAACAGGTTCTCAGTGCCTGCACGATCCGAAACAAAATAAACTTTGTGTCCAATCCACATTGGATCCGAGTCGTTAAAGTCCCCATGTGGGATCACTTCCGTTGATGCATCTGACAATTTTGTGAGCCAGATTCTGGCCGTTGCACCACCGCGATAGTTTCGCCAACCGATAACTTCCTTGATGTTGGTTAGCGGCATGTACGCGATGCGATCGCCGGTTGGGGAAAAAGAACCGCGCCAACCTCCGTGCGCGGGCAGTTCAGTCGCGAAACCACCCTGCGCGGGTATCGTGTAAAGCTGGCCGGCGAGTGGTGAAATACGATTCCGAAAGGAAAGAATCAGAATACGTTGGCCATCGGGCGTCCAGTTGAGTGGGAGGTCTAGGTCCGGGTGGTAGGTAACCCGCCGTGCCTCACCACCGGATGCAGGCATGACGAAGACGTCCCAACCGAAAGCACCCGCCGCCCGGTTGAAACGCGCAAACGCGAGTTGGGAACCATCGGGTGAAAACACGGGATAGATTTCGCGAGCAGGGCTCGTCGTGAGACGTTGTGCTGCACCGCCGCTGCGATCGACTAGCCAGATGTCACCGGCGAATGAAAAGGCGATCTTCGTACGGCTGACCGTGGGATTCTCGAGCAGCATTGGACCCTGCGACTGTGCGGACACTGCTGGGTACGTCGCGAGGATCAGAAAGGGAAGAAGAACTCGAAATAGATTTTTCACGTTAGTTGCGGAAACCAGAATGCGACTTGGACACAGTACCACCTCGCGGTAGCGAGTGGGTGCCGCGCAGCGCTTGTCGATTGGAGCCTACGGCGTACCCACCCGCTACCGCGAGGTGGTACTGACTGTGTCCAAGCGCCGTGCGTGATGTACTGACTGTGTCCAAGCACCGGGCGTGATGCGCTGACTGTGTCCAAGTACCGTGCCCGATGTAATGACTGTGTCCAAGCAGGGCGTCCGTTATTCATACCGCAGCGCAATCAATGGATCGACTTTCGTCGCTCTGCGGGCTGGGACATAACAGGCGATTAGCGCCACGAGCGTCAGCAATCCTGCGAGGACACCGTACGTCACGAAATCTGTTGGTCCAACGCCGAATAACAAACTCCGCAGCAGTCTCGTCAATAGAAAAGCTCCGACGAGTCCGATTACAACGCCAACTATCGTCAACGTCAATCCTTGCTTCAGCACCCAACGCAGAATCGCTGTCTTACTCGCACCCAGTGCTACACGAATGCCAATCTCACGCGTTCGTTGTGTCACCGAATACGCAATGACACCGTAGATCCCAACCGCCGCAAGCAGCAGTGCGAGTACGCCAAACAGCCCAACCACCTGCATCGCAAACCGGCGACGACTCATAGACTCAGCAGCGACTCGCGCGAGACTGGTCTCACCAAAAACCGGTAAATCGCGATCCAGCGAATGCACTTGTTCGCGCAGCGACTGCGTCACCGTTGCTGGAGCGACATCCGTCCGCACGTAAATCGCCATCGCGTACGCCGGGTTTTGGAAAATCGGATGATAAAGATGCGGCTGATCGGGTTGGTCGAATCCGTCGGTCTTAACATTTCCGACGATCCCCACGACCGTCATCCACGGCGCTTGTGATGCTGGACCACCTCTTTTTATTCGCACTCCCAGCGGATCTCGATTGCCGAAGTATCGCTCCGCAAGTGCTTCGTCGATCACGACGACCTGAGGCGCCTGGCGATCGTCGGCGTCGGTAAAGAACCGGCCGCGCTTCAACGGTGTCTCGAGCGTGCGAAAGTAATCCGGCGACACAATGCCAATCTGTGCGGTGGGAACAGCGTTGTTAGCTACTGCGTCACCTTCAATCGTAAACCCACCGGAACCGTGTGGGCCAACAAGGGGGACACCATTCCCATTACTAATCGCGGCATTGCGCACGCCGGGGATGGTGCTCACTTTTTGGAGCAATTCCTTTATAAATCCCGAGCGCTTTAACGGATCTCGATACGGATCGAGGTCGGGATTATTTGGCACCGGCAGCCAGATACGAGCAAGTAACACATTGTCGGAATTGAAACCTGGATTCACCTCGAGCAGCCGGCCAAAGCTTCGGAGCAGTAATCCGCCTGCGATCATCAAAATCAGCGATAGCGCAAACTCGAGGACCACAAGCCCGCTGCGAAAGCGATGAGTCGCGAGTCCGAAGCCGGCTCCGTGACTCCCATCCTTCAAATTCGCGACCACGTCAGGTCGCGATGCTTGCAGTGCAGGCACGAGTCCGAACAGCAATCCTGTAACTGTAGAGATTAGAAAGACGAATCCCAACACGCTCAGATTGATCTCGATCTCATGTAGTCGAGGAGTATCCGGTGGAATGAACTGGACCAGACCTCGCAGTATTACTGCCATGACGACGAGAGCGAGTGCGCCACCGATGAAGGAAAGCAGCAAACTCTCCGTCAGAAGTTGAACGATGAGACGCCGTCGATTCGCTCCCATGGCGAGACGAATCGCCATTTCGCGGCGACGCCCAGTGGATCGTGCGAGCATCAGGTTAGCGAGGTTGACGCAGCCTATCAGTAATACCAAACCGACAGCCGCGAGAACGACGTACAGAATAGTTTGCACGTTCCCGACTAACTGGTGGTGTGCCGATAAAACGCGAAGTGTCCAACCCGCCTGTGCGGGATATTCTTTCGGAAACTCCGTCTGAAGCTGCGCAACGAGACCATCCAACTTTGCCTGTGCCTGGTTGATGTCGGTGCCATCTTTAAGGCGGCCGATTGCGCCCGGAAGTATTCGTGCCGCGCGGACTGGCGGGCCAAATGGATTGGCTGAGAACCCGGCAGTGGCCCACATATCGACTTCATTTCGCAGAGTTTTGCCGGGATGACGAAATCCCGGCGGCATGACGCCGATGATGGTGTACAGATCCGTATCTGCATACACCTTGCGACCAAGAATATTTGGATCACTGCCGTAGAGACGTTTCCAGAGTCTGTCGCTGATGACGACGCCTTCCGCGAAACCCTTGGCCTGTTGTTCTTCAGGTCCGAACACACGACCGAGTTGTGCGGTGGCGCCCAGCAGTGAGAAATAATTTGGACTCACGGCGAGCAGTTCGATTCGTTCGGGCCTATCAGATCCGGTGAGATTCGCGTCCACGGGCCAGACTGCCGAGACCTGCTGGAAAACGCCCGAGCGCTCTTGAAGATCTTTGAGCTCGTCGACCGACATACCGACGTCTTCGATTTGGCGTCCGGTGAAGTCGTCGCGAATAATCACGAGCTGTTCTGATTTTGGAAACGGAAGCGGGCGCAGGACCACAGCGTTGACGACGCTGAAGATCGCCGTATTAGCGCCGATGCCGAAAGTGAGTGTCAGCACCGCGACGACCGTGAAGCCGAGGTTCTTCCTCAACATGCGAACTGCGTAGCGAAGGTCATGAAGAAGAGTGCTCATCGAGGACGTCCTTTCGTATTACAACTCTCACTTGGACAAGGTCAGAACCACCTCGCGGTAGCGGGTGGGTACGCGGTAGGCTCCATCGAAAAACGCTGCGCGGCACCCACCCGCTACCGCGTGGTGGTTCTGACTGTATCCAAGCACCGGGCGTTAACTTTGCGTCAGCCGGATGTTGCCTGACACACTCGAGATCGAAATCGGTATGCCTCCAGCGCCAATGCGCGCGCGGACGTTGGACGACCTTTCATCACCTTCTCGAATCACGTTGGGCACTTCGAGATAAACCTGACCGCTGACACTCTCCGCGTCGAAGTCTGCGTTCACAGCGCTCTTGAACCCGATCTCGATCGAACCACTCACGCTCCTGATGTGAATGCCCTGCGGACTCAAACTGACAAGCGTCGTTTTCAAACTGCCACTTACGCTCGACACGTTGAGCGAGCCATTCACCTGACCGATCCCGAGGTTGCCACTAATGCTATTAACTCGCGCATCTGCGCCGACGTTCCCGACGTCGAGGTTTCCACTGATGCTGCTCACTTGTAGCTTGCCGCCGACGTTGCCGATAGTGGCCGAACCGCTAATGCTGCTCACAACCGTCTGGCCGTCGACGTCGCCGACTTTCAGCGAGCCACTGACACTGCTGACTTTGAGATCGATGCTTCGAGGAAGTTTCAGGACGACGCGGTGGTTCACCTGAACATTCTCTCGCTGGCGCTGTTCTGGCTCCTGTACGCCACGCACCACAAGACTGTTCCCCGATTGTTCGACTTCGATCTTGTGATACTCGAGGTCTTCACGAGTGCGCGCCGTACGAATGATTTGCACCTCCGCGGTCGCGGAATCGCCATTGGTGATCACCACGGGGCCGCGAATGCTCGACACCTCGACATGCGTTCCCGGCGCGAGCTGGTAAGTGCGGTTAATTTCGTCGCGCTCCTTGAAGTCGCTCCTCTGCGCGGTTTCGCCAGTGAACCCGACCCGCGGTGCTCCGCAGGCCAACATCATCACGCTCGTGAGCAGTGCTGTAACCATCATAGCCTTCACCTCCCCAATCATGTTGGTATTCCTAAGGAAGTAACACCGCCGAATAGGTTTTCTATTCAAAAAAGTGTACCTCCCTCAAGTCACCTGCATGAAATAAATTGCACCAAACTCGTGTTGGTCGTGTAAAACCGCTGGTTAACTCGTGGCACGTCAAATGCCGGGATAACCCTGTGCCTGGAAAAATTCTTATTACTACTTTACTCCTGATTTCCTGTGCGGTGGTGCCGCTGCAGGGGTATCAAACCACTTCTCTTAAAGTTATCTCAGGGTTTAAGAATAGCAAACTACAGGAAATTTCGGCGGACGGCCGGCTGTTGCTCTTCTATGAGACTAACCGACCGATGCGAACGTACACAATTCGAAGTGACGGCAGCACACACACCTCAAAGACCGGTAACGACGTGCTGCGTTTAGTTGAACGAGCGAGTGGCCGGGAATTAGGAAGAATCAGAGTTGAATTCTATCCGCAGGACATTCAACTCATTCCCGGCACACAACGCGTGTTCTATAAAGAACCAAAACTCGTTAACGAGAAACTCGAGTGGAGGCTAAAAATCTGGGACGTTGGGAGCGGCGAGGCACGGGAGTGTTCAAATGAGAATGTCGCGGACAGATCTTTTAATCTCATTGATGCGCAGCATGGTCTAACACTCTTTCGAAATGTAAACGGCTTCTCGATTCTGAGTTTAACTGACTGTAGCCAGGGAAAGGTTAGCCCTATCGATCCTGCGAATCTCAATGCGCGGGTTGATGGCGCCGTCTCGTTCTCTCCCGCCAGAACAGAGTTTGCTTACGTAGCTGCAAATAAACTCATATTCCGTAACAGCGCAACACTGGACGTGCTCAGGGAAATTAATCAGGAGGCGGGGCTCATATTGGGCCAGAGCCCGATCTACACGCCGGACGGAAAGTTCGTGATGGTTCTGGCCACCAACACAATCCGTGACAAACCAGAAACGAAACGCTTTTTATTTTTCTACGACACGAGGAACTACGAACTGTTGAAACGGCTTGATATTACGAACTGGAAGCCGCCTGAGGTGAGAGACGATGTCACCATGCAGTCGAACTTCATCGGTACGACTATGGCTATTGGACCAGATAGCACGACGATTGCTGTCGGTTATATTCGAGAAAAGACCAATATGTTTTGGATAACCGAACAGGCCGAGTTCGTCATTTACGATCTTGCGACAGGAGAGGAGATCGCTCGGGGCTCGCATCCGAAGATCAAACAGCAGCGTGACGATCCATTCGCTGCAACGATCGGGAAGCTTAGTTTCACTCCCGACGGACGTCAGTTGCTGTCTACAACCAACGACACGCTGGTCTGGGACATCGCTCGATAGAATCTGTGGATAACAGTTACTATCTGTCTGGCGTCTTAAGAGATGATGAATCAATGTCGAGTAGCGGTGGTAGTCCTGCTTACGGGCAGCGTTGTTCACGCGCAGACGACTGCGTCGAAGTTTGCCTTACCAGAGAACCTTCCGCGCATTCTCAGCAAGTTGCAGTCACATTTAGACCAGGCGCGTACGACGGCAAAGTTTCCGGGAGCGCAGGTTGGGTTTACGTGGGTTGACTCAGAAACAAAACGCTATTGCAGGAAAGATCAAGAAGCGAACGTTTCGTAGCGTCAGTTATTCGGATCCGCAGGGCGACACGGTTAACGTTGAATTCGACAGCTCCTTCACCTATACGGCAGTGAGCAAAGAGGTCGTGACGATGACCCGGGAACAAGGGCTATGGAAGATCACGGGTTATGGAATCCACTGAGACTCAATTCAAATTATCGTCTTTGGAATACTTAGTCCCTTTGCCGGTCAGCTCGAGGGCGAGTCCCTTGTCGGTCATCTGGTACATCCAAACGCCCGGGCTTACCGAAGCCGCACCTTGGAGCGATCCGCCGCCATCGCCGGATTTGGCTGCGGCGGTCGTTTGTCCACCAAAGTCCCAACCGCCATCTATGAATTTCGCGAGCGCGTCTTTGGTCTCAAACACAAAAATGACGCTGAACTTCTTCACACCCATTCCGAGCCCGGCCTGAACCTCTCGCATCTTCATGTAGACGACTTTCTTTGTTGCGTTATCGACTGCAAGGCCGCTTCCCTTTCCAGCTCCGGCAACCAAAATCTTCGCGCCACCATTATTGAAAACAGCATATCCAGCGGCTTTCTTGATAGCCGCTTGTGCCGACGGCTGCGCTTTGTAAAGACGCTGCAATGTCGCGTCGGCCTTTTTGCGAGCTTCAGCCTGCTTTTCTTCTTTTGACTTCGCGACGACGGCAAACGCGCTCGTCAGGATCAAACCAAGCACAACCAATAGTCTCACTCGACTCATGACACACCACCTCTCTTAGATGGTCAAAACCTGACTTGGACAGGCTGCGCACCCACCGCTCCAAGCAAGGTCTTCAATTTCGGGCATCGTACTTGGATACAGTCAGACCCACCTCTTGGTAGCGGGTGGGTGCGCAGCCTGTATCCAAGTCACACATTTGGGCTGGATGTTAGCGGGTGCTTTAAAGGAGTGAACCTGACAAAAGTGCTAGGTGTATTCAGAACTCAATCACCACGCCGGCAGACGGCAGGATGGGCAGCACGCGATCGAGTTGGCCAAACACACGACCATTTAAATCGAATCCATCAAAGCCCGCAAACCGCACGTTATTGCGATTCAGGACATTCAACACTTCGCCGGTCGCGGTCAGCTTCCACCGCTTGAACAAAAACGCCTTACTAACTCGAACGTCCCACCGTGCGTAATCAGGCAACCGAACTTTGTTGCGCTGATCGGACAAGAAGTAGTTCCCGCCAACCTGTCTGAAGAACCCGGGAATCGGCGCCCCGGTCCCAAAACGAAAGACGCTGCTCAGATTCCATGTGTCAGTGAAGCGATAGCTGGCATAGGTATTTAGAAGATGCCGCTGCTCGTTATCGGCGACAAACGACAAGCCGGTTTGCGAGTCGGTGAGTTTAGTTCGCAGGTACGAATATGAGATCCAACCGGCAAGCTTGTTTGCACTGCGCCGTTGCAAGGTCAACTCAAATCCACGCGCGTGGCCGGTTAAGGAGTTTGCGAACTGACCCTGGGCAAAAGTCACGAAGCCTCCCTCCAACCGCGGCTCTGACAGACTGAAGAACAGATCTGCGTCTTCGCGATCGAATACTTCAGCACTCACACGCACGCGATCGCCAACTAAAGCTTCGACACCGCCACTGACATTCGTCGCTCGCTCGGCGCGCAAACTGAACGCCCCAAGGCGGCCAAAGATTTGCTCAAAATCCGGGAACTGGTAATAGCGACCCCCCATCGCATGTACTCGCCAATGCTCGTTGATGGACCAGCTCATTGACGCGCGCGGCGAGGTCAACGTTTGTGACGTTACATCGCTGTGTTCTATCCGCAATCCTCCAGTCAATTGAAGGCCCAGACGTTCACTCTTCCATGAATCCTGGGCGTAATAGGCCTGTTCAGTTCCATCTTCGTCAAAGCTGCCGAAGTCAAAAGGGACATTCAAAAATGAGAAGCGCCGGCTGAAACTGTTGACGTGCTGTGTTCTAACGTAAAGACCTGCTTCGAGACGATTCGAATGAGGCAGTTGAAAACTCACGTCAGAACGTACACCGATCTGAGACCGATCGCCGTCGTTGAGGATCAGTTCATCGCGATTCTCATTCTTGAAGTTTGTCTTCAGTGCGAAGAAGCGCGTTTGCCAGAAGACCTGATGGTTTGGCGTGAAGCTCCAGTGGGCATTCAGAAGCAGATTTCGCGACTCGCCGAGGAACACGTTATTCACAAACAGCAGTTCGCGATCACGATTGCGATCGAAATCAAAGGTGCCGTAGATGGCCGAAACGCCTACCTGATTTCGGTCGGAGAAATCGTAGAGTAGTTTCCCCTGGATATCGGCAAAGCTCAGCACAGGCGGGTTGTTGGCAAATTGGTTCTGATCGTTGACGCGGCGCACGAGGTACCCGGCATAACTCTTTCGCGCCGCTAAGAGGTACGAACCTTTTCCCACGGCGATAGGACCATCGACAATCCCGGAAATGCCGCTTAACGAAGCCGCTATTCGGCCGGCCGCCTTCACGCGATTTCCGTCTCGCGAGTCGACGTCCAGCACGGCGGCAGTTCGATTCCCGAAATTTGCAGGACTACCGCCACTCAACAACGACACTGAATTCACTGCATCAGAATTTATTACTGACAGCGAGCCGGTGTCGAGATAACCACCTGCGACCGTGTGCACGAAGTTGTCTGTGAGCACACCGTCAAGCCACACACCAACCCGATCGAAGCCGGCGCCACGAACGGAAAACTCGCTGCGAAAGTCGTCGTTAGCGGCGACGCCCGGTAAGGTTTGTGCGGCACGGATCGGATCACTCAAGATGATGCTCGAAGTCGCTTGCAGCTCACGCTTGTTTAGCGTTTGCTCAAATGTCGCCGTCGTGCGCGTGTTTTCGAATGGATCAGAAGTAACAGTGACTTGTTCTGTTAACGCCGCGGCATCTTCGTTTAGGGCGATTTCGACAGGACCATTCGTGCCCGCGCCGACGTTGATGGTCTTCTTTACGAGACCATAAGTGACTGTCGTTATGTAGAGTTCCTGTGGTCCAGGTGGTAATTCAAGCGTGAAAGCACCATCGGCATCCGTAATCGTCGACGTGTCGGTGAGCTTGGCCACGACCCGAACGTTCGCCATCGGCTCCCCGCTATTCGCGTCGACAACCCTGCCACGCAATGTTATTGAGCGCTCCTGTGCACTCCCAAAGCCTGGTGCTATAAGCAGCAGAAGCAGACTAACAATGAGTTTTTGTCGTGCCGTGAGTTTCACGCTGGCTCCAACTAAGTGTGCGAGGAGATCTAAACGCAGCGCCAAAGGCGCGTAATGTGATAGCCAGGGGCAAGCACGAAGCGCGTCGCCCTGGTAACGAAATTAAAAAACGGATCGGAGCCCTGAAAGGGCGTAATCGGGCGGAACTATTTCGGCCCTTCAGGCCTCGACTGCGCTCTCTATGGTCTGAGCCAGGGGTGACGCGCTTCGCGCTTGCCCCTGGCTATCATATTACGCGCCTTCGGCGCTCAGGTTTCAATTCTACTTGGACCTGGTCCAGATTACTTTGGCGCTTTGGGTTTCGAGTTCTCGTGGCCTCGGTCCAAATTCCGTTTTGGCGCTTCGGGTTATTCGTAACGCAGCGCAATTAGTGGATCGACTTTCGCTGCGCGGCGCGCTGGGATGTAGCACGCCAGTAGTGCGACGATGGTCAATAACCCGATTACGCTAACATACGTCACAGGATCGGTGGCAGTTATTTCGAACAGCAGCGTTCGCATCAGGCGCGTCAACGCAAACGCGCCTGCCAATCCGATTACGACGCCGATGAGCAACATGCCCAGGCTCTGGCCGAAGATGAGTCGCAACACGTGAAGCTGTTGCGCTCCCAGCGCCATTCGCACTCCGATCTCCTGCGTGCGCTGCGCCACCGAGTAAGCCATCACACCGTAAATACCGATCGCCGCGAGGAACAGCGCGATCCCCGAGAACGTCGCCAGCAGTAATGCGAGGAAGCGCGGCTGGACCATCGACTTCGACACGACTTCATTCATGGACCACAGATTGTAGACCGGCAAAGTTGGATCCAATTCACGAACGGCGCCGCGAATCGAACCTTCCAGGGGCGTGGAATCATTCGCACCACGAACGACAAAACTTATGTTTGAATCGAGGAAATCATTAACCTGACGTGCCTCAAAGTAGAGTTCGGGACCAGCGGGCTTATCCATACCCGCATTCTTGGTGTCTTCGACGATGCCGACGATCGTGAACCAGACTTTCGGATCAGCAAACCCCGGATTCACACGACGGCCAATGGGACTACCTGTCCAAAACCTCTTCGCGAGCGCCTGGTTGATGACCACCACCTTCAGCGCATCAGGATTTTGGTCCCGCGGCTCGAAGGTGCGACCCTCCAGCAAGCGGATCTTCATTGTCTTGAAGTAATCCGTCCCGACCGGATTCCAGTAGTCGACATTCTGCGCCGGGCCATCGGGTGTTGGCTGGTAGCCTTCGATCTCAGTGTCGTTGGCATCGATCTGGCGCAATGGAGGTAATCCGCTTGCCATCGACACGCCAGCCACACCCGGAATCGTACTGAGCTTTTGCTCGAGCGTGTTCATAAACTGGAGGCGTTCAGGCGCCTTGTATTTACTTGCCGGAAGATTCAGGCTGAAACTGACGACGCCTTTCGGATCGAAGCCAGTATTGACTTGTTGCAACTTCCAGAAGGCGCGAATCATCAGGCCGGAGCCGATCACCAAAATCACTGCGAGGGCAATCTCTGTGACTACGAGGCTCTTGCGCAGCGTCTGACCTCCGCCTCGAATTGCGCGCTGCCCGGCTCCGCGAATCCAGTTAGCCAAATTACGTTCACTAACCTGGGCCAAAGGCGCAAGGCCAAAGAGAAAGACGGCGATGATGGCAACCGCGATAGTAAACCCGAGTACGGGCAGACCAACGGTGATCTCTTCAGTGCGGGGCACGCTATCAGGCGCAAACAACAGCAGAGTCTTCAAACCCGCGAATGCGAGTAGCACACCGAGAATGGTTGCGATTAGAACTAGCACAAAACCTTCAGCCACAAATTGACGGACCATTCGTTTCAGACCAGCGCCCAGTGCCAGGCGAACTGCAAACTCACGGTGACGCGATTCAGCGCGAGCCAGCAAGAGGTTCGCAACGTTCACACACGCGATCAGTAGAACGAAAGCGACCGCCGCCATGAGCAACCACACGGCTTTGCGTGCTGAGCCGACAACGTCTTCGTGAAGTCCGAGCATGACCACGGGATGGCGTTCGAGATTGAGTAAATGTTGCGAGCGACCTTCACTCTTCCAGCCCGCCATCAAGCTCGTCATTTCGCTCATCGCCTGCTCGGTGTTCACGCCGGGCTTCAATCTGCCGATCACTGAAAGGTAATGCGAACCACGACTGCCAGGGTTGGCGGGATCGAATTGGAAAGGCACGACCAGCTCAACCTGATCGTTACTTCCTGGCGGGAACGCAAAGTTCGCGGGCATCACACCAACAACGGTGGTTGTTGTTGCGTTGACCTGAATCTGTTTGCCGATAATGTCACTTGCTCCGCCGAATCCCTTTTGCCAGAGGCCGTGCGAAATGATGGCGACTTTTGGTCCACCATTGCGATCTTCCTCTTCAGTGAAGTTGCGACCACGCTCCGGTTGCACTCCGAGAACATCAAGCAAGCTGCGCGTAATGACGGCGGAGGTTACTCGCAGTGGTTCACTCTCGGTACCTACGTTCCGCCCGCCCGGCGCCCAGGCGCCAATTGCTTCCCAGGATTTTGCTTCGCGCTGAATATCGAGCAGTTCGGGCGGCGAGAGCCAGAATTTCCTGAGCTGCATCGTGGGAAATTCACTGTAGACGCGGACGAGTTGATCGGGTTGCCGGTAAGGCAGGGGCCGTAGCAGGACCGAATTAACAACACTGAAGATGGCGGAATTGGCGCCGATGCCTACCGCAAGCGTCAGAATCGCGACGGCAGTAAAAGCCGGATTCTTTCTCAGCATGCGCAGCGCGTATTTCAGATCCTGCAGGAACGTTTGCATTTGTGGTCCTCCGGGACGTTCTTTAGGGCTACGAGCAGATCACTCCAATGAAACTGGTCTATAGGTTAACACCACCACTGAGCAGATGATGGCAAAGAAATTTCTCAGTTGAGGACCAGCCGTCTTGTAGAAGATTTTTTGGAATCGTGTCTTAATTTAGTTGACACTGGGCCGGACTGGGGCGTAGAGTGCGCCGCATCTGAAGCGGCTCGTAATGTCCTCACCCCCATCAGGAATTACGACTCATTACAAAACTAAGCGGCTGGGATTTCTCCATGTTACTGAAGGAGTGCTCATGTACCAGATCGCCCACAACTTCACAGTTCGCATTGTTCTGTCTTTTACAGTTTGTACATCGCTGTTACCAGTTCCCGGCATTTCGCTGCTGAGTGAAGCCTCTCAACGGCAACCTGTTGAACGAACTGCGACACCCACAGCAAATAACAAACTGGAAGGCATTTGGCCCGATCTGAAACATATTAGGAATGAATCAAATCTGCGGCGTGAAGCGCCGCCACCAATTCCATCGACCATGCGTTCACCAAGATTGAGTGAAAAGCCGTGGGACGGGCGGCGCGTTGGCGATCCGGAAACAATGTCGCGGCAACAGGACCAGGCTCTTGTTGTCCACAAGAGAATCCGGCGCGCACATGCACGCAACAGACTGAATCCAGTCCTGCCACCGATGTATGAAGACACGTTTATTCAAAATTTTTTCAGTTTGGTCTTGCTGCGCAGTGGCAGTTACGAGGAGACACTGTTCTGGAATTTTCAGTTGCGTGCCGCTTATAACCAAAGTCAGACGTCACTGAAACTGGGGGCTATCGAGTTGGGTAAGACATTGTTCGAATCGGCTTCTTATGCAGCTCGCCAGCGCGATGCGCATTGGTATGTCTACGATCTCGATAAGACGTACCTGATGCGCGACCCGGATGCTGGTGGCTGGGCTTACTGGGAGTCTCAGGTCGGCTACAAAGAAGAATCCGCTATTAGCTCAATACACGAACGCAGTTAGCATCAAAGAAGGGATCATGGCCTTGTTCGAGGCCGTAATCTCGCAAAACGGCCTCACCCGAAATCCGCCACCGGATAGTGCAGGGTACGGCAATCCGATTGGACTCATAGCCAAGGGCGATGCCTCAATTTTCACGAAGAGTGCAGGCGTAAGTGCAGCAAATGAACTCGCCGGCGATATAAAGACCGTATTACATGAGCTAATCCATATGGCAGGCGAAAACAGATACTACACTGACCGAACTTTTGCTGAAATCGTTAAGAAAGACTATCCGGGTCTTTCAACTTCCATTTGGCCGGGTGACAAAGCCGACACAAAACATAAAGCGGCAATGAAAGATCCTAATAATACCAGTTGGGGTTCCTATTGGAATTACGGGCTCAGTAAGAAGTGTTTCTAGATTTGGAGGTGGAACAGCGTGCGCGCATATCTTAGCGTAATGGGAATGTTTCTCGCTTTGATCATGGCAGCGATCAAGGTGCAGGCTGAGCCATGGCGTGGGATAGTGCCACTGAAATCAACGCGCGCTGATGTTGAACGACTGCTGGGAAAACCCGGCGCGCATGGGCGCTATCAGTTTGACAAGGAACGAGCGTACATCGAGTATGCAGGGAATGGTCCATGCGCGAAGGTCAACTGGTGTCTGTGTAAAGTTTCTGAAGACACAGTGATAAGCATCTACGTTGAACTGGAAGTCGTTATGAGCTTCTCGGGACTGAAGCTCAACAAGAAGCACTACACGAAATTCATCAGTCGCCAGGATCCAATGACAGCAACTTACTCAAACGAAGCGTTAGGAATCATCTACACGGTCGATGAGAAAGAGGACGATGTTATAGCCATTGAATACTTACCAGCCAGGAAGGACTGTAAGCGCCAAAAGTGATCATTACGTCTCCTTTCAGCGTGCTGTGAAAACAAGCGCCTCAATCGCTATAAACATCAGAGTGATTACTAACGGAACGACAAAGTTCACCGGCTCAGACGAATGGTCGTACCATCCGCGAGTGCCGGCGGGTCGTTTAGGTTTCCCGTTTTGTGGATCTTTTTCTGAGGTCCGAAGTGCATCGAGCTCTTCTACGGTTACCGGAAGAAGAAAGGCCTCCCGCATCATCCAAAACACGCAAAGGCTCAGCACAAACACATCCAATGCAATCAGGAACGACCAGTAGCTTGACTGTACTCCCAACGCAAACGACCAGACGAGCGGCAAGACTAACAGACCGGCGACGAGGTACACACGGCCACGAGTTTCAAATGACGCAAGCTCGGCGTGCTTTGATAACGCGCCCATTGCCTGAGCCAGACTCATCTTCGCTGTTCCGATATTTGTTTGCAGCGACCGCATCTGCGAAGCATCAAGACGAACAATACTCTCCGTCTCGCAATACAGACATCGAACCAGAATATCGCCTGGCTCAACCGTGAGTGGTGCGCCGCATTGCCGACAGTTTAGTTCACCGCTCTCGGAAGGGATCGCAGCAAATGCAAGGCCGATACGCGCAGCGCCATTCACGAGCAAGTTTCTCATGCCTACCCACGACGCGAGCAAGGCACCGGGCACAAGTGGAAACCAAACGACAAACGCGACGAGCTGAGCAAGGTTTGTGTTGCTCACCACTTTTAGTATTCCAAGGACCAGAAGAGTCGCGAGACCTCCGGCAAGAAGCAGAAACGGAATGCTAACGCTACTTACGAACGACCAACGCGGAACTTTAATACCATCGAGGCGTGCCCACTCTTCTACCGCGCGCCGCGTTGTTTGATCGAGGTCGCGCGTCAGCCGGAGCTCTTCACGATACGCCGCCGGTACCTCGTTCACAGCACCACAGGACCGGCATTCAACGCTCCGAGCGTCAACTACCACAAGCGATGCATTACAGCGAACACACAGGAAGGGATCGATCATCCGCGTCTAGTCAGTGCCCCAGGAGAACGTCTGCGATAGCTTCAGAGATCGGAAGGCCTGGCGCACGTTCGAGCCAGAAGAACTCGCCGCAGGGATTAAGTTCCAGAAAGACGTGCTGGTTGTCCGGTGTGAGTATGATGTCGAGGGCGCCGTAGTTCAAGTGGAAGTAATCCATGAGGCGAAGGATTTTGTCTTCGACGTCACTTGGGAGTTGGTAAGAGTGCCAGTCCTGCAGCATGCGAAGACCATCGCGGCGCCAGTCGTGAGCGGCGCGCGCGGAGACTTGTGAGTCGACGGCGGCAGACAGCACGCGGTCGCCGACAACCGTGGCACGAATCTCGAGTGACTTAGGGAGCAACTCCTGGAAAGTGGCTGGGCAAAGAGTCAAGCCGGAGAGATCTTCGAGGTCTTCTGGTTTCACGGGATTGGTAAAGACGACGAGTTCTTTTCCTTCTTCATAGATCGCGAACGACGAGAGCATCTTTGTCACCAATCCTCCATCGCAACTCTTTGCGAACGCGCGAACGGCTGCGGGATCGTTGGTAGTGAGTGTGCGCGGTGTGATGAGTCCGAGTTCGCGGGCTACCTGGAGCTGAAGCTGCTTGTTCTCTGCGTGACGAATGTGGTGAAGGTGGTCCATACGGAAGGCTTTCAGACTCGAGAGCATGCCGTGAGCGGCGGCACTCGTTTCGCCGAGGGAAGCATGACGCAGTTGCCTGTCGAGTCCCGCCGGAAGATGAGCTCCGAAGTTGATGCGCCGGTGCCAGATCGCCGTGACCTCACGCAGATCAAACTCACCCTCGTCGTTCGTCAACGTAAGCCGCTCGTCCGAGGTACCCTGGTAAGCCGTCAGACGCAGATCAGTCGGATAACGATCCGTGTCAAACCGTATCGCGCACCCACCCCTGCTATTAATGATTTCGGCGACTCTTACAACACTATCGTTATCCTCGCTATGCGTAACAATAAGAATAGACATAATCACTCACTTCGGAACGTACTGTCAGGGCGGCCCTCCGTGGCCGCCCGGCGTGGAATCGATC
>JBKPPU010000077.1:0-11296 GCA_046733695.1 Acidobacteriota bacterium
AAACATAGTCATCTTAGCGACCGGCGGAACGATCGCCGGCGCAGCGGCCACGGGAACGCAAGCCGGTTACACCTCGGGAGCCGTCACGATCGACGCGATGATCGCCGCCGTTCCGGGTATCAAGGACATGGCCAACATCAAGGGCGAGCAAGTATCTAATGTCGGCTCGCAGGACATGTCGTTTGACATCATGCTCACCCTCGCAAAACGCATTAACGAGTTGATGGCGAAGAGCGACGTCGATGGCATTGTGGTCACGCACGGGACTGACACGATGGAAGAAACTGCTTTCTTCCTGAACCTGGTTGTAAAAGGCGATAAGCCAGTGGTGATGGTCGGTTCAATGCGGCCGTCGACGGCTGTTAGCGCCGATGGTCCACTCAATCTCTACAACGCAGTTGGCGTTGCAGCCGATCCGAATGCGAAAGGTCGCGGCATCCTGGTGGTGATGAACGATTGGATTCATGCGGCCCACTCTCTGACAAAAACGAGCACCACTGCGATTCAGACGTTCCAATCACCGCTGCGCGGCCTCGTGGGTGTGGCGAGTTACGGAAAGAACGATTTCTACAACACGCCGGAATGGAAACACACCAGCGGCAGTGAATTTAATGTGACTGAAGTCACGAAGCTGCCTAGGGTCGACATTGTTTTTGCCTGCGCTGATATGTCTGCTGATTTGATCGATGCCTCGGTTGCTAACGGCGCCAAAGGAATCGTGATCGCGGGAGTTGGTAACGGCAACATGAACAAGGCTTCACTCGACGCGGCGGCGAATGCGGTGAAGAAAGGCGTCGTGGTAGTTCGGAGTACACGAGTGGCGACGGGCACCGTCGGCCGCAACGTGGAAGTGAACGACGACCAGTTGGGATTCGTCGCTTCCGACGAACTCAATCCCCAGAAGGCGCGAATTCTCCTCGCGCTGGCACTACTGAAGCAACGCTCCAACGGCGACATCCAGAAGTTGTTTATGACCTACTGAAGCACTGCCACACCTTTTGTGCTTTATGTGCCTTTTTGTGGCTAACACCTCTTTTTATGATCTGGATCGAGTTGCTGATTCTGCTGGCTTGCATAGTGATCGGCGCACGACTAGGTGGAATTGCGCTCGGCACAGTTGCAGGTATCGGTCTCGCGATCTTCGTTTTCATTTTTGCGCTTCCTCCGGGTGGTCCACCGCCGGGTGTGCTCGGCATGATCATCGCCGTCATTACGGCGCTGGCTGCCATGCAGGCTGCCGGAGGACTCGACTACCTGGTGTCGCTCGCCGAGCGGCTCATGCATCGACAGCCGCAGTACGTCACCTTCATCGCTCCCGTTGCCACTTATCTTCTCGTCTTCGCTTCGGGTACGACTCACGTCATTTACGCTTTGTTGCCGGTGATTGCAGAGGTCGCGCGTAAAGGGAACGTTCGTCCTGAACGCCCACTTTCCATCAGTGTTATCGCGGGATTCAACGGCGCTCTTGCATCGCCGATCTCGCCATCGACAGTGGCAATGGTTGGGCTAATGATGGCCCAGGGAATCTCACTTCCGCGTCTGCTTTCGATCACGATTCCTTCCACGTTCATCGCTGTTTTAATAGGCGCACTGTCCGTGGCCTGGCGCGGAAAGAAGCTCGACGAAGATCCGGAGTATCAAAAACGTCTCGCCGAAGGCGCTTTGAAGCCGGCGACCACTGCGGTGGAGTTCAAAGGAAGAGGTCTCGTGAACGCGCGCGGATCGATGCTGTTGTTTCTGACCGGGATCGTCATTGTTGTCCTGATCGGCATCTTCCCGAACCTGCGACCGTTCTACGAAGTTGCAAACGGCAGTACGACGGATTACGAGCAGGTCAACATGGGAATGGCGATCATGATCGTCATGATTGCGGTGGCTGGATTGATCATGATCATCTTCAAGGCTTCGCCGGAGGCGACACTCAAGGGAACGATCATGCGCAGCGGGCTTACGGCGATCATTTCGATTCTCGGAGTTTCCTGGCTCGGGTCATCCTTCTTTGAGGGCAATCGCAGCTACATCGTCACGCAAGTCTCGGATCTGGTCCAACATTATCCATCGACGTTCGCAGTCGGGATGTTTCTGCTGTCGACGTTGTTGTTCAGCCAGGCGGCGACTGTCTCGCTGCTGATACCGGTGGGCCAGGCGCTTGGAGTTCCGCTACCGTTGCTGCTGGGATTCTATCCGAGTGCCGGCGGATTGTTTTTCCTTCCGACCTACGGCACCGTGCTCGCCGCCGTCTCATTTGATCAGACAGGCACGACGAAGATTGGAAAGTATTTACTGAATCACAGTTTCATGCGCCCGGGTCTAGTGACGATGGTCTCGGCAGTGCTGATAGCGCTCTTACTCAGCACGATCCTGATTCGCTGAATAATTTGCAGGCGCTGGTTCTTGCTCCGGAGGAGCAGCTCCAAATGCCTGATCTATTACCGCTCCGTTAGGAGCGGCATGTTTCTTGGACCAAAGCACATAGCGCTCCGCTGGAGCGCAAAGGTATTGGTTTTGTACGGCTATAAACATGCTCCTCCGGAGCACTTCGCTGCGTAATCGAGCCCGAACCGTTTTTACTGCAAAGCCAACCGTCTTTACTGCAAAGCCATTGGATCTCAAACCGCCCCTTGTGAGGCTGAGAATTAACGAGACTCATACGGGTGGCGCGTTCTGCTCGGCGCCCGCCGCCAGTGTTTCTTCCAGCACTTGAATCGCCCCGCTGATACGCAGCAGCATTTCGCGCAAGCGCGTTTCCTGCACTTCGAGTTCGTGGAGCCGAGCCTGTCCTGACTCGAACTCCTGTTTCAGTTCCCCAAGCCTCTGCTGCAATTGTTCTCGCAAGATTCTTTCCTGCCCTTTCTTTAGTCTGCGCGGCGGACGCGAAATCACTGGAGGGTGACGAGCACTGGGATCTTACCTTTTCCCTTTTTCAGCGCGCCGAGGGCCTTGCCGATGACCGCGCCGGTTGCCTTCGCTGGATCGAGGACTTTCTGCGCGTGGCCCCTAGTCGGGCTGGTAGTCAGAAGGTCGCCGACCTCGACGGCGGCAATGTCGGCGTCAATCTTACAGTGATCGTAGACGCCCAGCACGACCATGGAGCCCCGCTGTCCGGGGCCGACACGGGTCCGGTCGAGACTCTCGAACTCTTCGGGCGTGAACTTCTGGCTGTCCGGCGCAGCCGCGTCGTCGTCCTTGTTGCTCTTCGCGGACTTGTCCGCCTTGCTCGTCCGCTTGCCCTTCTTTGCGCCGGACGTCTCCTCAGCCGCGTGCTCGTCCTCCGCTTCGTCCTCTTCGAACCGCACCTCTGCCTGGAGCGTTGCGACAATGCCGCAGGCACGCGGATCGTAGGCCGTAGCCGTGAGGTCGACTTCCGGCCAGATTTCACCCTGGGACCCGCGCAGGAGTCGCGACTGCTTCTTACTGATGACGACTACGTCTCCCTGCTCGACCGCGTCATCGTACTTGTTCACGAACTGGATGACGTTCATTATGCCTCCTTTTCTGCCACCGGGGGTTCGCCCACGCTCTGAATGCCTTCGTCAACCGGATTACTGATTGACGACGAATCCTCCTACACCGCCCAGGTTAATGGTACCCAAAACAAATCCAAGGCCCTCCGGGTTGATGGGCATTTCGAGGCCCGTGACATTGTAGAAGTCGTTGCCGTCTGAGGCCGTGCCGGGGAGCGCTTCAAGGAGCAGCGTGTGCGGCCCGGCGGCGAGCGCAACTACGAACTGGACCGGCACGAACGTCTTGTGACTGGCCGGTTCGTTCGAGAACCCCCTCGCCTTTGCCCTTTCGGTGCCGTCAACCTTGATTGACATGCCAATCTGGGTGCCGCCGGGCGGCGACCAGCCCGACCCAGAGACGAAGAGAATCACCAGGCCGCCGTTGGTGTTGAAGGTTAGTGTCTTGGGTAAGCCGCCCGGCAACGAGGAGGCGACTTGAAAAGCACGCCACATAGGGCTTATCACCTTGCTGGCCGCGCTCAACGCGAGGCTCGCGCTCAACACAACCTCGCCGGTGCTGTTGATTCTGAGCCGCTCGACCATCTGGTTCGTATTCGCGCCAGGCGCCTTCGTTTGGAACGAGATGTGGGCGGAGAAGTTGTCGTCGAAGGTCCGGAGCCGAGCCGACGGGCCGTTATTCGCACCGGGGTCGTTGCTGTGGAGGTCTATCGCCACACCGGCGCCGGCGAAGCCGGCCCCGTTCATCAGCGTCAGGACGGGGCCGAGATCACCTTTAACATCCCTGCGTATATGCAACTGCGATGCGGGCGTGTTAGTGCCGATGCCGATCATGCCGTTGCCTTTGATCCTCGCCGTCTCTGTGAAGTTGGCGCTCGACCCGAAGCCAAAGGCAACATCCGCCGCGTTGGTGTCGGTGTGAATCTGCAAAAGGTTGCTCTGGATGCCAAAGCCGTAGTGCGCATCGGTATTGCCCCAGAGAGCGATCTTATCGCCGAGTGCGTTGGGGAAGCTGAGCAGGAATTTCGGGTCTACCGTCCCGATGCCAACGTTGCTGCCGGCGACCGTCATGGTGTCGGTCGTCCCGCTGCCAAGCATCAGACGGTTCGTGCCGCCGTGGGCACGGATGCGCGCGTCACCCGCACCGCCACCAGCCAGCGCCACGCCCATCTTCAGACGGAGGGTGGCGTTGCCGATCTTGAAGTCGCCCTCCGAATTCCCGACATCGAACGCCCCGCCGGAGATGTGAAGTGGCGAGTCCGGCGCACTAACACCGATGCCAAGCCTGCCGGGCCTGTTTGGCGCCCCGATCGTGAGCGAGCCGTTCTCCAATGCGGCCAGGTTGGCCCCGCTGCAACTGAGTCGCGGCCACGCGCCCGCGTCCACGTCAGGGCGGCTAAGCCTGAGCGTGCGCACCGATAGCTCGCCGGTCTCGACCCCGGCGTCGCGGCGGTCCGTCTCGTCCACGCTCGTGACGGTAGTGCCGGTGCGGTTCACGCGGGCGAGAATGATGTCTGTCGCGACGTCGCTCGGTCTCGACGGCATGGCTCGGAGCTGCGGCTCCTCCGTCCAGCGTGTGTCACCCTCCGCTCCTGTTTCGTTGCTCGCATCGGTCCGCCTCTCGCCGTATGAGATGACGATGAAGACCTGTGACCCCGGCGTGAAGCCCGCCAGCTCGACTGTTCTGTCCTCGATCAGCACGATCTCCCGCCCCTGGCTGTCGATGGCTATGCCCGCGGCAATCTTGACCGCGGTGGCCCCCTGAGCGAAGCTGACCTTCAGGCTGCCGCCGGTGATGCCCCAGGTGTGCAGCGAGCGATTATGCAGCCGGCGCATCGCGACGTGATACGTTTGCTCGTCATTGAAGTCGGTCGCGCGGAGGAACTGGTGTTTGAAGTAATTAAGGCGCTTGATTGGGTCTGCCATGACTGTAGCTCCTTGTCGCTGTGGTCTAGTCGGTGGGAGGCTCTCCCAGCAGAGTGTCTACCTCGACTCGTGAGTGGTCCTCGATCTGCATGGTGGGCGTTTCCACTTCGAGCACAAACTGCGTGTGGGCCGGCTTCTCCATGCTGAGAATTGCCGTCACCACGTCTCGCTGCTTCTTGAGGACGGCGGGGTCCGTCGTTCTCAGGTTGATAGTCACGCGGAAGACGAACGGCGCGCCGCCTTCGAGCATCGTGTCAACGCCGACGCGCGAGCGTCCAGGCGTCTCGAGCTGAAAAGGTGACGCTGTCTCGGTGATGCTCGCGCCGAGCTGTGTGTAAACGCTGACGACCTCTTCGAGACCTTTCTTTGTCCCGCGCAGCCGGTACAGCCGGACGGCGTTCTTGATGAACTCGCGCTGGCGAAATTCGTCCAGGTCGGCGCGCAGGCTCAAAGCAACCCATCCCGAAAGCCACTGTAGAAACTCAGGCGGTGTCTGCGACGGGTCGAAGTGGTCGGCGACCTTTTCGATCTTTTGCTCAAGCCCCGGCTTGGCGCCGCCCTCGCCGCCCGCAGACGGTCCCAGCAGGATATCCTCAAAGGCCGAGAGGTACTGGCCGAGGAAGTCGTCTTCGCGATAAATCTCCGGCAGGTATTCAAGCAACCCGGCTCGCGTGCGTGCGGTATCGTCTGTCATGGTCACTTCTCCGTCGCGTACGTAGCGCCTAACTTTTTGGGAATTCGAGCTTGATATCTAATTGCGCGTCGACCAGCTCATCTTCACGAACGTCCACGCAGACTAACTCGCCCTCGGCATTACGCCTGACGCGGTTAGTTTCCACCAACGGGACCAGCTCATCGAGTTGCTGCTTTTGCTGGCCCGGCAGTTCAATCTCGGTTCTTTTTACGTAGTCAACCGTCGGCTGGCGGTCAAGGATTTCATAAATCTCAGAGACATAGACGTTGCGACCGAAGGGCCAGCCCTTGCCTTCAGGTCCGCCCTTGAGGGGGTGTAGAAAAAGGCGCACTGCATCCTCCAGCGGTTTGCGCACAACAGCCTCCTGGGCGGCGACCGTGTCGTGCGTGAGCACCACCGTCATTTGCACGCGCACGCCTAGATATCGCGGCCCGACCACATGAATGATGTTCGTGACGAGCCGGCGCTCATCGAGGTACTCGGCAATAGTTTGCTTGAGGCGATCGGTCGGCTGCGACCTGGTATTGTTACTGTCCGTGACCTCTGGGACGACGATTACAGTGGTGTGATTCGGCAAGTCCTGATTGCGCTCTGTCTCATCCTGTACTTCGAGGTTCCGGCGCGGAACGCAGTGCGCTCGTGCCACGCGTCCGGCGAGGTCGGCCACCAGGTCTTCCTGACGCCGCGAAGCTTCGAACGTGAGTTCCTCGAAGTCAGCGCTGGTGACGGCGCGCTTGGACTCGCGCAGCGCGAGCACCGTCGCACGCACTTGCTGTTCAAGACTCTTTTCCGGGTCGACGGTCAGATCGGGGTTGAGCAGTTTCAGAAAAGCGTAACGATTCTTGTCCGTCACCCGGTTCAGACGGTACAGGAGCATTTCGGAGAGGTAGGCGAACAACTCGATGAGCGTGATGCCTGGGTCAACCTCGTTGTGGTCGGTCCACTCCGGGGCGTAGGTCGGGATCAGCGCGCGCGCCTCTTCCACGAGGTCAGCGTAGCGGCGGTCGTCCAGGTTCGGTAGAGTTATCGGCATACTTCGTCGCTTGCTCAGGATTCTTCCATCGTCAAACTGATCTTGTGCGTTCCGGAGTAGACGAGGAAACGTTCGGTCGTGGCAGCATCGGCGCGTTCCGGGAATTCCCCGACCCGAAGCGTGATGACGTGATCAACCCCCGGCGTGTCTTCTAGTAGAGCGTAGAGGTCGGACTTGTGCGGCTTCCGCCCGAAGTCCCAGCCCTCGCCTTCGAGACCACCCGTCAAGGGGTGGAGAAAGCGTGCGAGCGCCTGCGACACCGCCACCTCGACATCGCGCGAGCCTTCGAGCGATTTCACACCCAGCGTAGCCTCGACATCAACGCGCATGTAGTCCGGGCCGACGACCGCGATGTCCGCGTTCAGAGAGCGGTGGGAGTCCAGATAATCGCGCACGCGGCTGAGTAGTTCGAGGCTCGGCACGGGCTTTGGTTCGACGGAGCGCGGCACGACGATGACGCTGACAAAGCCTAACTGCTGTCGCGTTGCGTCGGGGTCTGCGGCGAGGTCGTACAGCGGCACGCACTTCACCCGCGCCACTTCCGGCGAGGCCAGCTTGGCGAGGTCTTCATAGTCTTCGAGAGTCACAGCGCGGTTAGCGTGGCGCAGCGTGCGCGGCGCGCGCGCGATGAGCGAGGCGAGGTCTTCGGCGTTTGCGCCGCCGGTCGCTGGCGCGAAGTTGATAACTTTGTCTATGTAAGGAACCGTAGTCTTCAACTGTGTAATCACGCGAGCGGGGCGGTTTCCCGATGCGCCGCCTCCTGTTTGATAACGGCGCAAGCTCAGGTTGCCGGTCATCCCGGGAGGAATCATGCCGTTCTGACCGTCGCCGAACCGCACCTCGCCAGTCAGGCGGTCGAGCACGTAATGACGGTCGCGCGCCCCGGAGGAATAGAAGTCCGGTACGGCGTGCCAGCGTACCCAGATTTCCTTCGCCAGCCCTGCTGCGTCCCTCACGGCCCTGATCGCATCGCCACCCTCCTCACTCGTGATACGCACAGTCTCGTCGCTGGACGGCATCTCCGGCTCCCGCACTTCGAGTCGTTCGCCCGGCAGTACAGGCGCTCGCGTCGAGCGACGTCTCTGATCGCTACTCGCGTCGCTTGAACCAAGGATCTCGTCGCGGATGGTGACGGTCTGTGCAGCCATCATTGTGTTCAGGAGCAGCCGGTTCAGGTAGGGTGCGAACTGATACTCGCCGCTCTTTAACCTGACACGAAGCCAAAACCTGTCGCGGCCGAACGCGCTGCGTCTGGCGAAATCGCCCGGGGCGATGAACTCAATCAGCCCTGGCAGGATGAAACCTCGAGAGTCGTCACGCACCGCCAGGGTCGCCCACTCTTTGCCGTTCCAGTATTCCCAGGAGAGTTGCGACCGCTTGGCCGCCCCTTGCTCCACGGCGACGGTCTCGAAGGTCGCGCCATACTCGAAGGCGGGCGCGTCCAGATTCGTGAGCAGGAGGAAACCACGATCTTTATCTCCGCGCGCCGCTTCGCCAGGGATAGTCACAGGGATACTCACCGCCTTCACCTCCCCGACTTCCAGAGCAAATTCCCGTAGCTCGCGCGACTTCCAGACAGAGCCATAAACTTGGAGCCTGAAACGTGCGGGCCGCGCGCTCTTATTGGTGAGCCAGAACTTGTGTTCGACGATTGCACCGCGGTCGCCCGCTTGCATGCTGCGGCTCGGCCAGAGAGTCCCGTATTTCTCTCCGTGCCTGAAGGCGACGGCGTCGGCGAAGAGGCTGAGCTTGCGGTTCGGGAACGGCAAGTCTGCACGCGGGACGCTGAAGCCGAGGTAGAGCGTTGGCTCTGTGTCTTTGCTCGGTTGGAAAGGCTTGAGGCTTAGGCCCGCGCGCTCGAAGGCAAAATCATTGTAGGCGACAAGGGAGTCGGCCGGGCTCTCCTGAGTCACAAGGTTGTAGTCCACCAGGAGCGAAACGAGCGACGGCGGGGCCAGGGTCGCGTCAATGAGTCGATAGCCATCCGCCAACTTTTCTTTGTTAAGCGGCTCGTAGCGCGCCGGGACTCCGTAGTTGCCTGCCACAAGACGTACGCGCACCCAAACGTTCTCTACTCCGTTGACGGTGGTCGCGGCGGCGTCAAGCGGAAGCTTGAAGCTCACACTCCCCGTCAGCGCAGTGAGCGCCTTAGTCGTGTCCGTGAATTGCAACGGAGGAACGCCCACCACGCCGTTCTTATCAACGGTGGCAAGTTCACTCCACTTCGAGCCGTTCCAATATTCCCACTTGAGTTTGAGGTCGTTGGAGGCCGCCGGGGGCTTGATGCCAGCCGAGGCCGCGTCGGTTGACTTGATGTTGAGCGTGATGATCGCGCCCGCCTTCGAGAGTGTCTCGCGGTTGGCGACATAGAAGGTGTCGCCATACTTCGGGCTGTCGCCAAATGGCAGGAAATCTTTCGTCGTGTCCAAAGGCAGCGCGTTACTGAAGGCCGCATCGGGCGGCAACCCCTGGTTGTTGCTGTCCAGCCTCACCACAATCCTGACACTCTGTATCGACGGCAACTGTGATTCGCGCACCATCAGATCAAGCCTGACTGAAGAGGTGGTAATCGGCGTCAATAAGCGACAGCGGAGCCACCGGCTTTGTGTGCCTGCAACTTCCAATTGCGGGAAGGGTGAATGCAACGTCAGGCTTGCGCCACTGAAGACCACGTCGCCGCTACGCGTGAGGCCGGAAGTGGTGTCCTGCGATGGGCTGAGAGCAATGCCGTTCGCCCCATCCCAAATCTCCCACTGTAGAAGGCGCGCGTCCGGCTGAACAGCCTCAGGCGGGTCAGGCGTGATGTTCCTTGTGAGCACAACCCGCAGGCGAATTTCCTTCAAGGCGGGCAGGCTGAAGAAGGCGTCGTGTCCCAGATAGAAGATGTGCTCGATGCGCTGGTCGCCCGCGAAGACTGGCTCACCTGAAGGCACGGGTGCAGCGACGATGGCACTGCGATTAGCGTACCTGTCCTGGTCGGGCTCGCGCACGAAGACTGAGTCCAGACGCGCCGCAGTCACGACCAGTTCGCGCTCAGTTTCATAGATGGTCGGCTCCTTCTCGCCTTCGGCTGGCGGCGCGGCGACCTGCGTGCCGGGTCGCACGACAGCTTCGGTGACGACGCCTGCGGCGAGAGTGAACGTGAGTGGCACGCGCGCAGGTTGCGGCGGCAGCGGCGCAGCTCCCAGCAAGTCCAGGAACGCAAGAAAGTTTTTTTCCGGGACGCCGTTCAGGCGACGAATCACGATCTCCGCCAACCGGCTGAAGATGCCAGTCATGGCCCGGCTCAAGCCGGCGCCGGGGTCGAAGTTCGCCCACTCCGGATTGCGGTCACGGAGTTGTAACAGCGCCTGCTGCAACTCCGCTTCGACATGGCCAGCGGTCCGGTGGTCTATTTTCGGCGACTCCTGCACCACTTAAGCTTGACTCCTCTCCAGATAGAAAGGGTAAACGAGATTGAAGACAGTGTTCGTGGCCCGCACCTCGTAATCCACAACGATGAGCAGCACCTGGTTGTCGTCCTCCGCGCGGACGCGCACGTCCAGCACGTTGATGCGCGGCTCGAAGAAAAGCAGCGCCTGCCGCACGGCCTGTGAGACTCTACCCGCCGTGTCCGGCGTGACGGAGCTGAAGACGAGGTCGTAAATCCCACAGCCGAAATCGGGGCGCATCACGCGCTCGCCTTTAGCGGTGCCGAGGACAATCCACACCGATTGGCGAATCTTCTCCTCATACTCTGCCTGCGCGAGCGCCCCGTCCTCTCCGACCTGAATGGGAAAAGCCCAACCCTTCCCCAGGAAATGTTTCGGCATCTCACATCCTCCCCGAATGTCAGGTAGTGGGGTATTAGTGTTTGCTGGTTTCTTTCAACTAGCGGGGGCAAGCCCCTCTTCCTGACTTGTTCTATTTTTTGATTCAAGTGTCCATTTGACGTCTGCAACTGAGAATAGAACAAGTCAGGAAGAGGGGCTTGCCCTCGCTCGAACCGATCGCTGCGTGGCTCGGTTGCAACACATTAATACCCCACTATCGAATGCTCTGCCTGTTCATCCAATCATGACCGTACCCACCGCGATGACCGTGCCCGCAGGCAGGTCCGAAGGGTCGTTGCAGGTCTCCGCCGTGTCGCCGTTTCGCGCCGCCATCTTCCCGTTGATTTTTACAGTCTGACTTCCCATCTTG
>JBKPPU010000078.1:0-18799 GCA_046733695.1 Acidobacteriota bacterium
ACAGAAGGTGGAACAGCCGGTTGCCGCAACGGAATCGTTTCCACGTGAGGAGAACATGGAAACCGAACCACGAAACGATTCACAAGGCGATTCCGATGTGCTGTTGGATCTCGGCGACTATGAGCCAGTGCAGGCGAGTGCAGACGATGACTTTGTACTGGATCTCGATGACGAACCGGGTGAGGTACCGGAGCCTGCATACGCGGCGACGCCGATGCGCACGTTTGTCGAGCCGGAAGTTAAGGAAGCAGTTGCTGCCGCCGCTAGTTCTTATGAATTGACTTATCAACCCCAGGCTCACTCTTCGTATGCAGACACGCAGGAAGTTCCATACACGCCTGAGATGCAGGATGTCGCGGTTGCCGAACCCGAGCCGGAACCGATGTTCGCAGAACCCGAGCCGGTTGCCGCTGCCGAAGCGTCTGCTCCGATTAGCGCCGGCTCACTGACACCGGAAATGATCGACGTGATTGCACGACGTGTTGTTGAGATGATGTCCGACAAAGTGGTCCGTGAGATTGCGTGGGAAGTCGTTCCGGATCTGGCGGAGCTTTTGATTAAGCAGCAGTTGGAAAAGACGAAGTAAGATTTTATATACAAACTGAATCACGAAGGCAGGTGACTACACCAACGAGTCACCTGTTTTATTTTGAGGTCATAATTTGTGACCTCAAGATCGTCAAATTAAGGCCGGTTTTCACGATTTTTATCTTGAGGTCACAATTTGTGACCTCAAGTTTCACTTTGGTTATGCCTTTTCGTCGGGAGGAATCCGATCTCTTTATTGGGTGTTGCCGGTTGCCGAGAAAGCTTGTGGAGCTCATCGAAGACGATCTTAAAGTACTTATCGTGAGTAGAAAGCTTTCGAACCACGGCGACGAATTTCCTATTAAGTTCTTCGTTTGATTCCAGCATCTGCCGCAATCTTATAAAAGCTCGCATGATGTTGATGTTTACTTCAATGGCGCGTTCGCTATTCAGCACGCTCGACAGCATAGCCACACCAGGTTCCGTAAATGCGAAGGGCAGGGTGCGCCGTCCACCGTGTGTTGAAGTTGAGGTCACAAATTGTGACCTGAAGCTTTGCGTCTCTTCCTGTGTTAGCTGAAACATGAAATCTTCGGGAAAGCGCTCACGATTACGCCTAACCTGTTGATTGAGAGCTTTCGTCGTGACTCCGTAGAGTTCCGCAAGATCGCCGTCGATCATGACCTTTTCGCCACGGATCAAATAGATTCTGCGCTCGATAAACTGAACGGATACAGCGAGACTGGTAGTTGTGAGGTCTTTCTTGTGAGGCATGCAGGTAGATTAGCAGTGAACGCTCAAACACACAAAGCCAATTGGAAGAAGGAAAGGTCGGTTCTCACTTACTTCAATACTGACAGTATCTGCCTTATCGAGTTGAGACAGATCCTATCAACTGCGGCAAAAAAGGCCAGTTGACTCGCAACATCCTTGAGCAAGGCGTCATCTGGAATTCGCCCCATTAAGGGCTACCTCGCTTCCGATTTTCCTGTGATAACCTGTCTGGGTAAGTATGAGTGAGATAGGAGGGAAGTAAGTAACACATTTGCAAAAGAATCATTTTATGGAGTAGTACAGGAATGTCGGAGACTGTTGCATCTGTGTTTATGAGCTACGCAAGACCAGACCGGGAACGTGTGTTGTCGTTCTTTGAATGGCTAAGTAGTCGCGGGATTAATGTTTGGATGGATAGCCGCAGTATTAAGGCCGGCCAAAACTGGGAATACGAGATATATCGTGCATTAGATAGATCGGCCTTCGTGCTGGCTTTTTATTTCAAGACATTCGTTTGATCGACGTGGTTATATTCAGAAAGAGTTAAAACTCGCTCTGAACAAAAAAGATGAAAAGCTAATCGATGACATCTACATAATTCCGGTTCTGTTAGATGATGATGTAGAAATACCAAATCAGATAAAAGATCTTCATTACATCAAAGCAAGCGACCCTAATTGCCTTGAACAAAATCAGAGACTCAATTACACATCAGCTCGACCGCCTTGGCATTGAAAGACATGAGATTCAACAGCAAGAGCAAGTCTACTGGACTTACGACGTTAGGAAAGAGGAGTGGGATGGAATTCCAGGATACGAAGTTGAATTACAATTCATAAGTTTTCGCTCAGACACGTATCAAAACGTATCCGATATTGGAGAGTACATTAAAGCGGACTTGCTCACGGCTCTATTTCAGCACCGAGCCAATAAGATCTTACCTATTCATGGGATGTTTAATTATGGACAAGATAGGTTTGTTCGAACCAATACATATGACGCACACTGTTCTGAACCTATTATCCAAGGAAAAGTAATTTCCATTCAATATGCTATTCACTGGTACGGAGCCGGAGCGGCCCATCCCAATCATCATTTTAGGACATATGTGTTTCTACTAGATCCCGTAATGAGGATCGAATCACTTGAGAATGTTTTTGAAGCTCCCGACGAGGCTCTCAAACAGGTTCAAAAACTCGTTAGAGAAGAGCTAAGCAAAATTCGATTCAATGATTCTGAAGGTGACGAGTGGAAACTGGACGCCGAGTGGATCTCGGAAGGTACGCTGAAATGGGATGATTTTCAGGCTTTTGTCTTTCAGAAGGATGGCATCAATATATTGTTTCCGCCCTATCAGGTTGGCCCGTATGCTTACGGCTCTCATTCGGTAACCATTCCGTACGAACCAATTGTTCACCTAATTCATGAAATTTATCAAAGTGCATTAGGAATTGAATACATCAACTCGCGTTTGGATGTTTCGAGGCAGCTTAAGTAAGGGGATTGAAGTCCGCAATGGCAGGTGTTTTGAACTTTGCGCTCGTCGTATCGTAGACTCTAGCTTTTCGTTTTCGAGTCACCAAGCCACAGAGTTTACGAATGGATATCCCCAAACAATACGACCCCAAAGAGGCAGAGCAGCATCATTACGAACGCTGGGAAAAGAATGGTTATTTTGCGCCGGAGATTAATCGAGATCCGAAGGCGCCGGTTTTCAGCATAGTTATCCCTCCACCTAACGTCACCGGCTCCCTACACATGGGCCATGCGCTGCAGCACACGCTCATGGATGTGATGACGCGGCACAAGCGCATGTGTGGCTATCGCGCGCTGTGGCTGCCCGGGATGGACCACGCCGGCATCTCAACACAGTTAATGGTTTCGCGCGCGCTGAAGAAGGAAGGGAAGTCGCGTCACGATCTCGGGCGCGAGAAGTTTATCGAACGTGTCTGGCAGTGGAAGCGCGAATCCGGCGGACAGATTACCGTGCAGATGCGTCGCCTGGGCGCTTCAGTCGATTGGTCGCGCGAGAAGTTCACGATGGATGAGGATCTTTCTCGGGTCGTACGCGAAGTCTTCGTGCGACTTTATGACGATGGAATGATCTATCGCGGTAACCGCATCGTTAACTGGTGCCCGCAGGATCAGACAGTGCTTTCTGATCTCGAAGTCGAGAAACAGCCGCAGGCCGGCAAGCTTTACTACCTGCAATATCCAATCAAAAACAGCGACAAGCGTGTGACGGTCGCAACAACTCGGCCCGAAACAATGCTCGGCGACACAGCCGTCGCTGTGAACCCAAGTGACGATCGTTACGATGCTCTGGTTGGTCAAACGGTGCTCTTGCCTCTCACCAATCGCGAGATTCCGATCATTGCCGACGAGTACGTTGATCCGCAGTTTGGCACCGGCGCAGTTAAGATCACGCCGGCACACGATCCGAACGACTACGACATGGGTCTGCGTCACAATCTGCCGCAAGTTGTCGTGATCGATTCACACGCAAAAATGACGGCCGACGCTGGCGCAGACTTCGCCGGGCTCGACCGTTACAAAGCACGCGAGAAAGTCATTGCCGATTTCGAAGGATTAGGACTGCTCGAGAAAATAGTTGACTACGAGTTCTCGATTTCCAAGTGTGAACGCTGCAAAACCGTCATCGAGCCTTTGATTTCGACACAGTGGTTCATGAAGATGGACCAGTTGCGCGACCTTGCCCTCGATTTGATGGCGCGCGAACACTTGCCGCATTTCACTCCCGAAACGTATCGCAAGGTCTACACTGACTGGCTCGAGAACCTGCGCGACTGGACCATCTCCAGACAACTCTGGTGGGGCCATCAGATTCCAGCCTGGTACACGCCCAACGGCGACGTCATTGTCGCCACGTCTGAAGAAGAAGCGCGTGCGAAAGCCGGCACGAGTGAACTCACGCAGGATCCCGACGTTCTCGATACGTGGTTCTCTTCCGCGCTTTGGCCTTTTTCAACCCTTGGCTGGCCCAACGAGACCGAGGATCTGAAAACTTTCTACCCGACGTCCGTGCTCGTAACCGCGCGCGACATCATCTTTCTGTGGGTATCGCGCATGGTGATGATGGGACTGAAGTTCGTCGGCGATGAACCATTCGCGGATGTTTTCATAACCGGCACCATTCTCGACAGCCAGGGCCAGCGCATGTCGAAAACGAAGATGAACGGTGTCGATCCGATCGACGTGTTCGACAAGTTTGGCGTGGACGCAACGCGTCTCACACTCGCACAGGTCGGCAGCACTGATATCCGTTGGAATGAAAAACAGGTCGAGTCGTATCGCAACTTTGCGAACAAGATCTGGAACGCCGCGCGTTTCTGTTTGCTCAATTCAGAGGGCGCGGAAGTCAAAGCAGAAATACTCGAACAAAGCACAGCACTTCACGATCGCTGGATCGTTTCACGACTGAACCGGGCGGCACGCGATCTCAATACCGCTATCAACGCTTACGAGTTTCATGGCGCTGTTCAAACTCTCTATCACTTCTTCTGGGATGATTTCTGCGACTGGTACATCGAGCTTGCAAAAGCGGATGTGACTGCAGAACAAGACAGCGAAGCACGCGCGGAGGCTCGGACCAGGTTGCTAACCGTGCTCGAACACGCACTCCGTTTGTTGCATCCATTCATGCCGTACATCACCGAGGAATTGTGGCAGCGTCTGCCGGGCGATAAGCGTTTGCATGCTGCTTACAACGGCGCGCAACCGACAGTTATGTTAACTGCATATCCCGAGGGCGCGTCGAACCTGATAGACGAAGCAGCCGAGTCTGAGATGCAGGCCATTATAGAGCTGATCTCGCGCGTTCGTAACATCCGTTCCGAAATGAACATCAAGCCCGGCGAGAGAATTCCGGTCGTGGTTGCATCGCCTGATGAGAATCTGCGTCGCGTCTTTTCATCGGCGCGTGATCAGATCTCGCGATTGGTTCGTGCTTCTGAACTCACCGTGAATGAGCGTCTCGATGCGCCGAAGGCTTCAGCGCGAGCGGTATTGTCGGGCGGAGCTGAATTAGCAGTGCCGCTTGAAGGCCTGATCGACTTCGAACAGGAACGCCGTCGCTTGCAGCGCGAACAGGAGAAACTGCAGGCAGAAGCAACAAAGCTCGAGGCGCAGCTCGGCAATCCAAACTTCGTTGAGCGAGCTCCGGTAGAGCGAGTCAACGAAGTACGTGAACGCATCGCGGCCATCGCGCAACAGTCTTCCCAACTTCAACAGACAGTCGAGAACCTACAATGAACTGGGTTGACGAAGGCGCGCTGTACGCGCAGATCGGTCTCTTTTTACGCGAAGACCTCGGACGTGGTGATATCACGACGCAGTCGATCATCGCTCGTAACACGCGTGCCCGCGCACGCTTTGTAGCCGGTGAAAACATGATCGTAGCGGGTCTGGAAGCCGCGGAAGAAGTTTTTCTTACACTCGATTCACAACAACAGCTCGAGGCGTTTGTTTCTGACGGCGAACCGGTTGAAGCCGGCAAAGTGATAGCGCGCATGATTGGCTTTGCCGACGTGCTGATCTCCGCTGAACGAACCGCGCTCAATCTCCTGCAACGGCTTTCCGGGATTGCGACGCTGACAAACGAGTACGTGAAAGCTGTCGAAGGCACCGGGGCTCAGATCGCAGATACGCGCGCGACTACGCCGGGTCTGCGACCGCTGGAGAGATACGCCGTCGAACTTGGCGGCGGCTTCAACGGCAGGTTCGGGTTGGACGACGGCGTTGTGGTGACGTCAAATCACATTTCGATTCTCGGCGGCGTGGCGAGTGCGGTAAAGATTGCGAAAGAGAAGTTAGGTTACCTCCACCGAATCGCAGTGGAGGCTTCGAGTGAAAGTGACGTGAAGGAGGCGATAACCGCAGGCGCTGATGTGCTTGTGACCAGAGATCTCAGCTCGACTGAATTTGCGCGACTCGCAGGAATCGCAAAAGACTTATCAAACTCGATCACGATTGAGTGTGCCGGACAGATTATGACCGCGAACGTACGTGAGTACGCCACAGCAGGCGCACAACTGATCCGGGTCGAGGCGCTAACTAGTGCAGCCCCGGCAATGAATATCAGCTTTAACGTTCAGCCTTTCTAGCCACAAAAAGGCACAAGAAGCACAAAAGAAATGAGTTGGAGGCAAAAGCTTGCCCGACGGGCGCTCGAACGGCAACTTGCATATCAGCAACGCAAGGCACAACACGTTCGCGGCCATGAAGACGAGATCATCAACGCGATGAAGCGATCGTCACATCGCGTGCGCGAGTTGCTCGAGACGTTTCAACCAATCAAGACAGGCGCTCGCGTGATCGAAGTTGGTAGTGGAGCGCATGGACTGATCTTCTATTTTGGATCAGAACCTGGCGTCGGAGTCGATCCACTTGCGGTCAGTTACGGGCGTTTATTTCCGGGCTGGCAGCGCAGTGCAAAAACTGTCGCGGCGCGCGGCGAATCGTTACCGTTTGCGGATCAGAGTTTTGATGTCGTCCTTTGCGACAACGTAGTTGATCACGCTGAATCGCCCAGGCAGATTGTGGGAGAGCTTGCGCGAGTTCTGGTCACAGGTGGCTTACTCTATTTCACGGTGAATATTCATCATCGGGTATATGCCCTTGCTGCCGGACTGCATTCGGGCTGGAGAGCGATGGGCGTCCCTTACGAGGTCGGGCCGTTTGCCGACCACACGGTTCACCTGACGCTCGAAGGCGCGGAAAGTTTGTTCGAGAATCTGCCACTTCAGATTCTGAGCGCGAAGAGCAACGTCGACGAGGCGCGGGCACGAGCCCGTAAACAGGCGCCTCGGCATGCCGGGGATCGACTCAAGCGCATGTTCTTCAAAAATGCGCTGTATGAAGTGGTGGCACGGCGGATCTAGTTTTGGAACAGGCAGGCCGCCGGCTCGTGAAAACCTCGGAGCATCGGGCTGAAGCTTGAAGGCATCTTTAATTGCGGGGTATCTTAGAGGGGCGAAAAAGGAGCACCACCATGCCTGTTTGGATTCGTAATTACATCAAGTTCCTTATTGCAGCGTGCTTGATTGTCAGCTTCTGTGTGGCTGAGGGCGACGCGCAAACGCGCCGGAAAAAGCGACGCCGGAGCGCTCCGGCAGCGCCCAAGCCCGTAATCACGAATCCCACAATTGCTCCGCCGGACGGGACGAAGAGTCCCGATGAAGCCGGCGACGTAAAGATCATCAGTACCGCTGATTCCACCAAAGAATCGAGCGAACAACAACAGGGCTCGAAGACTAAAGTAACCACTCCTGAACCGACCGGGGAGGAAAAGACGCAGCAGACGCTCAACGATCTTTCCAAGCAAGTGGACAGGCTTAACAACAAGCTGACCCAGATGACGGAAGACGATCGCTATCAATTGGATATGGAGCGACTCACCCGCGCCGAACAGCGTGCGGAACAGTTGCGTTCGCAATTGATGGATGTCCAGGCCAAGATTGCCGACTTTGAAGCCAAGCTCGAGCAGATCGACTTTGCGTTGCGGCCGGAGAATATCGAAAACTCCACTGCCGGTTACGGAAGCACGCGTCCTGAAGCGGCTCGTGACGCTCGTAGGAAACAGCTCGAGGGTGAGAAAAGTAGGGTTACGGCGCAGTTGAGACTCGCGGAGACCAGCCGGTCGCGTTTGGAGGGAGCTGTTTCGAACGCGGATGCGGAAGTAGATATGTTACGTGCGAAGCTTGAACAGCGACGTGCGCAGATGGATGCCGCGCCGGCTGAGACGCCTGCTCCTAAGCCACGAAAGCCGGAGAATTAGCCACAAAAAGGCACAAAAAGCACAAAAGAGAAAGTCAGGAACTGGTGTGCAGGGAGACGGCTCGCCAGACGCCTAGCTGATTGATAAACGTCAGCGTGAATTGCGTAGTGTTTGGAGCTAGCGCCACACCTCGGACGATCGCTGTATCGCCGTAAACTGAAATACTCACCTTAGCCGGATCAGACTTTCCATACCTAACTCTTCGTGCCCGCAGATCATCGAGGAGTTGTTGACGAGTGGTTTGAAAAGAGCCGTGTATCCAGACAAATGTGGGATCGGTCAACTCCGTGATCTGCTCGAGGTTGGGAGTAAGTATGGCTTCTTCAAATGCAGTGGTGGCTGACGTGACCTCACTCTTGCTTTCGGCTTCGGTGCGTGGCATCCGCGTCGATTGCCAGTTCACTACCTGCCATTTACCGTCGCGCTTAACAAAGGTGCCGCTGTTGAACAGGTTGGCGATATGCTTAGCGCCGCCTGTTTCCGTAGTTGCTACAAGACGAAACGCGACCACAGCCGTGTTGCCGTACTGCTGAATCTGAATGTCTTCCGCAGTGTAGACCGTTTTGGGATCGGTTGGTTTTGGCTGCGGAGTAGAACGCACGTCGTGCATTACTTCAGCCTTATTCACGCGACGGCCAGCGGAACGCGTGTAGATCAAATCGTCGGCCCAGAAGCGTTCGTGAATCGCAACGTCGTTGCGTGAAGCGCCGGCTAAGAAATCATTCAACAGTTTGGTCAGCTCGGCAGCGTCAGGCGCCGCTTGCGCAAAGACTCCGCAGTTCACTAGCAAAACCAGGATAGCCGATGAAACAATCTTCCTCATATTTGTCCTCTTAGTTACTGTACAAGTCTGACTAATGCCGCAGCGACATTCATCCATGCGTTCGTCCCGGCCAGCAACAAACGCAACGGCTGCATGGCGATGAGAAAGATCGAGCCCCACAGGAACACCGGATGCAGTCGCCGATGCTTGATCGTGTCGAACGCAACACACGCGAGCAAAACCAGGTCTGTTAGTCCGAAGAACGCGAGTGGTCCACCGTTGATAATGAAGTTGAGTGGAATGCGTGCAATGGCCGGGGTCAACAAGTTGATCGCAGCCAGCAACATGAGACGCTTGTGAACCTGCAACTTGCGGCGGTAGTAAAGAGCTAGACTGATCAGCACCGAGAAGATCAGCATGTCGCCGATCGGGATGATTAAAAATGCGAGCGCCGGTGGACCAGGACTGGCGCCGCGAGCCGCAGCGTAAAGCGCCGTCAAAATTCCGACGATCACGATTAATGCCGCCAGCACCCCGCCAAAGATTCCGAGACGTTGATGAACTCGGGTGCGACGTGCTTCTACCAGCGACACTTGCGCAATAAACAGAATGACCCACGAGGTCATGATGATGCCGTGCAGGTGAACGATGCGCCCGGGGAGATCGGGTGTGGCGAAGAATGGTTTCAGGTAATAAGTACGGGCAAAACCTGCGAGTACGATCAGTGGGATAAAAATCGCGGCGAGTATGTAGAGCCGTCGGTCATTAACACGGCCTGGCATTCTGGGGGTTGCGGCCATCGTTTCCTCCAAAGCGGGGATATAAGAGGCAACGATATTAGCAGAATCAAGGCTCTTTCTCCGCTACCGTGATCGCCCACCAGGAACCGCTTTCCTGTTGCAATGCTGACCAGTACCAGGCGGACACGTCCGTCCATGTTTCACCTGAGTCAGTATGAATTTGTTCATACACGAGCAACCGCTCGTTGCCTTTTGCGGCGGAAAATCTTGCCCAAAGCTTGCCGTGTTCGTCTCGATGCGCTGCGAGCGGCTTCACCGTATATCCGAGTCCTTGAAAACAGTCGGACGAAGGGTGCAACTTACGCGTGGGCTCAGTCACCCAGCGAATGATTAACTCGCGCTCACCGTCGGTGAAGCGTGCGATGCGGCCGGGAAAGTCGGACGCGAAGCTCGTCTCCATTTCGTTTAGAGCAAGTGGCGTCAGAGTCTTGCCTTCGAATTTGCTGGGCCAGCCCGGAAACATGACTGCGGGAGACGTGCCCGCCGCAGTTTCATACTGCGCAGACAAGTACGGCACGAGCGCTGCGATTACGCAGGCAATTATGTAGAAGACAGTGCTACGTCGCATACCTTCCTTCTCTGCAGAAAGAGCACTGCGGAGATGATTCCCACGGCTTCCAACACAAACGCAATCACACCGGCGTATTCGTGACTCCATGCGGGAAAATCCAAAACACCGGCTTCGATGTAAAACAAAGCGACCGCGCGAAACACGTTCGCGCCCATAATCACGATTCCGACGAGTGGCATGAGCAGGAGAGTTTTACGAAACGATAGTTCATGGAAACACAGAACAACGAACGTAAATAACAAACCCACCCAAAGCATTTTGATTCCACTACACGGCGCATCAATCCAGATGAGTTTACCGGACCAGTTCAGACACGTTCCGTCAGCGACGACTGCAAAGCCTCCGATCCGTAAAATCGGCGCAGTCAGTTTGGCCACGACGATGCGCAATGGATAGCCGCCGAAGAATTGCAGGGTCGGGATTGTTGGTAACGAGAGATAGAACAAGCCAAACAGTCCCGCGTGAAAAGCCTTTCCGAAACGCAGCAGACTAGCCGTCAACGCGACCGCCGTAAACGCAATCAATGCGCGTGCGAGCGGCGGCAACACGAAATACGTTGCTGCGTACACAAGAATGAACGCCGCAGGCAACCAGAGTGATCGCTCGTTTTGCGGCAAAGGTTTTCGAGAGAGGGCCAGAACGAGAATTGCCGCGACAAACGCGATTACGCCCCATGGCTGATCCCATGAATACACCGCGCGTGTGACGTACCAGTGCCACACTTCCCAGAAGGCAAGCAACTGAAGACCGAGAATCAAAAGCAATCGCTTCATACCGTGCATCGGCCCGAGGCTGACTTGCGGTATTTCATATATGCGATCCAGAGCATGAACACGCCGGCAACTACAAACAGCACGATCATCTCTGGTTCGGGAATCGTCGGTACTGTTCCGGCGTCGACGGGCTTTAGTTCGTTATTGCGATACTGTTGCTCTGTTTCCAGGACGACGGCTCCGGTTACGGGAGTGACGAGCTGATACTGCGCAGCAAGTGTGATCGCGCTGCTCTCGAGCGCCTCATCTCGAGGAGCAAGGATTCGTGCGACCTCGTCATTGGCCCACAGCCGTGCGAGATGATCCGACGTTTCCAGTGTTTCGGGTGTTTGTTTCGCATCCAGCTTTTTGCTGGAACGCACAAATTCATAAGTCTTCATGCGACCCCTTAGTCGGTTAAACAAAAAATTCAAATCGACGTCCAACTCACCTGTGCGTGGGACTGACTTAACCTCGGCGACGCCGTCGAGGGCCTTCTCGATTTCATCTCCACCACGGGTAGCTTGCACCGAATAAAGCGTTGGCCCATATGGACGATCGCGCCAGCGTCTGGTGAGTTCTGCCGGAGCACGGATCAGCAAACGTTGTGGGTTGTGAATCCAGACAATCGCATTGTTGCCGGGCTTTTCAGCGGCAAGATCCCATGCCTTCAGGAGTGCGGGCATGTTGTCTGCCCCACCGGCAAAGTTCGCATAATTCAGGGCCGAGTCGATTTCATTAGGACTGCTGGCGAGATCTTTGACCGTACTTCCATTGGTCATATCCGAATCGGCTAAGACCAGCTTCACGTCAAAGTTGGGCGGAAGCGACTTAACAGCCGACTCCACGTGAGAAACCCACTTGAACATCGTCTCCGACGTGTCCAGCACAATTACGATGCGTTGCAAGTGAGCGGGTGTGCGCTCTTCAACCTTTTGCTGGATGATGTATCCCTTTTCAAATGGATCTTTGCTCCACATTTCCTTCACGTCTGATCTGTCGACCAGAATTGCGGAGCGCGCCTGGGAAAGCTCTTCATCCTTAATCGAGCCTGACAGAATTGAATCGTCACCCTCCACGCTGGTTTTGAACGTAGTATTAAAGGGCCACAGTCGTGTTTTTGATTTGATCCTTACAGCGTGAAGGACGTCGTCGGCAATTCGGAAATTTCGATCGGCAAAGTAGGGAAGCAAGAGCTGCGCGCGGTTCATCTCTTCCAAAGGTAGTGGTAATGTAATTCCGAATCGGATTCTCATTTCACCACCGTGCGGTGTAACTGGAAAACATTGGACCAGTATGCGGTCGCGACCGGCAGTCGTGACCAGCACCGGATCGCGACGCTGACGAATGGCGACTTGCTGGTAAGCCTGTGTAACTTTGCCACGACCGGCGAACGCGGCCTCACGAGGCTCCCCGTTAACCCACAATGTCAGGCGCGATACGACACCTCCCGGCGGTAGTTGCACTTCTGCGCGTGCCTCTCTTACATCGGTGGAGTCGTTTCGGAAGATAAGGGTCCATTCCATGTAACCCACGCCGCCGTCGCCATCGACCGAGGCCTCGAGTTTGGAATTCGCTAATGAGAGCCCTTTTAGTTTGGCGTGGATTCGTGACCCGCCTTGATCTGTATCGAAGTCGACAGTGTCTTGCGGAATAAGCCGGCCACCTATCCGTTCGGGGGGAAGCGAACTGTCGAAAGTTTCTCCTGTCACGAGGTAATAAATCTGCTGAGCAGCAATTGGCGTTACCGGCTTCCCCAGGAAGGCAAAGCCGACGAGATCAGTGGCCATGCCGCTTTGGTCGTAGCAACTGCGCAACAGGGCATTTTTGTTGCCGTAAGTACGCAGAAACCGTATGCCTTCGGCTCTGATTTCCGGTATGTCTGAGACTGCCTTTTGCAACCCGTATTTTGTTAGCGCGGTGGGGAGTTCAATCAATCCGAGCACCATGATGGTCATAGCGAGACCGGCAAGCAGACCTCGTTTTTTGATAGTAAAGGGCTTGGAACCTGAAATAGCCGCGATCTTATTGAGGTTGAGACGCATTGATAGCGCTGCGGCCAATGAGAAGTACGGCGCTAAGGGGAGAAATCCCAGACCGATGAGCACGGTCAGGAATGCGAGAGGCAGAATTGACAGGTATACAATCGAATAGAAGATGGAGATGCCGATGACGATAGCATTAATGAACCCCGCCAGCCGGAGCTGTCCGGGTGTCCCGCGTCGGATTGCAAACCAGCAGTGAAGTTGAGCAAGCGGAACAAATATCACTAGCAGCACATGCCAGGTTGTGGGAATCGGATCGAAGAATATCTGAGCGCAGATGTGAGTGGATGTCTCAACCGTGATTGAGATCGCCGGCATGATGACGCCCAAGATAAGCAGCCACCAATGGGATTTGGGTTGGTAAACCTGTGCCTCCATCGCCCCTCCTGAGTTTTCAATTGACCGCGAGACTTTACATTACAAAGTAATTTACCGCAAGCGGAGATGCTGTGGTGCTTACGTGCCTGGTACTTTGTGCTTTGATCCTGGTGTCGTAGACTAGCACGTAACACAAAGTACAAAGTTCCAAACACAAGATGTCTACCATTCCACAACGCGACCTCTATCGCATGATCGGTGAAGCAACAGGTCGTGGCGAGCGCGTCGTTGTTGCCACCGTCGCCCACACACGCGGCTCGACGCCGCAACAGCGTGGTGCGAAAATGCTTTTCTTTCAAAACGGAGAAGTTGCCGGAACTGTCGGCGGCGGCTGCATCGAAGCGGAAGTCTGGGCCGAGGCCAAAGAGGCAATGCGCTCAGGTAAATCCGAGCTGCACCACTTTTCGTTAACCGCTGATGAAGCGAGTGAAGAGGGTATGGTTTGCGGCGGGACGATGGATATTTTTGTCGAAGTCATGAGTTCGTAGCATTCGATGGCGCAAGATTTCTTAACTAATTACAAAGCGAAGCACCAGCACCCACTGAACCGGCTCACGCACAGCATCGGCATACCGATGATTGTCGTCTCATTGCCGCTGTTCTTTTTCAACTGGAGCTGGGCGCTGTTGTTGTTCATCGTCGGCTGGATCTTTCAATTTGTGGGACACGCGATAGAGGGAAATCAACCTGCCTTTTTCAAAAATCCTGTCTACCTGCTGGTTGGACCGCTATGGGTCCTTCGTCGGGCCGTAGCCGTGTTTGGTTTCGACAAACAAAAAGTGTCCAAGTAATCGTAAACATCGTAAAGCCTTCCGGTTTGCCAGATAGATGACTGAATCAAGCGACCAAACATCTTCGATCGTGAAAACGATCGGGCAGTTACTCGAATGCGGAGAAGTTGCGCTCGTCGTTACGAAAGTGAGCGGCCAGGGAGCGCTCGGCGCCAAACTGCTGGTGCGCGAAGGAGGCGTTGCGTTCGGAAGTCTCGGCGATCCGGTTTTGGACTCGCTCGTCGCAAATCATGCGTCACGCTTTCTCGCTTCACGCGATGAAACACGAATGATCAGCGCCAGCGAGTTTGATCCAAACTTTCCCGCCGCTCGCGAAACGAACCTGTTATTTGAGCGACTTCAGCCGGCGCAGCGACTCGTGATTTGTGGCGCCGGGCACGTCGGAGCATCGCTGGCGCGCCTTGCTGCATTCGCGGGTTATCACACCACCTTGCTTGACGATCGGGCTGATTTTCTAAAACGAGAATGTTTTCCTGAAGAGCAGATCGATTTGGTAGTGGCGAACGATTGGGGCACAGCGCTGCGCGAAGCTATCGGCAACGGTCGTGGTGTGTCGGTAGCAGTTGTGACCAGGGGTCACAATGAAGACGAGCAATGCATGCAGGTGGTAGTGCGCGCGAATCTAGATTATGTAGGGTTGATCGGCAGTAAGCGACGCACATCAATCGTGATCGATCGCTTGCGCGAGTCCGGGATTCCTGAAGAGCAACTGGAGAATATTCATGCGCCGATTGGCCTCGATATCGGTGCGGTGACACCGGAAGAAGTGGCGCTCGCTATCATGGCGGAAATCGTCGCGGAACGACGCGGCGGCACCGGTACGCCTTTGAGCCACAAAAAGGCACAAAAAGCACAAAAGTGAAAACCTCCAAAGAGGTGTTCAATTCAGGTAAAGTAGCTTTGCATGCCCATCGAAGTCGCTCCTGTTGTTAATTCCAAACCCTCAACCAGCCGTCGCAGCGGAATGTTCCGCGCGCTTTCTCATCGGAACTATCGTCTCTTCTGGACCGGGGCTTTCCTCTCGAATGTCGGCACGTGGATGCAGGCGGTCGCGCAAGGCTGGCTCGTATTACAGTTGACCAATTCACCTTTTTGGTTGGGTCTCGACGGATTTATGGCGACGGCTCCGGCGTTCGTCTTCACGCTTGTGGGTGGTGCGTTTGCGGATCGGATCGATCGCCGCCGCTTACTTCTCTACACACAGGTTGTCGCCGGCATTGCAGCGCTTGCTCTTGCGGGTTTGGTGGCAACGCACGTCGTGAACCGGTGGATGGTTTTGGGTTTCTCGTTTGTGACGGGTTGTTGTATGTCGCTGGCCAGTCCTTCGTACCTGGCGCTGACCTACGATCTCGTGGGCCGGGAAGATCTCGCTAACGCGATCGCCTTGAACTCAACGCAGTTTCAGTTGTCGCGGGTAGTTGGACCAACCCTGGCGGGCATCGCGTTTCGCGTGTTTGGATTGGCAGGGTGCTTTTTTGCGAACGGGCTTTCGTTCATCGCAGTGGTGGCAGCGCTTTGGATGGTGCGAATGGACCGTCGACCCAGCTCCGAGGCGCCGGCGGTAAAAGCAAGATCCGCTATCTTGCGGGATATTGTGGAGGGCTTCGTTTACGTTCGGAACCGTCCGAGAGTGTCGTCGTTGTTACTGCTCGCGTCCGTCAATAGTTTGTTCGGCGCGCCTTATTTCACACTCGTCCCGATCTACGCTCGCGACATCTTTCATCTCGGTGCAACAGGCTTGGCATTGATGATGGGCACGTCTGGAGGTGGTGCTTTTTTCGGCGCGCTGTTGGTAACTTATCTTGGCGACTTCAGAAGAAAGGGTTGGTTTGTGTTGGGCGGAGCGATACTGTTCGGAATCTGCATCACCGGATTCGCTTTGTCGTCGCGCCTAACGATGTCGTTAGTGTTTCTGTTTGGGGTCGGTTTTGCGGTCGTGGTGTCTGTCGCTCTTACCAACACGCTCCTGCAAAAGCTTGTTACTGATGAAATGCGCGGACGCGTAATGAGCATGTTCATTCTGTCGTTTATGGGTACGATTCCGATTGGGAACATTGCCGCCGGCACCGCGTCCACGCATTTTGGCCCGCAGCACACGCTCGCCGTGGGCGGGTTAGTGGTGACGGTGGTCGCGACGTGCGTCTCAATTTTCAACCGGCGTCTGCGCGAGCTTTACTGACTGCAAGAACTCTAAAACCATGCCGTTCTAACTACCAGCAAGCGGTTTAATGCCAATTCTGGAGACTCTTATGCGATTGCGAACCTCGATAATGCGGCTTTTATTGGTATTTTCAATCCTTTCGGCGCTGGCTGCGGTTGCCAGCGCGCAGGGCATCATCGTTCCGGGACCTTGCCGCCGTTGCCCTGATCCCCGGCCAGTTCCGCTCCCGCGCGCCCTCCCAATCAAGTCGATCAAGATCGATACGAAGATCAGTTCACAAGTCGCAACGACTCACGTCGAACAGGTATTTCGCAACGACACCCCGGCCACGCTCGAGGGAACGTATCTTTTCCCGATTCCCGAGTCGGCTTCGATAGCTGAGTTTGCAATCTGGGACGGCGATCGACGACTCGTCGGTGAAGTAAGAACTCGCGAAGAAGCACGTCGCATTTACGACGAGATCGTGCGGCGTCAACGCGATCCCGGACTGCTCGAATACGCAGGCAAGGATCTTTTTCAAGCAAGCATCTTTCCGATTCTGCCGCACTCGGATAAGAAACTCGAGATCACATACACGCAGGTGGTCCGCGCCGAAGGCGGCACGGTTTCGTATCGATACCCATTGGGCACTGGCCGGCAGATAGCTCAAATCGGTTCGGTCGCAGGACGTGTTGAGGTCGAAAGCAAAGAGCCACTGCGAAACGTTTACTCACCCACGCACGTCATCGACGTCAAGCGCAGCAGCGACAGGCGATCGTCGGTTTCCTTTGAAAGTGAAAGCGGCAAAGAGCCTCAGGACTTTCAGTTGTTCTACACGATCTCGAAAGAAGATTTCGGCCTGACATTGCTCACACATCGCGAGCCCGGCAAACAGGGTTACTTCCTGCTGATGATCTCGCCAAAAGACGATTGGACGGATCAGGAATATTCAGCCAAGGACGTGGTGTTTGTAGTCGACACGTCGGGCTCGATGGCAGAGGAAGGAAAGATGGAGAAAGCGCGCGCCGCATTGTTGTACGGTGTGCGAATTCTTCGTCCACAGGACCGTTTCAACATCGTTTCGTTCGCGGGTGAAGAGCACTTGATGGAAGCGCGTTTGATTGCTGCGGACGAGAAAGGCCGCGCACGCGGCGAGGCATTTGTCAAAGCACTCAAACCAGTTGGCGGAACAAACATCAACCAGTCGCTGCTTGCTTCACTTCGTCAGTTCAGCGAAATGGATCGTGAGCGGCCGAAGATGCTGGTGTTCATGACTGATGGCTTGCCGACAGTCGACGAAACGAATGTTTCGAAGATCATCGACAACGTTCGACAGGCGACCCGACCCGGTGTGCGCTTGTTTACGTTTGGTGTTGGTTATGATGTGAATACTGCGTTGCTCGATAAGCTTGCCGCGGAGAATGGCGGAGTTGCCGATTACGTCGAACCAAAAGAGGATCTCGAGGTTAAAGTCTCGAACTTCTTCTCCAAGGTTAATTATCCGGTCCTCACAGATCTTCAGCTCGACATGGGTGGAGCCCAAACCGATCTCGTGTACCCGCGCGGTATTCCTGATGTGTTTCGAGGATCGCAGGTGACATTGATCGGGCGCTACAGCAATGAGTCGGAGCTAAAGGCAGTGTCGTTGAAACTGAGCGGCAAGTCGGGTGGTGCTGTTCGCAGTTACTCCTATGACAATTTGAGTTTTCCGCTGCGAACTGAAGCGAACGATTACCTGCCGCGATTATGGGCGACTCGTCGCGTTGGCTGGTTAATGGAACAAGTACGTTCCAATGGCGAGCAGAAAGAGTTACGCGATGAGATCATCGATCTCGGAACTCGCTACGGTATCGTCACGCCATACACGTCGTACCTCGCGCTGGAACCGAGCGAAGTATCCAGACGGGCGGACTTGGGGTTCGTGCAGCCTGGTGCAGCCAGATCCGGCCGAGGTTTCGGTAACATGAATGCACCTAAATCTGCTCCTTCGCCGGTTACTTCTACGGTGACCGTAGTGAGTGGCGCGGAAGCGATCCAGCAGAGCAAGGCTGCACGTGACCAGCAGGAACGGTTGGTGCTTGGTGAAGAAAAAGACATACGCACCGATGCAGTCAAACGCGCTGCAGGGAAGACTTTCTATCTCATCGAGGGCGTTTGGACTGATTCTGAATACAAGGCTGAAGCAGGCATGCCGGAAACGGCCCTGGTATTTGGCAGCGACGAATACTTCGCATTGCTGAACAAGAACCCGAAACTCGGCAGTTACTTCGCGCTGGGTGAACGCGTAATCGTCGTCTTGGACGGCCGTGTCTACAGAGTAACGGTCAAGTAGGAACGCACTGTAGGGGCGGCCCTCCGTGGCCGCCCGGCGCGAGACTCGATCTCTTTGCAATAACAATGGCCGGCTGTTTGGGGCTCTCCGTAATCGCCCGTCGTGTTTGCAAAGAGATCGATTCCACGC
>JBKPPU010000079.1:0-5774 GCA_046733695.1 Acidobacteriota bacterium
GGGACAGGTGAGGGAAACGAGATTACCTTAGTGCTCTGGTCTTTCATCAATACTAAACTGCTTAACCAACCTTGCGTTTCTTAGCTGCACGCGGTTTTACCAAAGTGATTTGCGGTTTCTTCTTTTCCGCAGCTGCCGGCGCCTTCACCATGGGTTTGCGACTTGACGCCTGCAAACTCTTCTTCAGCGCGCTCATGATATCAAGTCTCGGAACTTCTTCAACCGGTTCAAACTCGACCACCTTACGTCCCTTGATCTTGGAATCGATCAGCGTCCGGAGAGCATTGAAGTAATTGTCTTCCGTGTCGATCTCGGAAAGAGTCGTGGCCATTTCCTGCACGAGCGTCGTGGCCAGCTTCAATTCGTTCTTGTTCAATTTCTGTGCGTCGAGTTTCTGCACGTTCTCGAGGTCGGGCACGTCTTCCATCTTCCGCAGCTCGTGCGGATAGTGAAGCTTTTGCAGCACCAGGCCATCGTCATGCGGAAACACGGCAACGAGATCTTCGCGATCTCTCAGCACCACTTTACCGACCGCGATCTTCCCGGTCTGCTTCATCACTTCACGAAGCAGCGCGTACGGCTTCTCTGATACTGGACCATCAGGACCGGCAAAGTACGGAGCGTCGTAGAACGTGCTCGGTATCTCTTCGCGGTTGACGAAACCGACGATGTCGACGGCCTTGGTCGTCTTGATCTTGATCTTCGCGATGTCGTCAGGTTCGACTATCGCATAGCGCTCGGGCTCGTATTGATAGCCCTTTGTGATCTGATCGTTGGTGACGACCTGGTCGCACTTCTTGCAGCGTTTGTCGTAACCGATTGGACCAAAATCCTCGCGGTGCAATTGGTTGAACTGAATCTTTTCGCTGGTTTCGATGGCGTTATAGATGCGTACCGGGATGGCAACCAGCAGAAACCGTATGTGACCCTTCCAGATGGACCTCATATAAACAACTCTCCTCGGGCCGGATTATGCCACGGATTGCACGGAATTTCACCGATTATATTGAGTGGAGCAGGGCGTTCCGCATTGCCCCGGCGCTTTGCCAGCGTTGTGCAGGATCCTTTGCAAGGGCGCGATCGATGATTTCGCAGACCTGCTGTGGGATGTGGGGCGCGCGTTGTCGCAGAGGAATGGGCGGTTGTTCGAAGATTGCCCGGATGGTGTCGTTGACGCTGCCGTCCTTGCTCAAATCGATCGCGAGTTTGCCGGTTAAAAGACTGTACGCGGTCATACCGACGGCGTAGATGTCTGACTGCGGTTTGACGTCGCGAAAATTGCGCAGTTGCTCGGGCGGCATGTAGGCGAGCGTGCCAGCCATCTCGCCGGCCATCGTGACGCCGCTCATTCCGGAGTGCGTAAAACTCTTTGCCAGGCCAAAGTCAGTCAGTTTAGCGACGAGATTTGAAGAGCGACCCGAGACGAGGATGTTCTGGTCCTTGAAGTCGCGATGAATGTAGCCCTGGTCATGTGCAAAGGCGAGTGCATCCAGCGATTGAGAGATGATCGAAATGCCATCTTCGTAGCAGAGATATCCGCCCTGTTCTTCAGACAGTTTTTGAGCATCGCAGCCATCAACAAATTCACTTACCAGATAGACCACACCGTTGTGCGTACCGCGATCGAGAAACTCGACGATGTTCTTGTGTTTCAAGGCGGCTGCGACGTCGATCTCCCGCATGAACCGGCGCATAGCTTTGTCGCTGACGGCAAACTCAGGGAGCAGCGTCTTGATAGCAACTGCTCGTCCCGTGCTTTGCTCACGCGCCAGCATCACACAACCCATTCCGCCGCGTCCCAAAAGCTTGACTGTTTCGTAACCAGGAATCGACTGCGGCGAACGTTTGAGCTCGATGCGACAGTCTTCACAGAGAAACGTCAGATGCTCATCCGGCGAAGACGCTTGCGCCTGCTCACGTCGACCGCAGTTCACACACTCAACCATCACGAGCACGGGTCGTGAAGGCATACCGGCATCCTGAGTCGTTTCGGAAAGATCCTTTGACTCCGTGGTGACTTCTACGATCAGAATCGTTTCGCCACACTGAATTCGATCGCCATTTTTCAAAAACGCATCTTTTACGCGCTGACCGTTGAGGAAGGTTCCGTTAGTCGAATCAAGGTCGCGCAAGTACGAATGGGGCGGATTCATTTCGAGCAGGCAATGATTGCGCGAGAAGTAGCGATCGTTTGGCAGGCACAGGTGCGCGTCAGGACTGCGCCCGATCAGAAAGCTGTCGTGCTGAGTAAACGAAAAGATGCGGCCTTTGTACGGGCCCGCTGTGACTTTCAGATTGACCTGCATTGGGGATTAGCGATTGATCGACAGATCGTCAAACACAATTTCGTGGGAATCGCTGGTGTAAAGTCCCGCGCGGCCATGTTTGAAGTTTTCACTGTCGATGATGCGCGTCAGAAACTGACCGTTGGCATAGAACGACAACTCCGTGCCTCGAATTCTTACTTCGAGCAGATTCGGCGTGGTGCCCGATTGGATTGCACTGGATTTCGTCTTCGTCACCACGGGAGACTGCGTGCCGTTTTTATGTTTGACGATTTCATATTCCGGCTCGTCTCCCGGATAAATCAACAGACCGTAATCTTCGAGCTGCTTTGTCTTTGACTGGGCGCAATGGACCAGCAAACCAAAGCCCGACGACGGTACCTCGCCGTCCACGCTGCGAGCAGAAACTTTCACGGTTGCGTTTTCCGTGCTGTATTCGTCTGAAGGCGCATACATCACAACGAACGTGCCGGCCTTCGACTGCATGTGATACTCACCGCCGTCGTACCAGATGCGGCCATATTGCCCGTTGCCGATGCCCCATTTCTGTTGGCTGAAGTCATCAGTGAACGAGGTCGGAAGAGAAGCGTTTGAATTCGCGTTTATGTTGCTGGGGACGTTGGCGTTGACCGTAACGTTGCTGTTGCGATTCTCGTTACGATTGGTCACGTTAGAGTTGTTGGTGTTCGAATTAAGACTCGCCAACGCGATGATCATCACTACCAGGCCGACGCCGATAATCAAAACAGCAGCCAGTCCGCCGAGAATCCACCAGACCGCGTTCGACTTTTTCCGCGGCGACGCCGCTGTCGGCGTGGGTGTCCACGCTGGTGGAGGTTGCGTTGGAGGTGGCGGCGGTGGCGGTGGTTGACGCTGTGGTTGTGTCGGGCGCGGGGTAACGACCGGCGGTGGTGGATGATAAATTTCTGTTGGCGGAGGTTCCTCCGTGTCTCTCGCAGCCGGGTAGCGAATCGTGGCGTTCGGGTCGACCGGCGGCGCGTCGGTCGTCAGCGGCGTTCCGTCCTCCAAACAAAAGTTCAGGGAGAGATCGGTATAAGTGCGTTTACAAGTAGGGCAGCGCTTCATTTGTGAAGGCACAGATTATAAGAAAAACTCAAAGCAGTCCACAGATTACACAGATTGGTTCTTCTGTGTAATCTGTGGATTAAACCCGGATTGGCTTGCCGCAGCGGCCGCAGAATTTGGTGCCGGCGGGATAGCCGGTGCTACATTCGCGACAGAAGACCTCAACCGGCTTCGGTGTCCGCCAGTCGAGCGCGGCCACGCCGATTGGAATTCCGCAGCGTCCACAAAATTTCGTGCCCGGTGCGTATTCGTGGTGACAACGAGGACACGTCACAGTGCTTGTAATCTGTGGTGGCGCGTGCAGTTCACCAGAGACGGGCTCAAAAGTCGTATTACCGCACCGCCCGCAGTACTTCACCCCCTCAGCAAAACGCGAGTGGCATTTCGTGCACATCACCACGACGAGCGTCGTCGAATGTCCGCCGTGTTTACTGTCGAGACTGCCGCCACGCGAGGGACTCAACTGATTGCTCGACACGCCGGTCTTCAGTTGCGCTTCGATGATCTGCTCGGCAATGTCGCTGCGAACTTCGATTACTCGTTCATCATCGACTTCGCCTGTTTTGGAAACTCGCAGCACGTGTTGTCCAGGCGCGAGCGATGTCAGGATAACTCGCCCCGAGCGACCGATACTTCCATAACGTTCATCATCGACGTAAACCTCAGCGCCTGACGGCGCCATGACGACGAGTCGTGAATCTTTACGCTTTACTGTGTCTGACGTGGCCGCCACTGCATTGGCAAAACTCTCAAACCATTCACTCGCACTCGACGGACGATCATTCACGTCCTTAGCGAGCGCTTTCATGATCGACGCTTCGAGTTCCGGACTGATGTCAGACCGTAAGCTCGATAGCGCAGGCGGCGCCTGCGTCAACTTCTGTGCGATCAGTTGAGTGATGTTGCCGGTGAAGGGAGGACGTCCACCGAGCATGTGATATGCGATCGTGCCAAGCGCATAGATATCGGCGCGCGCATCGAGTTGTTCGCCCGGCTGCATCTGTTCCGGGGCCATGTACTCCGGCGTCCCGATGATTCCTCGCGAAGCTGGACCACTGGCAGAAGTGACATCGGATCGATCAGCATTGACGATCTTCGCGAGACCGAAGTCGCCCACTTTCACAAAGCCGTCTTCACCGCCGGTCCTGCGCTTTTGCTGCATCAGAAAGATGTTTGCAGGTTTGAGATCGCGATGGAGAATTCCGGCATCGTGGGCCGCCTCTACTCCGGCAACAACCTGCTGCATGATCGTCGCCGCTCTTGGTGGGCTGATGGTGCCTTCGCGACGGAGCAAATGAAAAAGCGTTTCACCCTGTACATACTCCATCACGAGAAAGAAAACGCCATCAGCACTCTGGCCGAAATCGTTAACGTCGACGACATTGGGGTGACGGATGGACGCGGCTGCACGTGCTTCGCGTTCAAAACGCGCGATGGCTTCGCCTTCCTGGAGATCTTCGTCGCTGAGAATGTCAGGTCGCACTGTTTTGACTGCGACCTGGCGCGTCAACAGGTTCTGATCGCGCGCGAGATAAACCTGCCCCATAGCGCCGCGACCGAGACGTTTCTCGAGCATGTAGCGCGAAGCCAACAATCTTGGTCCAGGCAAAGTGTTCTTCGTGTTGACCTGATCCTCGGGACAGATCTCCACGTTGTCTTCGAAGCAGAGTTCACATCGGGGACACTCGCGCATGAATTAGTGAATCGTATTCTCCGGTTCGGGTTACACAGCTCCTGCAGGAAGATCGGAACAACAGGCCGAGCAACGCGTCGCTGCCAGCGGAATTGCAGTCAGACAACGCGGACAGTCCTTCGTGTTGGGCGGTGGCGGTGGTGCGGCGCGCAGACGATTGACGGCTTTAACGACCAGGAACACCACGAAAGCAATAATGACAAAGTTGACGATGTCGTTGATCAGCACTCCGTAAGTAATAACCGGCAAGCCTTTCAACTGCGCGTCAGCTAATGAGACCGGATGCTGGCCGGAAAGGTCGATAAAGAGGTTAGAGAAGTCGGCTTTGCCGAGTGCCATCCCGATCGGAGGCATGATGACGCCTTCCACCAGCGATGTCACTATCTTTCCGAACGCGGCGCCGATAATTACTGCAACTGCCAGGTCGATCACATTTCCTCGAGCGATGAATTCTTTGAATTCTTTCCACATGGCTGTGTTCTCCTGTTGTTTGTCAGTGACAGTTTTTCGCTGCTTTGAAGCCTGCTTTCTCCGCGTCGGCTGTTGTCTTAAACATTACGACGTTTGCAACAACGATCGCTTTTGCCGGCTGGCAGCCGTTCGGGTAGTACGTTTTGGATTGCTTATCGCCAATGATCTCCGATTCTTCGGTAGTCTCGCCGTTTGACGCCGCAGCTTCTGCCGCTACGTCCTGCTCCTCTTTTAATCGT
>JBKPPU010000080.1:0-7326 GCA_046733695.1 Acidobacteriota bacterium
TGTTCACCCATTCGTTCAAAATATCATCTTCGCTTTTAATTCGCATCCAATGATTCGATTTCTGGAAACACTTACCGGCATTGAATGCCTGATTCCGGATCCGCATCTCATTGGCGGCGGACTGCATCAGATTCTGCCACAAGGTAAGCTCGCGGTTCATGCCGACTTCAATTACCTCGAAGATTTAAAGCTGTATCGACGCATAAATCTGCTGTTGTTTCTCAACCAGGATTGGGACGAAGCATACGGTGGACATCTCGAACTGTGGGACGGCTCGATGGAGCGGTGTGAAAGAAGGATCCTTCCAGTGTTCAACCGGTGTGTCATCTTCAACACCAGTCGAACGTCCTTCCATGGCCATCCGCAGCCACTCAATTGTCCACCGAACGTCACCAGAAAGTCGTTGGCGTTTTACTATTACACTCGCGACGCTGCTGTAGGTGAAGATCAGATCCATTCAACACTCTGGCAAGATCGACCAGAATAAACTGTCTGTGACTGTTTGCTTTTGCACACTCGCGATCCATGCGCCATACCGGCGAAGGGCGCGCCTTCTTTGCGCCGATGCGCCGCAAGTTCCATGGATTGTACTGACGGACGAGCCGGAAGATTTTGCCGACCTGCCGGTGCGGGCAATTCGCCACAACCCGACGGGGCCGATGGCCGCTGATTATCTTGCTCAGTTGCCCAAAACGGGAGAAGGGCGCGGTGCCGCGGCCTATCACGACAAACGTTTCGCGCTCTTAGCCGCGCTCGAGGAATTCGAAACCGCAGTTTATGTGGATGCCGACTCGCGCATCATTAAGCTTCCCACGTCATCCATCCTCCCGGCGGATCTCGCGGTGCTTCCAGTGGTGCGGAAAAGCGTTGCCGAACATCTGGCAACTTGCGGATCGTGGCGGTTGCCCGTCTTCGAAGAATTGGCTCGACAACTCACAGGTGACATTGAAATTTTGCGGCGGGCGCGATGGTGTCATGAAACGTTGATTGCGATTACCAGGGGGAAATCCACTTCCGACTTTTTCGAAGCCTGGTCGATAGGAGCAGACTTCTTACAGGCTCGCGGTGTTTACTCGGGTGAAGGTGGCGTGATAGGCGTCGCCGCAGCCCATGTCAGATGGAATATTGACTACGACACACTCAAGAGATTAGCCGATTTAATTCAGCACGAAGGTGGGGGACCGAAAGAGACCTGAGTGGTTTATACTCAAGCAACAATCCAGCGCCATTGCTGAGACGACCACGGCTTTGCGCCAGGCAACACATCGCGTACGGCTGCCACAACCTCAGGCCATTTGACGTTGTCGTAATCATCACCGGAGAGCCAACCACCTGTCTTAACCTTGGGTAACCACGCCTCGATGTCATTCTTAACGCTTCCATAATCATGACGCGCATCGAGGTGGACCCAATCGAGCGAAGCGTTCGCGAATAGGCGTGACGCTTTCACGGAATCGGCGATGATGAGCATGATCGAGTCGGCGTATCCGCAATCCAGAATGTTCTTATGGAGCACGCCGGCAAAAGTACCGCCACCCCGCGTCACTGCCTCCTCGTGATAGTTTTTGTGTCGTGGTCCTTCCGGACCGCTGCCGCGGCATGTGTCAATCCCGATTACGGTAAAGTTTTTTCCGCTTCGCTCTGAAACTTCCATCAGCGAGCAAAGGCTGCGCCCGAGGTAAGTCCCGACTTCGACTAAAAAACTCCCGTCGGGGAAATGTCGAACCGCCTCTTCCTGCGCAGATCGCCACTGAAACCAGCCGTGTATTTCGTGCCACTTCATTGGGTGTTTAGAGTAATCGAAGGTCGAAGCGCGTGTCTGACCGCTGCGCGCGGATGCAAGCGCGCCATCTCAAGCGCGATGCGAATCGAGTCGAGCATGCGACCGGCTCTGTATCTCGAGCTCGCTTCCGAGATCATTTGTTGAGTAGCGCGATCGGCAAAAGCTCGTGCAGCCTGGTTCCGGCGTTCCTCAGTTGCTTGCATCGCGCGAGGGAGTCGAAGCCACTTGTCTCGGTGTAGCCGGTGTGCGCGACGATGCATTCTTTCAGTTTGGAAAGAGAACTGTTTCGACGTTGGCGTTGGCTGTCGCCAGATCGCAACCGTCTGCTCAGTCGCCAGCACGGGATACAATTCACTGATTCGAACCCACAGGTCCCAGTCGTCAACACCGGCGCCCGACTCGTCGAGCAGCCCCACGCGTTCCAGGCACGCACGACGAAAGATGACGGTCAGGCAGGGGACGAAATTCCATTCCATCAGTTCCCAGAAAATATCTCCCTGTGGACATTCGTCCGGATACGACCCACCCTTGGGGCGGCACTGCTCGTCGCCATAAAGCGCACGACCATAAACCATTCCTGCATCCGGGTGAGCCTCGAGCAGATTTACCTGCGCGTCTATTGAATCGGGAAGTCGCAAGTCGTCGTCATCCAAAAAGCCGACGTATTCCCCGGTGCTGTGGGCCAATCCCTCGTTTCTTGCGCCAGCCACGCCGCGATTCGAATCCAGCCGCACGTACTTAATGTCTCTGAGCGTCCGGCAAACCCTCGCCGTCTCATCCGTCGATGCATCATCAACAACAATCACCTCAACACCGGCTCCCGCCTTCATCGCACTCTCCACGCACCGGGGCAGCAAATGTGGGCGACTAAACGTCGGGATGATCAGACTGACTTTCGCCATGAGCGCGGGCCTAAATCGGATAAGCTTAAAGAAGAATTCGGAAACCAGCCTGGTGAAAATGGTTATCAGCAGTTAGCGCTTCCGTAAGTCCTTGGTCGTTCATAACAACGAAGGATACGCAGTCAATCAATCCCCATTCTTTATCGACATGATCGCGGTAAATCTCAAGGGCTCGATAATACAGATCTTCAGACAGAGGAACGATTTTAACTTATGGATCTTTTTCCAGCGCAGTGAGTAGACGGATTGCTGCTGCTCGGTGACGCAACCTTGATAAAGCATTTCCAATTTCGAGAAGGATGGCGCGGGTTGTTACGAAGTGAGTGTTAGCCGCTTCCATTTCATCGGCAAGTTCCAGAGGACGTTTATGGTGTTCATCATTGACTGCGGAGAGGGCAACCGCATATGAGGTGTCGAGGAAAACTCTATTCATCAATCCTTTTTGTCGCCATACAGATAGTCATCCAATCGTGAAGACCAATCGCGCGGCCCGTCGAGATTTAGAGAGCGAGCGAGGCGCAGAAAAGACTCTGAAGGTACTTCTGACGACTGCGCTGGTTCAATAGTAATTCGAACGCGCGTGTTTGGTTCCAGCTCAATTGGCTGATCTGGGCGAAATACAGACCCATCAAATGTTGCATCAAGCGTCTGACTCGTAAACACCTCTGACCTGCGAGGTCGAGGCCTTTTATACCATTTTCCAAGAGAAGAATACGAGACTGAAAAGCAGGATAGCTCTATTTCCATCGCTTGCCCTGCTTGATCACGATGTCGACGCTCTGCAGCAGATCGATGTGCCTAAGCACGTCGCCGCGGACGGCGATGATATCTGCAAACTTGCCTTCGGTGACGGTGCCGACTTGGTCAGAGACCTTCATCGCGACGGAGGGCCAGTAGGTGGCGGCGCGGATGGTGGTCATGGGGTCGATGTTGAAGGTGTTGACCCAGGCGTCGAGCTCGCGCCAGGTGGTTTGGCTGTGGAAGTTCATGGGGATGCCGCTGTCGGTGCCGATTAGGAGCACGACGCCTGATTCCTGGAGCTGAGCGATTTTGCGCGCGAGAGTGGGACGGCGCAGTGGTGTGATTTGATAATAACTGAGCTGGCCGGGATTCTTGAGAGATTGTTTGATGTCGTCAACAATCGATTGCGGTAGACCGACTTGCCACGACGGATCGTCGAGTTGTTCAGGATTGTCGCGAACGTATTCGTAGTTCAAGAGTCCCTGAATCGTCGGCGTCCAGAAGAGTGGGCCAAGACTCATCTTCGCTGTTCGCTCGCGAATCATCGCGATAATGTCAGACGGGTACTCAGGCGCAGTGGCGAGCCCGGTGTGTTCGAAACAATCGACCCCAGCTTGAAGTCCACGACGAATCTCTTCCGGACGATGCGAGTGAGCCACGACTGGAAGCTTGCGCTTGTGCGCTTCGTCAACTACGGCCTGCACTTCCGCCATCGTCATCTGATCCTGATCGATCAGCTTGATCACGTCGACGCCCGCGTCAGCCAACGTGGTCACCTTCGCGCGTGCGTCGTCAACGCCGTTTACACCCCAACGCACGTACTCCGTGCCGGGATACGGCTCGTGCTGGATAAACGGACCGGAGATGTAAAGCGTTGGCCCAGGTATCTCGCCTTTTCGGATGCGCTCGCGGACGGCGACGCTCGCCTTCAGTGGCCCACCAAGATCACGCGCACTCGTGACGCCGGCCATCAATAGCTGTCGCGCGGAGGCCGGCATGATCACCGTCTCCATCAGCGGCGGATACGTCTTGTCCCAGTGCGCGTAGTCGCTATGACCATTGATCATGAGGTGCACGTGCATGTCCCACAGACCCGGCAGCACGCTCATGCCCTCGGTTGAAATCACTTCAGCACCGGGGGGAATAGCAAGCGTTCCCACCTGGCCCACAGCCTTGATCCGCTCGCCTTCAATGATCACCACGCTGTTGCGAATCGGCGTACTGCCGTAACCATCGATCAGCGTTCCACCAACGAGAGCCTTGACGTTAGTCGCTCGCGTTTGCGAAAGCGTGTTGAAGGAGAGAAGCAGGATCAGGAGAAGAGAGATGGCACGGATGGAGGAAAGTTTCATGGTCATTTCAAGGACGATTAGTATCGCGTTTGTCGACGGTCAGTAGTTCCGTGGTGCGTTCGGTTACTGTTGGTACTGGCTCGAAGTGACCTTCCGATAAGAGCTCTTTGGTTGTTTCTGTTCCGTTCGTGAGATTCGATTGACGACGTTTTGACGATTTCTCGTCGAGATCCTTTGCTCTCGCAAAGAGTATTACCGAACCGAGCCCACAAACAATCATGATAAGGGCTCCGAGCATGGCCAGAATTCCCGGTAATCCCTTGCTGATGAGGCTTCGGCCCAATAGGAACATCAACAAAACAAGCACACAAACACCGAACAGACTCAGCAACACAACTCCCAACTTCTCCAGTCGCTCTTTTTGCGCTTGTACACTTCGTTCTACCTGCGCGGGAAGTTGCTCGGATAACGAGAGCGCTGTCTTCTCAAGACCCAAGCCGCACGCGCGACAGAAGTTCTGATCGATCGAGGTTTTGGTTCCACAGTTGGGACAGTACATCGTCATCGCGAGAACCGGCGCGTGATCAGCGCAATAGGCAAACCAACGCAGAACATGATCGTCAGTATGCCGATCGTGCGTCCTGTGATCGTCGCTGGACGTGGCGTAACTCGGGAAAGGAACGGGACGACCACAAACGTCATGAATAAATAGACCGCGATTCCGTAAAGCAGTCCGAACTGAATCGGACGTTCGATGAGAAACAACCACTTACGACTCGCTAAATAGAACACAATTGTCCAGATCGTCGCGATCAAATAGTGAAGCGCAAGACCAAAGAGCGCAGTCTTGACCCCGCCCTGGAACGCCGCTGGACCAAGTGCGCCACTGGCTACATATTGCAGCAGACCAATCGGCCCAACCCCCGCTCGCAACCACGCAGTTAGAAATGCCGCGCAGATGTCGAGAGTTCCAGCGATCAGCCCGCCCCAAAAAATTGGCTGAAAGTTCATGAGTGTATTCCTGTCTGTCCAGAACGTTTAGGCTACTGCGGGTCTAGCTGCATCTTTATACAACGCCGCGCCGGCAATAGTTGCAATTATCGAAGTGATCAAATGAAGCGCGCCCACCTTGAGCCACAATGTGTTCGTAAAGAAACCCAGCGGAATGAACTGTGCCGGTCCTGCGACTGAAAACGCGATCCAGCCGACAATGCCGGCCAGCACCGCAGTCTTTGGTCCAGCACCAAAGATCGAACGCATCGTGACGTAGAACATCATGGCAGTGAAGCCGCGACCGAGCTCGAACAACGCAAAGTAAACCATGCTGAACCCGTGCGGTTCCGGCTCAGCCGCTCGCAGGTTAGCGTAGACTGCTTGCCAATCGGCCTTCGCGATGGTTTCGTGAATGAACCCATCTGTGAGAAACATAATGATCGAAGCGATCAGGCAGCTGACAACAAATCGCCCCCAGTTGATCTTTGACATAGTCTGGCTCCCTTCATTGCTCAGGTTGTAAAGCCAAAGAAGCACGACGGATCTTTACGCGGGTTGGACGGTGCGAATTATCCGCCGGATGGCTTCACAATTACAACCTCCAACTCACGTATGGTTGGTGGTGGAAGTCGAAACCACTGATGTCGTCCAGTGGCGACTGCACGAAGGCGAGCCGAGCCGGGCTGAAAGCTCGAAAGTATCTCCGGAGTTAGTATCACGCTGCTGGAGTCTTCCTGAGCTCGTGGATCAAAGAAGCCGAATTCGTTGCCGGTGAGGTGCAGTGTCAAAAGTCTCTCCGAATGCGCACCTTGAATGAGAGCAACCTCAACATCACATGCAGTTCGGCCCGAAGTAACAACAGAGGTTTGCACAACTGATCCCTTAGTCAGCAGGTCAGGCGCATTCAACTCGAGACTTCGTACCTGAAAGTAAGCACGATGGGCCGAGACCATGCCGATCGCCAGTAACGCAACGATTATGACGACGAACAGACGTTTGAGCCATGAGATGGGCCACGCGTCTCTGATGGTTGGGCCGTCGAACATCTCAGAGCTCGTAGTCAAACTCGTAGGAGTGTTTGCCGTCGGCGATGATGATATTCAGCTTGCCTTGCAGGCCCGTGAGTTCGTCGGTGCCGGAGTCGGGAATGACGGTGATGGTGAGATCTCCAACGCCGCGCGTCATTGTGCCGCTATGCTGCAGATAGAAACTGCCGCTCCGACCGTTGAGGGTTCCGGTTACTTTCTCGATTGCGACGTAGCCCGCGGAGCCGTTCACGCTTGGACTACTCGACATCAGCATCTGGCCTTTGCTCGTACCGGAAAGATCGCCTTGGAATTGTTTGTCGATGGTCATGCGACCGATCGGGGCATCGGCTCCGTCAGCCTGCGGGTTTAGTTTGACTTCAAATGTCCCACTCGCTCGATTCGTCATAGAATTCATCCTCTCGGAACGTACTGTAGGGGCGGCCCTCCGTGGCCGCCCGGCGTGGAACTCGATCTTTTTGCACTACAATGGCCGAGTGACGCTTACCGTGAAACTCGATCTCGGCAACACAAATCGATCAGTCGTTTGACAAAGAGATCGAGTCGACGCCGGGCGGCCACGGAGGTGT
>JBKPPU010000081.1:0-56851 GCA_046733695.1 Acidobacteriota bacterium
CATTTGGTCTCTCCTGAAAATGGCAGGACATGGCGGCTAGAAAAGATAGTAGAGCTCAACCAGCAACGGTGAGTGCACGCGTGGGTAAGGGGCTGGGTAAGGCCCCGCCAAAACCTGGCTCAGGCATTCTAGCTGTTTTGCTATCCCACTGGCAAACATGTTTTTACATTGGATATAAATGTAAGCTGCAGAGGAGGTTACGACCTACGGTTCGCGGTAGGAGATGGGAATTTGTCTTAACGTGTGATTAAAACCGAGGTGAGTGACGAGTGTTGCGCTGAGTTCGAAAGCACCGTATCATGTGCATCCCTTCAAGCCGGAGTGGCGAAATTGGTATACGCACCAGACTCAAAATCTGGCGTCCGTCAAGGACATGTCGGTTCGAGTCCGACCTCCGGCACCAAGACTTTCTTGGTAGATCTCGCCGAAGGCAGGAGGATGTAATGCCAAATGCCTGTGAAGCACCATCTCCTACGCCACGCGACGAGAGTCGAAACAATTTAACCTTGAGTTTTTAGTTTCGATCTGTTGAACCCCGCGCTGGTCCGAATGCACTATTCGCCAGCACCCGAATCCTCCGTTGGAAAAAGAAAGAGGATTAGCGATGCAATTCCCCCTCCTCAAGAGTCTCGCCGACGATGATGTATTTATCTCCTATTCACGCGAGGATGGAGAGACCTATCTGGACGGCCTTTCAGATGCCTTAATGAAGTTAAACTTCTCGTGTTTCGACGACCGTCAGGGCACGGAGGCCGGTCGACTGCCACCGGAAACATTGTTCCGCCGAATTCGATCCTGCCGGACGCTCGTGCTCCTCGCGACATCCTCTGCGATCACAAGTTCGAAATATGTGGCACAAGAAGTTCGTCACTTTGCTGACGCAAGAGGTACAGCGCGCATCGTTGCAATCAGTTTTGACAAGGACAAGGACGAACTTGATGACTGGTCCAAAGCCGAGTGGTTCGATCTTGTCGATGGCAAATCACGCGCCCGCGAGTCGCTCGAGAGCATAGAGTCCGGTGTTCCTTCCTCAGCCATTCTGAGCCGCATTCAAAAAAAGTCTGACTACCTGAAAAGCAAAGACCGACTGCGCAGGTACCGGAATGGCGCGTTTGCAGTGTTCCTCGTTTTGCTCATTGTGATTGTTGCTGCCGTAGGAACGGCTCGAACCGAACTCACACGCGCAGCCAACGCAACTAGCAGAGCAGACGCGGAGACAGCGCGAGCCGCCACTGCGTTCAAAGCTGCCGAAACGGCACAAACAGCTCTGTCGAACGCAGAACATGAAGTACAAGTACAAACTGAAAGCGCTCGACGCTTTTCGAATGAGGCCGCGGAGAAGGCGAAACTTGCCGCGGATGCGTCTCTCAAGGTTAAAGCAGCAAACGAGGACTTGCGAAAAAGACAGATTGAGCTGGACCAAGCGACAACCCACCTGAACAATGCAAACGCGAATCTGCAAAAGGCAAAGACCGACTTAACAACTGCTGAAACCAAGACGAAAGAGGCGGAGAACGGACTGGTGGTGGCCAAGGCGCAGCTCGCAACCGCCGTGGAGGAAACGCGCAAACAGATAAAACTCGCTGAAGATGCTTCCCGGGAAGCCAAACGCGGGACGATCAGATTTTACCAGGAGCGTGGAAGGCAAAGCCTTTTGAATGGAAATTCCCAAGGCGCGTTGATCTATCTGAATCGTGCGTTTCAGATGACGCACGCAAACCCGACTGTCGATGTCCGTCTGTCGTCCCTGGCATTTCTCACATCTTGGGCGTCAAAATCATTGACCAGTGAGATCGCTTCTCTTAATGGTCACGAAAACCGTGTGACATCGGGTAGTTTTAGTCCGGATAACAAGCGCGTTATTACAGTAAGCGATGATGGCACAGCGAGAGTCTGGGACGCTGCCAATGGACAGCTACTTGCGACTTTGAGTAGCGGTTACGTTAATCCGGTCATGCTTCGCGCTGAGTTCAGCCCCAACGGACAGCGGATCATTACTGTGAATCGTAATTTCGTGCAGTCTGACGACCGCCAGATACCATCTCATGAGCAAGTGCTCGCACAATTGTGGGATGCTGTTACGTACGAGAACATAAACAACCTCGAAGAATGGATATTGCAAGAAGACGTAGAAGAAACAGCAGACTGGGTCGAGCCGTGCTTCATCTCAGATGGCAGTCGGTTTGAACTGCGATTGAGCGAAGACGGCGAGGATTCAACCAAGGTGTTCAATTCCGCTGATGGCAAAGAGATCGAGGAGGCTCAGCCAACCTGCTCTAAGGCAACGCCAGTCAAGGATGTAACCTGGCAAAAGGATAACCCAGTGATTGAGATAAAGAATCTGTCATCCGGTAAGTCCAGGATTTACGACACTCAGGAATTACACCTCGAGCACGTCTTCGTAAATGCCGATCGCACGCTGTTTCTTACGACTTCGGGAAACCAGGAGCGTGCCAGAGGTCTGGATCTCTCCAACGCCAGACTCTGGGATGGCACAACTGGCAAACTGATCGCCGCATTGGAAGGTCAAGGTGCAATTACAAATGTCGTCTTTAGCAACGATGGGACACTCTTCGTTACGACCGGTCAAGACGGTGTAGCTAAGATTTGGCTTGCTAAGACAGGCTCATTGCTCAGTTCACTCTCCGGACATCAGGATGCTGTTCTTTCTGCTGCGTTTAGTTCCGACAACAAGCAATTGTTGACCACGGGAGAAGACAATCGTGCAATCATTTGGAACTGGGGTGAGAGAGCTCGGGTGCTTCTCGCGACATTTCAAAACGACGGACCGTACGCGACATTCAAACCAGATGGAAAACAGATCGTCGCTGCAAACAAAAGCGGAAAGTTAATTACCTATGATACTTCCTGGCGTACTGTCAGCGACATCGATCTCCCCAAGGACGAATCAGTCCTCGCCCTTAGTCCTAATGGCTCGCGAGTTATTACGAAAACAAAAGACGGAATGAATCTGATTGATACCAGGACTGGAACCAGGATTGCGGCTTTTCAGAAGGCGAAGGACGTGGAGTTTAGTAACGATGGTCGCTACGTCGTAACAAGTGGCGTTGACATTGAGCCGACAGGCAATGAAATAGTCGTCGGAGTATTCGATTCGCTTACGGGTGAGCAAAGATGGGGGGCCAGCTACGCCCATCCGGTTGGCGATGCGAACCTTAATAGCACGTTGGCTGTCAATCCAGATGGAAGCAGGATATTTGTGGCCGTAGATCTGACTAAAGAAATGTGGACCTCATCATCAAACGACTGGAACCTCATCTATCCGAGAGAAAGCGCTCAACATATAGGAAAAGTAACGCTGTCGATGTTCAGCCCGGATGATCAGTACCTGGTGACAGCAGCAGAAGACAAAACCATTAGAATCTGGGTACAGCGTCAACGCAAAAAAGGCCCCCAGTTTGACCTCGTGTTGCTCCATCCTCCACTAATCGGACACACTGCGGCAATAACGTCTCTTCGATTCAGCCCAAACAACAAGCTACTAGTAACGACCAGTGTAGACGGAACAGCTAAGGTATGGGATGTCGCGACCGGAAAATTGTTTGCGAGCTGCGATGGTCATAGAGGCGCGGTTAATGCGGCGGCTTTCAGCTCCGACAATGAGCGACTGGTAACGGGTGGCAACGACGGGACGATCAAGATTTGGGATCCGATAACTGGAGATCTACTGGCTACTATCGATGCGCATGATGGACCAGTCACGTCGGTTGTCTACGACGCTACTGACGAGCTTGTTGTTAGCTCGGGCGCTGACGCTGCGGTTCGAGTCTGGGATTTGCGCTACAGCACACCTGATCCACTGAAGTTAGACCAATGGGTCATGCGAATTGCTTCCCTTAAAATATCGAACGAACAACTCGTACCTATCACTGTGAAAAATACTCAACCAAATCATTGAAGTGCGAGGATGTGGGCCTACTGTCCCCACGCCCGCGATTCAACTTCTTTACTCGTGACACTGATGCGCCGACGAGGATGATGTGAGCCGGCCACAGACTGTTGTCTGTCGATGAGATTACCTGTAAGGAACAGGTTGTTTCCATTCACTAACATTCCGGCAGTGTTTAGAACTTGGGTCTGAACGGAACAAGATCCATATTGCCGTCGCCACCCGCATCCTCAAACGAAAACCTTTCTAGCTTCACCCCGGTTGTGAACGGATCACTATCTTCGTCGATCTAAAATGGTTGGCAGATCGATCTTGGTGATGTCGACACTACTACCCAAAAGCCTTGCAAATTTGGACGTAGACCGATGTGTTCTGCAGTCGCCCCTAACTGGGTTCGAGTCCGACCTCCGGCACTAAGCCTACGCAAGTGCTTTGTCAAATGGCCAATTGAGGGCGGTTGACTCTCGAGAGAAAGCCAACCGCTCGGTGCGCTCGTTATCGTTTCGATTTAGTCTTTTTAGATTTTTTCGTCTTTCCGCTCTGCTTATCTTCCGGTTTCTCGAGAGGCGGCAGGTTTGAAACCGCCGAGTTGTGAACGATCAATCTGACTTCATTGCCTCTCTTAAGGTAGACGAACACCTTATCAACAACCGTCCATGTTCCACCGACGCTCACTTCTTTACTTAAGTACACATTCCCCATGGCAATGCCGATATTGCGGTGGACCTGAATCGCTTTTTTCCCCTCGATCGTGTTGTCGAACTTGGCCTTTACCCATCCTTTCTTGATGAACCCATCGTCCTTGGGGAACCTGGGATTCTCGCCTATGAAGTATGAGAGTGCGCCTTCCCTTGTCGTTCTAAAATTTTGCGGCGCCATCGCTAAGGTTGGCCGGAAGAACACAGCGCTCTCACCGAAGTCGTAATTTTCATCAATGAACTTTTGGGCCTCTGTTTTATAGTCACCGTCAGGATATTTCTTGCAAATAGCAATCAGCCCCTTGCACCACCTTCTTTGAGCGTCATTGACCTCCGCCTCCGTGATGTCGCTACGATCGGGTTTAGGCATGTCGTTGATTCTCCTTTTGGAAGTTTGAAGTAACGATGACAGACAGATCGCCAGAATGCGCGATGGTGAAAAAGCCGGCGAACTGTCTGGGACTAAAGCGTAAGTTGTGGAGGGACTCACGCCACGAGCGAAACTGAGAACGTGGACTCTAGTTCTTTTGCACGGTCCATGTCAATAAAACTCCGGACCAACTACCCCGCGATGCGCTCGAGCAGTTTTGGATTTGCGTCGAAGGAGTGATACTGGAAGGGATAGTCTTTCTTGTACTCCCGGATGAAGTCAGGGACTTTGGTGAGGACGTTCTCGATTGATTTCATCATCTGCAGCAGCATCTCCTGGCAGATGTCGGCGCGCATCTCTTCCGGAAGTGTTGATGGCACGCGCCGGTTGATACGCACGAGTAGATCGTCGAACGCTGTCCGTCGCTCGCGCACGAGAGTCTGCCAGCCGGGCCGCTTTTGACATTTCTTCGTGTGATAGAAAAGCTGACCGCAATCACAACGACGCGGATCGGTCACGTGAAGTCGTAAACGCGCCACTGTGCGATGATGGCACTTCAGCTTCCTCACGATTTGCTTGTCGAGATAACCGGCCGCGATTAGCGCGAGAATCTCCTGCTCTTTCTCAAACATCTTCGAACTATCACGACGAGATGCAGTCATCGCCTTACATTTGCGGCAGCGATACGAGTGTGGCCGCCCGCTCGAACGACGAGAAAACCGATGCATCTGGACCTGACACGAAACACAAAAAGGATGCTGCCACTTCGAACCTTCCAGACTCAGCTTTGGCAGCCGTGAGCTCTGGCGCGGACTGAGAGTCAGTTCGATGCGAGTGGCGATGCGACACCGCGAACAGGCGAAGTTCTTTCCATGCCGCGACATTGGTTGGCGACACGTGAAGCACCAGGCGTTTTGCTCCGCCTTCTTCTGTCCGCGTTTAGTTGTTAGTTTACGTGGTTGACCGTACCGCACACCGCACCTATGCAGTAGACGAAATTCAGCTATGTCGGATTTGTTGCTTCTACTAAAGAATTAGCCGGGTTGCCGCACTGAAGCTGGTACTACCAAGTAATGGCACAGGACCATCACGCAATTTGGAAGGTGTTCGATATAGATAATGGCTGAATAATTCCTCAACACCTCTGACACAAATATACCCCGACTTATCACGAAAATATTTGGGTTAAAAGAACCGTTTCATTGCGATCATCTTGCGGAAGGCGTTGAGCCAAACTGACATGACGGGCGGTCATTATGGAATTTCATCGGTTAGATTGACCTCGTCGACTCCTATCCACCGTCACATTTATTGCTCAAAAACTTGGCACGCGAGTAGCTAAAGACGGTGAGGCGTATCGCCGAGTTTGACAACTACGAGTGGTAAATCCCCAGTTACGCCACCTCCCAACAGTTATGTTTCTCGAACGCCAATCTTTCATCTCCCGCGCCGGCCAACAGCTATGGCCCCTCCCTGCTTTCGTGATTCCCGTCGCGCTGGCCTGTACCTTGATCGCCTCCCACATCATTGGCTCGGCTTTGACTCCGCTCATCGTTATTCTCTTCGCCGCTCAAATACTCTTCAGCCTCCTCGTCTGGACCAGTTGGAGAGGCACACGAGAACAACTGACCGGCGTCAGACACGAACTATCGAGCCTGCAAGGCATCGTCGATGTTTCGCGCGACGCGATCATCGGCGTGACGACCGACGGCACGATCATGAGTTGGAATCGAGGCGCGCGCGGGATCTATGGATACAGCTCGCAGGAAGCTCTCGGCTCGCAGATCTCGATGCTTTTCGATCACCGTCGTGGTCCGGAAGCCTCGCTCTTGTTTGAAAAAGTCGCGCGTGGCGAGAACGTCACGCAATACGAAATGGTCCACCTGAAAAAGGGCAGAACCCCAATCGACGTCTCTCTTACCATCTGCCCGATCATGGACGGCAAAGCGATCACCGGCGCTTCGGTGGTCGCTCGCGATATTACCGAACGCAAACGCGCCGCCGGCTCTCTTGCCCAACAAGCCGCGGCGATGAAGGCGTCGATGGACGGCATGGCCATCATCGATCCCCTCGGCGTCTGTATCTATCTCAACGACGCGTACGCAAAAATTTTTGGTTACTCAAATCCGGAACGCCTCATCGGGGCGAGCTGGGAGATGTTCTACTTTCAGGAAGAGTTGAATCGTCTCAAGGAACAGATCATGCCGGCAGTCTGGCGCGACGGTTCGTGGCGAGGTGAAGCCCTTGGGTTGAAACTCAGCGGAGGCACTTTCCCTCTCGAGATTTCGATTTCGAGCGTCGATGGCGGTGGTCTGGTGCAAGTCGTGCGCGATATCACTGAACGCAAGAAGATCGAAGAGACGCTGCGCAACAGTTCACTCAAAGACGACCTGACGGGATTGTTCAATCGTCGCGGATTGCTCAAACAAGCCGCCCCTTACTTCGACTTCGCGCGCCGTCAAAAAGAAACTCTGCTCCTGCTCTTCATCGATCTCGATGGCATGAAGCGCATCAACGACGAGTTTGGACACAACGAAGGCGACAACGCCCTCATCAACACGGCGAAGATTCTCAACCGCAGCTTCCGCAGCACTGACATCATCGCGCGCCTCGGCGGCGACGAGTTCACGGTGCTCGTAACGGATCTCAACGCGAGTAAAGAAGACGCGATCACGAGACTCAATGAGAATCTCAAAGCCTATAACGCCTCGGAAACACGCGGATTTAAACTCGCTTTCAGTATCGGCGTCGCCACACTCGAGCCGGAGCGCATGACGAATTTCGAAGAGTTGCTCGAACAAGCCGACCAGGCGATGTACGAACAGAAGCGTATGAAGCGTCGCCGGGCAACGGAGCGCAGTCAGAATCGACAGCTCGGGGACGGTATGGACGCGAACTCCGATGCGCCTTTCGCACCGGATTCGATTCCCTTCGCGCTCTCGGCAAATTCAAAGACTTACGGCGGCACGTTTGATAACGCGGCGATCGGAATGGCAGTCGTATCGGTTGACGGTAGCTGGCTCCAGGTGAATGAATCACTGTGCAAACTGCTCGGCTATTCAGAACAGGAATTGCGCGCGACCAGTTTCCAGATGATGACCCACCCAGACGATTTGCGACACGTGCAGTCGTACATTCAGCGCGTGCTCGAGGGATACATTCAGAGTCACGAACAGGAGAAGCGTTACGTACACGAGCAGGGTCACACGGTTTGGGTGCAGTGGCACGTCTCCCTGCTTAAGGATTCGGAAACCGGAACGAAGCGTTTGTTCTTCCAGGTGCAGGACATCAGCGATCGCAAGCGTGCTGAGGAAAAGCTGACGCAAGACACGCTGACGGGATTACCAAACCGCGCACGATTCTATGATCTGCTCAAACACAGGTTCGCGCGCAAGCAAACGGACAAAGAGTGTGCGGTGCTGCTTATCGACGTCGATCGTTTCAAGCTGGTCAACGACAGCCTCGGAAACGCGAGTGCAGATCAGTTGTTGATACAGATCGCACAGCGCATCAAGACCTGTCTGCGACAGAACGATGTGCTCGGACGAGTCGGCGGCGATGAGTTCGCGGTGCTGCTCGACGACGTCTCAGGTGAGGACGAGGCATCGTCAGTGGCAACACGCATTCAACAGGCGCTCGCCATCTCGTTCAATCTTCTCGGCCAGGAAGTCTATACGACGCTCAGCATCGGCATCGCGCTCGGCTCGGATTACGCCGAACAAGTTTCAGACATGCTGCGCGACGCTGAGACTGCGATGCATCAGGCCAAAGCTCGCGGGAAAGCGCGGTATGAGATTTTTGGACGCGACATGCACGGTGAGCTGATGAGCCGTTTGAAGATGGAGACGGATCTGCGACGCGCTTGCGAACGCGAGGAATTGTTTGTCGACTATCAACCTATCGTGTCGCTTGAAAACCGCACCTTGATCGGCTTTGAAGCTTTAGTGCGCTGGCGTCATCCGGAGTTCGGACTGGTGCCACCGAAAGACTTCATCCCGGTTGCGGAAGAAACTGGTCAGATCCTGATGATTGGTCAACGAGTGCTCGAATCGGCGTGCCGCCAGGCACGCGAGTGGCAGACGATGTTTCCGGCAGCGCCGCCGTTGTTCGTCAGTGTCAATCTGTCAGTGAAACAGTTTAATCAGCCCGGTTTGGTCGAGAACATCGCAAGCTTGTTGCAGCAGTTTGAATTGCCGCCGCGCTGTCTGAAACTGGAGATCACCGAGTCAGTATTCAGCGACAATCTCGACGCGGCGGTCGGATTGTTGACGCAGTTGCGCGAGCTCGGCGTGCAGTTGAGTATCGACGACTTCGGCACGGGCTATTCGAGTTTGAGTTACCTGCAGCGTTTCCCCATCGATACTTTGAAGATCGATCGATCGTTCGTGACTCAGATGATGGAGAATGAAGAGAACCTCGCGATCATCCGCACGATCGTTGCGCTCGCTCAGACTCTGGGCATGGACGTGGTTGCTGAAGGAGTCGAGACTGAAGATCAGTTGCAACTGTTGCGCAAGTTGGAGTGCGAAAACGGGCAGGGCTTTTTGTTCTCAACGCCGCTCGGCAGTCAGCAGTTGGATCAGTTTATCGCGAGTTATAACGTTATTGATGTGCCTACGGAGCTCGTCGCTTAGGGAAGTTTTTAGCCGCGGATTTACGCGGATGAACGCAGATAAAGATCTCTTCCTGCGTCGGCAACGATTAAGGAGTCAGGATCAAAGCGCAGTGATTCATAGTCAAATGAGCGGTAGTCAATATAGCCGAGGTTAACGCGTCTGCACGTTTCCTCATCGAGACCGGTAGCCATCATGATTTTGTAACGCGGTACGATCTTCCCTTCGTCGTCTAATCTTCCCGCATACGCAACATGGGCCAGGTGCGCTGCAATGCACAAGTTTTCGCGCAGCTCCGGCGAGACACCCAGCATGTCGCGCACACTCTCGAGCGGTGCGTAACCATACTTCTCGATCAGCGCACCGTGAGTTTCTGAAAGCTTCGTGAGGTGGGGCGCGTAGATGATCAGCTCGCCACCTTCCTCGATGATCGCGCCGAGTTTGTAACTCGCCTTTCCGCCGACCCAGAGTTCGTCGTAGTGCGGATCGAGCAGCGCCACGACCCGCTTATATTTTCTGTCCGTGTAACGAATGTGAACTCTGCGGCTGACTTCGGTCGCACGGCGAAAGGCTTCGCGAATGTCTCCAGCGAAAAGCGCGTACGTTACGAGTTCGCCGTCGTTTCGAGAAACAACTGTATTCAGTGAAATGATGCGTGCGGGAACGAGGTCTGTGGCGGCTTCAATCAGGCGTCGTGTGGGCGTGTCGACGCGGCCGATGATGTTCTCAATCCCTGCCAGCGCGCCCAGCCAGTGCGTCGTATGCGTCAGCTCGGGTCCCGCCACGCCTGGAAAAAAATACTTCGCGCCACCAGCAAAGCCTGCGACTTCATGCGGCACCGTCGCGCCAAACACGATCACAGTGTCGTAAATGCCCGGTGCGAGGAGTTTATTCAGACTCACCGGCACTGCTTGACTGATCAACCCATCGGTCAAATCACTTACTGTCTCGGCACTCAACTCGCCGAGCGTGATCAGCTCCTCAGGTTGGTCCCAGCGATGATCGAATAGTTGACCAGAAAAACCTGCACCTCCGATCTTCGAAAGCTTTTGCGACTCCGACATCGGCGGGTGAGTGCCCTGCGCCACAAGCGCGTCGAACAAAGCAACTCCACGTTTGTTTAAGAATTCACTCGCAACCGGGAAAAGCTGGTGGGTGTTATCGTCGCGAGTCTTGTCGGGAATGATCGCCAGCACACGCTCACCGGGTTGAATAACATCGAGCGCCTGGTGAACGATCTCGGTGAGTGTTGAGAGATCTAAACCATGGATGACCAGATCCGTTGCCATGATCCGTTTAATCTGCGTCTTAAAGCGACACGGTCTGCTCGGCCCAGAATTGAAACTCGCGATGCTTGTGTTCTTCCGCTTTCGCCTGCGCGCCGCCGGCTACGCGGCAAATCTCGTCAAACACGCGCTGGCCCACTCCGTCGATTGTCTCTGTCCCATCGATCACACCGCCTGCGGACAGATCCAGATCGTTCTTCATGCGCTCGAAGATCGGCGTGTTTGAAGCGAGTTTGATTACCGGCGCGATCGCGTTTCCGATCGTTGTGCCTCGGCCCGTGGTGAACACAACGACAGTCGCTCCGGCTGCGACGAGACCCGGTGTCGACTCCTGATCGTATCCCGGTCCTTGCATGAGATTGAGACCGCGAGTTTTCCATGTCTCGGCGTATTCCAACACGCCCTCGACGCGCGTCGTTCCCGCCTTCGCAATCGCCCCCAGCGATTTGATCGTGATGTTCAGCAGACCGCCGGCGATGTTACCCGGACTCGGATTGTTATTGAGCACCGCGCCAAACTTCGACGCGTAGTCTTTGTACCAATCGACCATCCGATAAACAGCACGGCCCGTTTCCACGTCCTTGGCGCGATTCGCGAGCAGATGTTCCGCGCCGCAAAACTCAGGCACTTCCGTAATTAGCACTGTGCCGCCGGATCGCACCAGAAGATCCGCAGCGCGTCCGAGTGAAGGATTCGCCGAGATTCCAGAGAAGCCATCGGAACCGCCACACTTCACACCCAACACGAGCTCGCCGATGGAACATTCTTCACGCGCGACGCGGTTCGCCTCGGGCAACATTTGCTCGACTTCCTGCAAACCACGCTGAATGGCAGCCTGTGTGCCGCCGACATCCTGGATACCGATTTTTGCAACGGGCTTATCAAATGACTTCTCACGCTTGAGTAGATACTTTTCCACCTGTGAAAGATTTGTCTTTTCACAACCGAGATCGATCAGAATCACGCCACCGACATTCGGGTGATCCGCATAGTTCGAAAGCGTCCGCAGCATCACATCGATCGTCGATCCATCCTGACAGCCACAACCTTTATTGTGCGGAATCGCAACCACACCATCAACATTCGGGTATTTAAACCGATCGTAGAGCGTAAACTCAGCAATCGTCGAAATCTGTTGCGCTTCATGACTCGCACACATGCTGGTCGGCACTATCAGAACAAAGTTTCGCGTGCCGACGCGGCCGTCTGGACGGCGGTAACCCATGAACGTGCCGCGCTCTGTTTCGGGAATGTAGTCGGGCGGCGGTGTGTGCAGATTCTCGGGCAAGTCTCTGACCAGGGGGACGTCGTTCGACATGTTTGCGTGCGTGATCTGCTCGCCGCTGTTTATACCGAGTGATGTGCCGATAGGTTGACCGAATTGAGTGACGAATTCTCCGGCGGGAATGTCGCGCGTGGCGAATCGATGTCCGGGCGGAACGGCGTCGCGAAGTTTCACGATCGTGTCGCCGGGCAACACGACCTCGAGACCAGCGAACGTTTCATTCTTTACGACCGCAACATTGTCGTTCGGTCCAACAATGATCGCGTAGTCACTAATATTCTTCTGCTCGCTCATTTCCTAAAATTGGTTTCACAGGATTTACATGTGAATCCTGAACAATCCTGTCAATCCTGTGAAACATATCCTTAGCTTTCACGCGCCTCACGCACTATCTGCAAGAACTGCTTAGCACGTTCGGTGATGTGGGCGGCCTGCCCTTCACGAAGCGCTTCGATATCGACGAGGTCGGTTCCCACACCTAAAGCAGCCGCACCCGCGCGTATGAAGTCTGCGGCAGTGATGATCGACACACCGCCGGTAGGAATCATCTCGATCTGCGGCAGTGGAGCCTTCAACGCTTTTAGATAACTCGCACCTCCGACCGCCCCCGCCGGAAACACCTTGACGAAGTCTGCGCCCGCGTTCCACGCCTGGACCACCTCCGTCGGCGTCAGTGCGCCAGGCATCACTGGGACGTCGAGTCGCCGGCAACACGCAATGGTTTCGAGATTCAGCGCCGGACTCACTACAAACTGCGCCCCGCTCGAAACACAAGCCTCCGCGATTTCCGGATCGAGCACCGTTCCAGCACCGACAAGCGCATCTTTCCCATAACGCTGCGACACCTGCTCGATCACTTTGATCGCGCCCGGCACAGTCATCGTGATTTCGAGCACCGAGATGCCACCTTCACGAATCGCATCGATCGCGCGCATCGCCTCGTCAGCACTCGTCGCACGCACTACGGGAATAATGCCCGTGTCTTTGATGTGTTGAATAACCTCCGCTTTGTTCACCGTGCCACCCTCGCTGTCCCGCCCTTCATCACTCGCTCCACTTCCGATAACGTCGCCATCGTCGTATCGCCCGGCGTTGTCATCGCGAGCGCACCGTGTGCCGCGCCACACTCGACTGCCCACTGGATCCCGCGCTCAGTAAGCAATCCGTAAATCAACCCCGAGGCAAACGAGTCGCCACCACCGACACGATCCAGAATCTCAAGGTTCTCGCGAACCGGCGCTTGATACAGTTCGCCGTCTGTGTAACAAACAGCGCCCCAATCGTTAATCGTCGCAGTTTTGGCATGTCGCAGCGTTGTCGCCACAACTTTGAAGTTCGGAAACTCACGCACAGCCCGCTCGATCATGCGTTGAAAGTTACGCACGTCGAGTTTCGAGTGATGCTCATCGAGCCCTTCGACTTCGAATCCGAGTGCAGCAGTAAAATCTTCTTCGTTTCCGATCATCACATCGACGAGCGGCGCCAGATCGCGATTAACAGCAACCGCCTTCGCCTGCCCGCCGATCGACTTCCAAAGCGATTCACGATAATTCAGATCGTACGAGATCAGCGTGCCGTGTTTTCGCGCGACTTCCATCGCTTCACGCGCCACCGCGGGCGCCGTTTCGGACAGTGCGCAAAAAATACCGCCCGTGTGAAACCAGCGCGCCCCTTCAGTACCAAAGATTTGTTCCCAATCGATGTCGCCCGGCTTCAGTTGCGACACCGCCGTGTGACCGCGATCGGAGCAACCGGCCGCGGCACGCACGCCAAAGCCGCGTTCAGTAAAGTTCAGACCATTTCGAACCGTGCGTCCAACGCCATCGAACTTCACCCACTTCAGGTGCGACTGGTCCACACCGCCCTGATAAATCAGATCCTGGACCAGACGCCCGACAGCGTTGTCAGCCAGCGCCGTGACAACCGCAGCGTCCAATCCGAAACATCGCTTCAGCCCGCGCGCTACGTTGTACTCGCCGCCGCCTTCCCAGACCTGAAAGCTACGAGCTGTCGCGACGCGCCCCTCACCCGGATCGAGTCGCAGCATTACCTCGCCGAGACTCACAAAATCCCAGCGACACTCACTTTTCTTTTTAACCGGAAAACCCATTTTGTGCTTTGTGTGCCTTTTGTGGCTAAAGATTAGCGGGCTCCAGCTTTGGTGACAACAGGTGAAAGACGAGTAGGGCGGCTAAATATGCCGAAGCGGCGATAATAAAGATCGGCACGTAGCTCCCGGTGCGTTCGAGTATCTCGCCGACGAGGCGCGCGATCAGCATGCCGCCGACTGCGCCGGCCATGCCGCCAATCCCAACCACCGAACCAACTGCGTGCCGCGGAAACATGTCTGAAGTCGTGGTAAACAGGTTACACGACCAGCCTTGATGCGCCGCCGCCGCGACGCCGATCAGGATAACCGCCACCCACAGGTTCGAAGTCTGCGCCGCGAAAACGATCGGAACAACTGCGAGCGCGCAGATCAGCATCGCGAGCTTCCGGCCTGCGTTGACGGTCCAACCCCGCTTGATGAGCGACGACGAGAGCCAGCCACCACCAATGCTGCCGATGTCCGCCAGGAGGTAGACCACGATGAGTGGTGGGCCAAAATCTTTCAGACTCAATCCATGTCGTTTGTGCAGGAAGTCGGGAAGCCAGAAGAGATACACCCACCAGATTGGATCGGTCATGAACTTTGCCAGTGAGAAAGCCCACGTTTGCCGGTGCGGAATAAGTCGTGCCCACGGTACTTTCACGAGCGGGTCAGGAGGATCACTCTGAATATATTCCAGTTCAGACTTCGACAGTGACGGATGCTCTTCGGGACGCCGGTAAAGTGCCCACCACGCGAAGAGCCAGATGAATCCAATCGCGCCAGTCACGATGAACGCAGCGCGCCAACCGTATCTGATCGTTATGATCGGAACTACGATCGGCGTAACAAGCGCGCCGATGTTGGTGCCCGAGTTGAAGATTCCGGTAGCGAGCGCGCGCTCTTTCTTCGGAAACCATTCGGCGACTGTCTTGATCGCCGCGGGAAAGTTTCCCGCCTCGCCAAGACCCAGGAAGAAGCGAGCAACGCCAAAGCCAAACACCGAATGAGCGAGAGCATGGCCCATCGCTGCGACGCTCCAGAAGATGATGGCGAGTGAGAATCCTTTGCGTGTGCCGAGGCGATCGATTAGACGTCCGACACCGAGCAGGCCGATCGCGTAGGCCGCCTGGAAAGCGAGGACGACGGAGCTGTAATCCAGTTCACTCCAGCCGATTTCACTCTGAATAGTTGTTTTGAGGATTCCGATCACCTGGCGATCGATGTAGTTGATCGTCGCTGCGAAGAACAAGAGAGCGCAGATGACCCAGCGATAGTGGGACGCGGATGAACGCGGATGAACGCGGATTGATGTTTGTTCTTCGATCATCGGCCCAGCCAGCCTCCGTCGACTACCAAAACGTGGCCGGTGATGTAATTGCTTGCGGCCGATGACAGGAATACGGCGGCCCCCGCGAGATCTTCGGGTTCGCCCCACCGTGCTGCGGGAATTCGCTCGAGGATTTGGCGGTTGCGTGTTTCGTCTGCTTGTAGGGCTGCGGTGTTGGCAGTCCGCATGTATCCCGGAGCAATCGCGTTGACGTTGATACGGTGTTTGGCCCACTCGTTCGCGAGTGCCTTGGTGAGTTGGGCCACGCCGCCCTTCGAGGCAGCGTACGCCGGAACGGTGATGCCGCCCTGAAACGAGAGCAATGAAGCGATGTTGACGATCTTGCCGCCGTCGCCACGCTCGATCATCTGCTTGCCAATGAGTTTCGAAAGACGAAAGACACTCGACAGATTGACTTCGATTACTGTGGCCCAATCCTCGTCGGAGTAATCCGCCGCGGGCGCGCGGCGAATCGTGCCGGCGTTGTTGATGAGAATGTCGATGCGACCGAAGCGCTCGAGTGTTTGAGCGACGAGGTGCTTCGGCGTTTCCGGCTGACTCAGATCGCCAGCAACGGCATAAGCCTCGCCACCTGCGCTCGTAATCTGCTCACAAGTTGCTTCGGGAGAACGCGTGTTGCCGTGACAGGCAACCTGCGCTCCCGCTTCAGCCAGCGCGATTGCAATAGCAGCGCCCAGACCAGCCGACGCTCCCGTAACCAAAGCGATACGGTCTTTTAGTTTGAACTGATCAAGAATCAAATCTGTGTAATCTGTGGATTCAGAAAGTCCTCACGAAGCGGGGAGAAAATATCGATCAAAACCACCTCTTCGTCCATCATCGTGGCGCCGTGCCAGCAGTTTGATGGGAAGTGCAGCACGTCGCCCGCTGACGCAATTTGTTCTTTACCTTCGATAAAAAATCGTACGCGCCCCTGCTCGACGATCGTCATCTGCTCGTGTGGATGATCGTGCTCCGGAGTGACCAGAAACGGCTTGAAACGGAAACGGCAAATCATCATCCGGTTCCCCACAAACATCTGGCGCTCGATTCCGTCCGCCGGATGCTCAACGGGAATGTTGGACCAATTCAGATGACGGGCGAAGTTGAAACCATTGCCATTGCCGTTGCCGTTACTTTCCGAAGAGGTGTTGGACATGTCAGTTCCTCTACTTTTTATCGCTGACAGCTTCGAGGCCCGAGCCACCCGCAGCGTATTCAGGCTGCACATTCACAACACCATAGAGCCGGTCTTCACCTTCTTTGATCGCTGCCATCATCCACAAAAAGTTGATCTGCCCACCCGGCGCGGCGACGTTCGGGTGATAACCCTGCGGCATCAACACACAGTCGCCTTCGCGCACCACCTGGACCAGCTCCGGCTTCTTCGGATCGGTGTAGACAAACTGTACGCCAAATGACGGTGACGGCATGTCGATAAAAAGATAGGCCTCTTCGAGTAGCTTTGAATGTTCGTGCGGAGGCCATGACGTCCAGTTGCCGGGCGTCGAAAAAGTCACTCCGGCCATGATGCGACCCGCTTCGACGTTGGCGCCGATGAGCACGTTCAGATCGCGCTCAGCGGGTGGCTTGCCGGCGATCAAGTGGAGCTTCGGGTTCTGTCGTACTTCTGTGTACGAGACAAACTTCAGTGGATATCGCTTATCGACAGGCGCGGAAACTTCCGCGAGATCGCAACCTTCCGGCGCAGCAACTTCAATCTCTGAATCGCGCGGAACATAAACCGCATCGTAGCGATCGAGATCAAATGTTTCGCCTTCGGTTTTTACGGTTGCTTTGCCGTTAAGACAGATCAGTCCCACTTCGTGGTCTTCGCTATTGAACGTGATCGGCGCGTCGCCCGCCGCAAGCGTGATGCGGCCGTAGTGCAGGTAACGTGCGGCCGTCGCGCCGGGAGCGACCGCTGTGCGACGTCCTTTGCCTTCGTGCGTCTTCGGCACGAAACAGGTTTCTGGTGTGATTGGGTTTTGAACAACTTCCTGATCCATGGATACTCCTCACCATTTTTGACAGGATTAACAAGATGATTCAGGATTAACATGTAAATCCTGCTTAATCTTGTAAATCCTGTCCCAACTTACTTCGGCGTCAGCGCCAGCTTAAATTTCAGGGCGCCGTTCACCGTAACATCCTTCGCTTCAAATACCAGATGCAACGGTATCGCACCATGAACACCACGTCCGAGTGCGCTGTTGCCTGTAGCCATAATCGACGTCTTCAACGGAAAGTTTGCGTCAGACAAACGCACGTCCAATTTTCCCGTCGCTGAGCTGAAATGATCGATTCGCACTCCATTCGAGTTTTCCGTTTCGACCTGATCGCACGTCGTGGGAACCGCCAGTCGCCAGCGACGAATACTAACCGGTTGTTGTGAACTCAAAGTTTCTTCGCGAAACAACGTGCCATTTTTAATCGCCCAAACGACTTCACTCGTCAGGCCAACATCCTGCACTTTCCCTGACGGCGTGCCGACGACCGCCCACTTGGTCCAACGAACACGCAAACTTTGTCCATCGGCCGCAGGCTCGATAATATCCGCGCCATCCGTCGCGACGACCGTGCGCCCGTCTGCCAGCTCAACATAAGCCGTCAGCGCCGGGTAAGTCTGCTCGACCGGCGCAGCAAATCCAGACAAACCATGTGGCGCGGGTAAATAGTCTGACATTCCCGGCTTTGGACCAGTCGTGATCGGCAACGCAAAACGAAGCGCACTCTGGCGCACTATCCAAACACCCGCCGATCGTTCCGGCATCTTGCGAAAGAATTCGAACCGTGCCACCTGCGAAAGGGCCGGCACAACCGGAAATGTGGCAATCCCCTCTTTCTCCAGCGCGTTCATGATCGGCGTGTGCGAGTTCGCGAGCTTGCCGAAGAAGCCGGTTGTCTGCTGCCACTCACGCTCGCGCGAGATGTAGGCGTAATTGCCACGTCCGAATGCAAAGATCGAAAGCAGGTGCGCGTCACTGCGATAATCGTGCTGCAAATAATTCCACGCCTGGTAATAAAGCGCCGCGAGATCGCCGAGTGGTGCGGGCCTGAACTCAGGATGCGACGCCAGAAAGCCTACGATCTCGGGCGTGTCGAGATAACTGACCACGCCCTGGCTGCGCCCCCAGTTGTAACCATACCCATCGTCCGAAACGACGTCCCACCAAAGTCGCATCTGGGCCATCAGGGAAGGACGAATCTTATTCATCAGATCCTTGCGCCCGGACGACTCTGCCGCTTCGTAGACATAACGCGCGTACTCGTTTGAGTAACGATCGAAACGTCCCGTAGGCGGCGCATCGTCAGCGTAAAGATTGCCCTCGGTGAACTGGACCGCAGCGCGATCGAGTAACTCGTCTAGGAACGCGCGATCCGTCGATACACCGAGTTCAAAACTAATACTCGTAATGCGGGCCGCTACGCCGAGATAATTCTCGGCGTGATTGATCAGATGCTTTGTCCGTGGATCATAGAAACTTTCCGGATTCAGCAGTGCGCGCCAGGCCTTCTGTTCTTCCGGCGTCAGGCTCAACCACAGCGGATTAGTTTTTAGATCGCGACCAAAGTGGCGTAAAGCAAGGGCTGCATACAACTGTGAAAAAGTCTTGCTTCCGTTGCGGGCCTCGATCAATCCCATCTGGGCTACGGCCTTTACCAGATCGCGGCCGGCCAATTCTTTCTGGCTGTTCGTCTCGGCGTACGCCGCCAAAGCCCGCATGAACGTGCCCCATGAAAACTCACCCGTGGTCGGCACACCAAGAACGCGATCGGGCGGCGGATCCAGCGACTTGATCTCGCTCAAATGAGCCGCGAGTTCCTTGCCGAGAAACGTGTTTACCTCTTCACGTAAAGTCGCTGTGGTCACCGTACGTGCCTGCGCGCTGACACACAAGGTGACGCAGATAACACTGATAAGAACCGATCTCATTTAAAAATTCAGCTTCAAACCAAACTGAATATTACGAGCCGGACCAGCTTGCGTGATGCGTCCAAAACCTGCCGTAGTTAGAACAGTCGGGGGATTCCTGAAATTAGCTCGGTTGAACGCATTGAACATGTCCGCTTGGAATCGGAGGTTGAAGCGTTCAGAAATCTGGAACTGCTTGCGCATCGAGAAATCCCACGTTTGGAGGTTAGGACCCTGAACAATGCCGACACCACTGGTACCGCGCCCAGTAGGAGGAGCGGGCGCGAACGCCGTCTCACTGATCCATTGGTTGAGCGGACCAAACGACGCTGCGCGGACGTCCCCGCCTACATAACTCGCGCGCCTGGTTCCGATTGCCGTGTTAGCTGTGACGGTTAAAGGCGCCCCGCTTTGATAACGGGTGATGCCGCTAATTTCCCAACCCGACAATACTGCCCCACCAAAGCCTTTCATCTTGCTGAAGAATGGCAGGAGATAGTCGTACGTCGTCACGAAGATGTGCCGGCGATCGAAGGTCGCCACGCCATAATTCGAGTGGCGGTTGAATGGATCCTCTCCGACGTCAACGCCGTCGCCGTTTCCGCTTGTATCAGTAAGCACTTTGGACCATGTGTATCCGGCCGTCAGTTCAAGGTTGCCCTTCCGTTTAGCGGCGTAGAGCTGCAGGCCATGGTAATTAGAGTTGGCGTCAGAAAGCCGGTAAAGGATCTGAGTAAATCCCTTGAACGGCCGCAGGGAATCAACACTGGCGTTTGGACCACCATTCGCGGGCAGATTCGCCGTCAAGGCTTTAAACGAAACCTGATTGATATCCGGCTGTCGAATTAAGTGTCGTCCCAAATTCCCCACGTAGTTTGCCTCGACGAAGAAACCACGAGGCAGCTCCCTCTGAACACCCAGACTAAAGTTCATCGAGTAGGCGATGTCCAGATTAGGATCGATAGAGTTGATATTGCCGATCAATGCTGCATTAGCGGGAGTGCCGCCGGACGGATTTGCGAGATTACCGTTGCTAAAATTAGGCGTACTGACAAAGGGCGGCACATTAACCTGCGAGAAGATAAGGTTGCCTTCGACCTTGTCGTAGTACATACCAAAGCCGCCGCGAATAGAAGTCTTATCGTCATGGAACGGAGCATAGGCAAATCCAAATCGCGGAGCCAGCCGGTCTGCGGGCTGGTAAAAACCTCGCGGTGCGCCGGCAGGAACGAGTCCCAGCGCTGCGTCGCTGGCGCTGACTCTGCCACGCTCCTCGAGTGGAATACCATCACCAGCTCTGACTAGCCCGTTAAAACGATTGCCGCCCTTTGTCAGATCGATTGTAGCGTTAGCGAGGACTGTCACCGCTTTGGATGGATCATAGTGAGCAGGGTCAAAGTTCGCCATGTTGTTTGCCTGCGTGTACGTCGGACCAAAGTGGTAGTAGCGAGCTCCGATTTCAAAACTCAAATCGCGCGTAATCTTCCAACTGTCTGAAACGAAGGCTTCGACTTGATTAAATCTGAAGAAGCCGATCGGATCGTTGTCTGCTTCCTGATAGGTACGGAAATTTCCCAGCAATGCATCCGCGAAAGCGTTGCCTGTAGTAACGGCGCCTGAGGCAGCACCGGAATTGAAAGCTACGTTGCCAGTATAAATAGAGCGACCGTTCTGATCCTTGCGATTACGAATCACGACCAGGCCGGTCTTGAGCGAATGCTTGCCGCGAATGAAGGTCACGTTGTCGCTGACCGCGATATCCGTCGTCGGTGACAATAAGGAGCCGTTTGGTCCGTTAAAGTTTGCCATCGAGCCGTTTCCGGCGAAGGTCACGTTCGGAATGCCATCGTCGAAACGTCCTCCCGAAGAAAGCTGTGGATAAGTAAAACCAAATGTCGAGCGTTTCCAGAATTCTCCAACCGGCGGCACTCGCTGCCCGTTCCAGGTAGCGTTGGCTTTGGCTTCATTAATGAAGTTTGGTGTTATCAACCAGGTATACGAGAGTTGATAACTGCTTCCCGGACGGAGTCGATTGGTCGGCACTGTCGGCAGTTGCGAGTTTATGAATGTGCCGAAGGGATCGATCAGATCGTACATGTCATGGAGATAGCGACCGTAAACACTATGTTTGGAATTGATTCTGTAATCGATGCGGATGTTGTCTTCACGGTAGTCGAAAGGATTGGGCTGCTGGAAAGTCGCGTTGTTTGCCGTCGGCGTATCAGAGTAGGCAACTGCGATTTGTTCCATTGCGGTATAGACCGCGGCTATGGCTTTGCCGTTGGGAGTCACACCAACGGGTTGGCCATTGAGTCTCAGGTTAGCCAGGTTGCGTTGCGGAATTGGTTGACCTGCGGCGACTGTTGTTCCGTTCGCCGGATTGATTGCCGTATAACCAACAGGAACGTTCAGCGCACCCGAACGCAAACTAAAGTCGCCTAGTCGTTCGGCTCTGGTTGGCATGTTACGGGAAACGGGCGCCGCGTCCTGACGGATGTACTTGTACTCCTGGCCGGCGAAAAAGAAGAGCTTGTCTTTAACGATCTTCCCATTGAAATTCCAGCCGAAATTGTTGAAGCGCAACTTTCCTTTCTTAGGAGAGAAATAGTTGCGGGCATCGAGTTTGTCGTTACGGCCGAATTCATAAACGCTCCCGTGATAGTCATTTCCACCACTACGTGTGACTACATTCACAGCAGCGCCCGCGTTGCGACCATACTCAGCAGAAAAGTTCGAGGTTTGAATCTTCACTTCCTGAATAAAATCGATTCCGACGTTATTGACCTGGCTATTGTTGCTGCCTGAATCCATGTTGAAGCCGCCATCAACTGTGAGACTGTTGTAATTCGGACGATTGCCGTTGATAGCAGCCTGACTGATGCTCAAGCTCGTCGTGAGTGCGAGTTGGTCCTCATCAAGAATCGCCGCGCCCGGAATCAGCGTAACGAGTTGCATGTAGTTGCGGCCGTTCAGAGCAAGGTTTTGGACCTGGCGTTTATCGACAACGCGAGCAACTTCACCCGACGTGGTGTTGACCGTCTCGCCTGCCGCAGTTGAAACCTCGACTGTCTCTGAAACAGCGCCCGGCTCGAGTGCAATGTTGACAGTTAACCGGGTATCAGCCGCCAGAACGTTGTCAGTCTGAACTGACTTCTTAAAACCTTTTTGCTCAACCGCGATGGTGTAACTTCCGACGGGAAGATTCGTGACGGTGTAGAAGCCTTCGCCATCCGTGACGGCAGTCCGTTCGAGGTTAGTCGCGTTGTTACGGACGGTAACCGTGGCGTTAGGTATAACCGCACCCGAGCTATCTGTGACGGTGCCAGAAATGCGACCTACCACAGTTTGTGCGAATGAGCTTTGACAAGCGACGAGGATGAGTAACAATAACCACAGTGTAGAGCAACGCATCGGTCTAGACCTCCAAAGGAGAAAGTGTTAGCCGCGGATTTACGCGGAGCTTCGCTCACGGATTGAAAACTGTTTTAGGCAACCATCGGCGCCGCAAAGGCCGGCGCAGCAACAAGAGCAACGGCACCACGCAGGCGCGGGTGATCTTCTGCAGGCACGACGTGGATTTCAGTCGCGCCGCCAAACTCAGTCAACGTTCGTTCGCGCAGAGCGCTGCGAACGATTGGTTCGATCAAACTCCACGCTGTAGTTATTTCGCCGCCGATATAAACGCGCCCGGGATCGAGAGCGTTGATGATCGAAGCCAGGCCCAGGCCGAGGTAACGTGCGGTGGAGTTAATCGCAGCGAGTGCTTTTGCATCGCCGGCACGAGCACGTGCGATCACGTCCTCGACCGAGAAGCTGGCAGTTTCGGCAGCGCGCGGTCGCGGTTCAGACAAGTCCTGACCGAAGTAACGCGAAAGAGTTGCAAGGTTTGAAATATAAGCCTCCCAGCAACCAGTAGCGCCGCAGGAACACTTTGGCCCATCGATGCTCAGCGGCACGTGACCAAACTCGCCCGCCGTATTGTGACGGCCGCGCAGCACTTCTCCGTTCACGACGATGCCGACGCCAACGCCATCGGAGACGCTTACAAAGACCGAACTTCCCGAAGCGACAACGTCGCTACGCGTGGCCCACACCTGCGCGAGGGCGCACGCCTTACCTGAATTCTCGATGTGAACAGGAATGCCAAGAGCAACGGCAAGTGGTTCGCGCAGGTTGACGTCGCGCCACGAAAGAGTCGGCGCGTGCATTACTCGACCCTTTGCAGGATCAACCATACCGGGAACCGCGACGCCGACACCTTCGCACGCACCGACTTCCTTGTAGTCAGCAAGGATCTGCTTGATGCGTCGCGCGAGCTCCTGAATCAAAACGTCGACTTCGCGGTTAGTTTGAAAACTACTGACGACGCCGAGCTGCCGGCCCATCAGATCGGTAACCAGGATGTAGGTTCTCGTTGCACGAATATCGACGCCGACGACACAACGCTGGCGCGAGTCGATGAAGAGAAATGTCGGCCGGCGACCACGTCCCACGGATTCGCCGACGGCGCCTTCGAAGATCAGCGACTCGTTCAGGAGCTCGTTCACCAGCAGACTGGCGACGCCGCGGCGCACGTTCATAAGCCGGGCGAGGTCAGCGCGCGACACGGGTTGGTGGGCGCGAATAAGATTCAGGGCAATCTGGCGATTGATTTCGCGGCTGGTACCGCGACGAGCTACCTTGAAATCGTGTGGGTTAATCTTGCGCATGGGATAAATTGTTCTTAGTTAAGACTTATTAGGCCAACGATTTACAGGCGAAAGGGACAGCCTGTTTTGTTATGAGTTACTAGGAAAACTGGGATTGATGAATTTGTCTAAACGCGGAACATATACTATTCCGCTTCCAGACTGTCAAGACTTTTCTTGTTTTAAGCCGCGGATTGAACGGATTGATTAAGGCAGATTCGCACGGAAATTCGTTTCCTGATCAGTATTATCCGCGTCCCCTGGATCTCCAGCGATCGATCGCGACAGCAACCACGATGATCGCGCCGATAATGATCTCCTGAATGTAGTTGGGCCAACCAACCTGCTGACATCCATTCCGAAGAAACGCCATGATCAGCGCGCCGATCATCGATCCGAGAATACTTCCCTCGCCACCATTCAAACTGCCGCCACCAATCACCACCGCGGCGATGATGTCGAGCTCCGATCCAGCGGCAACAGTCGGATCGCCCTGTCGCAAACGCGACATCTGCATCACTCCGGCAAGTCCAAACAACAATCCAGCTAACCCGTAGATCCAAACCTTCAATCGGTCCGTCGCGATACCACACGCACGCGCCGCCGCTTCATTCGACCCAAGCGCGAAAACACGCCGCCCAAAAACCGTGTTACGCAAAACAATCGCAGCACAAACAGCAAGCACGATTGCGATCCACACGCCCGGCGCGACGAGTAACCACGAAGGTGTTGGAAACATCACGAGCAACTCATTCAACCAGGTGCCTGGCATGTTCACGGTCTGCTGGTTCGCCATCCACTTCGCGACACCGCGCGCAACGCCGAGCATTCCAAGTGTGGCAATGAACGGCACGACTTTAAGCCGCGTGATCACGAGACCATTCACCACGCCGACGACTCCACCCATCAGGATGCCGCTGAGTAAAGCAACTGAAGGTGGAAAGCCGGCATTGATGGCGAGTGCGGTGATAACTCCCGTCAGCGCGATTGTCGATCCAACGGCGAGATCGATCCCGCCGCTGATGATGATCATCGTCATCCCGATCGCGCCGATCGCGACGATCACGGTTTGAGAAAGGACGATGCGGAGATTGTTTGGTGAAAGAAGACGAGCAGGCGTATCAACGAGAAGTGAAAAAATACCGATGACCAACACCAGCCCGAGCACAGGCCCGAGGCGATTCAGCCATTGACGCACAAGACGAACCATAAGAGTTAACCGCGGATGACGGGGAAAAAATCCGAATTTTATCCGTGTACTCCGTGGCCTATTTTAAGTATTGGTCCAGTGGCGGATGGAGTAATGTTTTCACTTCGGGCGATTCGAGATTCTCTTTCGTCACGAGCATTACACCCGTATCGATCTTTTTCTCGACCTGCTTACCCTGCAGACTGTCGACCATCGTCTTCACGCCGAGGTAACCCATATTGAACGGGTTCTGCACGACGATCCCGTGCAACTGATTCGCATTAATGGCATCGATGAACGGCTGGCTCGAGTCGAACCCGACAAACGAAATCTTCCCGGCCTTGCCGATGTCCTGCAGCGCCAAAAGCATTCCTGCAGTCGACGATTCATTCGGCGTGAAGATACCCTGCACGACGTCGCCAAAACGATTCAACAAATTCTCCGAAGCGCGCTTCGCAGTGTCGCGTGTCGCTCCGGCGTATTGATCTGTGGAGACAAGCTCGATGTCGGGAAACTTCGCTTTGATTTCATCGATAAAACCCGCTTCACGTTCCGTCGTGCTCGCGGATCCTTCCGCATATCTCAAGACGAGCACCTTGCCTTTACCATTCAGAAGTTGGCCCATGCGATCGGCTGCAAGCGAACCGCCTTTGCGATTGTCAGTCGCGACGAAACTCACAAAGTCGTTCGATACCAAACCCGAGTCGATGATCACAGTTGGGACACCTGCGCGACCAGCGTCGGATACCGGGCGAACGAGCGCGCGATCGTCGAGTGGCGCCAGCACGATGCCACTCACGCCTTGAGCAGCAAAACCTTCAACAACCTGAATTTGCTGTTCGCGATCGTCTTCACGCAACGGACCCTTCCAGATCACTTCGACGTCAGTGCCCTGCGCGGTGAGCTCGCTCGCGGCCTTGTTGCTGCCGGCATGAATGCTCTTCCAGAATTCGTGCGTAGTGCCTTTTGGAATCACAGCGATCGTGAGTTTCTTTTTGCCGTTTGCCGCTGGGCCATTAGGCTTCGTACAGGCTGCGACCAGAGTGAGTGCCACTAGCAACAAGAGAAGTTTGCGCATGTTTATTTTCCTGAGAAGTTTATTCGGCTTCACTAACTACGGGATTACCTATACCACCCATTCCCTCGATCAGCACCTCCATCTGGTCGCCGTGCTTGAGAAATACCGGCGGCTTGCGTGCGAAGCCGACGCCCGGAGGCGTGCCCGTCGCGATCACGTCACCAGGTTCGAGCGTGATTGACTGTGTGATGAACTCAATCAACGCCGGGACACCAAAGATGAGTTGATCCGTGTTTGAGTCCTGCATGGTTTGTCCATTGAGTACAAGCTTGATCGAGAGCTTATGCGGATCCGGGATCGCATCCGTCGTAACGATCGTCTGGCCCATCGGCGCGAACGTGTCGCAGGATTTTCCGCGTTGCCACTGTCCATCGGCAAACTGAAAATCGCGCGCGCTCACGTCGTTGAAAGCCGTGTAGCCGAGCACATAGTCGTAAGCACGATCCGCCGATACGTGTTTCGCACGCCGGCCGATCACCACCGCCAGCTCTGCTTCGTAATCCACCTGCTGGCTCGTCGTTGGCAGGACCACCGGTTCGCCCGGTGCAATCACGCAATTGGAAAACTTCGAAAACATGACCGGCTTTTCGGGAATCGGCATGTTGCTTTCGGCCGCGTGATCCCGGTAGTTGAGTCCGATGCAGATGATCTTTCCCGGACGCGGCACGGGCGCGAACCAGTAGGCGTCTTTGCTTGGAACCAGCCAGCCCTTCTCGCCAGCATCCGCGAGCGCCTTTTCATCGCGCACGAGCACATCGTGTGTCTCGCGTGCTTTTTTGAACCATGGGCCATCCATATCAAACCACGCGAGCGGATCTGCCGGACGATCGGCCTTATCAAACAGCTTCTCGCAGTCGAGCCGGTAGCCGGTATCGTGACCGCCGACTTCCAAGATAAATCCCATGCGTGGCTGGCGCCAGTTTGAGTCTTCAGTTGCGAAAGAGATGATGTGCATTCAATTCACTTCGTCGACGATGACGTAAAGCTCTTGCGGTCCATGGACTCCGATGGCGAGCGTCAGCTCGATGTCGGCCGTGCGTGATGGACCAGTGATGAATGTAACTGCGGGACTGATTTCTTTTTCTTTTCTGATAAATGTTAGAACTTCGCCCAGGGTTCTATAAATCTGCGATGCACGAACGATTGCGATGTGCACTGGCGGCACGAGCGAAACTAATCGGTGCCGTTCGCGGGTGCTGTCGAGAACGAGGGTGCCTGTTTCGGCAATCGCTGCTTGCACCGTGCTGAGCCCGACGTCGAATCGGAAAATATCGTGAGCATTCGGCGCGATACCGAGCTCTTCGATCTCGAGATCTGTTAGATGAAGTAATCGTTCGACCTCCGGGTTGTCTGAGATCGCGATACGGCCACCACGAATGATCCGAGTCAGCGCGTCCGCAACCCCGTGGTCGCCATGGACCACAACGCAATGTCCGTCAACCGCCTCAAGACTCTCCTTAAATAAATTAACTGGCTTGATATCAGTGGCTAGTTTGACAGGATTAACAGGATTTTCATGATGAAGCACATCCTGCGTGTCATAAGGCACACTGGCCGCGAGATGCGAACGGATCGATCCGAGAATAGCTTCGCGTGCCGTGTTATTCATCCGACCACAACTCGTGAAAACTCTTCGATTCAATTGGACGCAGATCGCGACCGTTGGTCCACGCTTTTGCCACGGGAACGAATCGCTGCATTATCCGGCCCACAACTGAGCTCATTTTATAAAGCGAAGGATGCATCATCACCTGAGCCCACATCTTGAATGCCAGGCGCTCACTGAGTTTTCCTTTGCGCGGCGCAATTTCCGCGCGCAGGTGTAACAAAAGTCTTGGTATATCGATCTTCACCGGACAGACTTCGCGGCACGCGCCACACAGGCTCGATGCGTAGGGAAGTTGCGCGGACTTCTCGATGCCCATCAACTGCGGCGTGATCACCGCGCCAATCGGTCCAGGATAAACCGACCCATAAGCATGACCGCCAACCTGTTGATAAACCGGACACGCATTCAAGCACGCACCACAACGAATACAAGCCAGTGACTGGCGTGTTACCGGATGGGCCAACATGCGCGAGCGACCGTTGTCGAGCAAGACAATGTGCAGTTCTTCCGGACCTTCGTCAGCCGGCTGTCGCTTAGTTCCCGTGATGTACGACTGGTATGTGGTCAGTCTTTGACCCGTGCCCGAACGCGGCAGCAGCTTGAGAAACACGTCGAGGTCCGCAAAGCGCGGTAACACTTTCTCAATACCCATCACCGCGATGTGAATGCGCGGCAGACTGGTGGTCAGTCGAATGTTGCCTTCATTCTCGACGACGACGATTGTCCCGGTTTCAGCAATCGCAAAATTCACTCCACTGATACCGACGTCCGCGGCAGCGAAACGATCGCGCAGCGTGGCGCGCGCAGTGCTGGTTAGTCGCGCCACGTCGTCTGTGAGCGGCATGCCGAGTTCCGCGTTGAAGAGCTCGGCGATCTGCCCGCGCGTTTTATGGATTGCCGGTGCGATGATGTGCGAAGGCGGCTCTTCCGCGAGTTGGATGATGTACTCACCGAGATCTGTTTCGACAACCTGCATCCCCGCAGCTTCGAGCGCCTCGTTGAGGTGCGTCTCTTCCGTCGTCATGCTCTTGCTTTTAACGACGATGTGCGCCTTACGTTCTAATGCGAGCCCACAGATGATCGAGTTTGCTTCAGCACCATCGCGTGCCCAATGAATCTTTGCGCCGCGCGACTCCGCGTTGCCGGCAAACTCTTCGAGATACCGATCGAGATGCGAAAGCACCTCGTCTTTGATCGCTCGCGCCTCGCTGCGCAGTTCTTCCCAGTTTGGAAGACTCGCAGCCGCCGCCTTGCGCCGTTCGCCGAATAACGACGTCGCATTCTTCAGCGCCCCGCGCAAGTGTGAATCAGCCAGCGCGGCCTTCGCGTTCTGATCAAATGTCTCGCTACTTAAATGATTCATTTACCCGCGGCTAATAGTTCCGCCAGATGCATCACTTTTACTTTGGATCCCTTGCGCGACAGCCTGCCACCGATCTGCATCAAACAACTTGCATCACCCGATACGACAGCCTGTACACGCGCGCGCTCGATGGCATCAATCTTCTGGTCCAGGATCGCCACTGAGATCTCCGGATACTTCACGGAAAACGTGCCGCCAAACCCGCAACACGCATCGGCATGTTCGAGCTCGACGAATTCAGCACCACGCACGTTCCGGATCAATGTTCGTGGTTCGGTCTTCAGATTGAGATCGCGCAAGCCGTGACAGGCGTCATGCCAGGTTAATCGACCTTGCCACGATGCGCCCACGTCTTCGACTTTGAGTACGCGGACCAGGAACGAGCTCAGCTCGTGCGTCTTTGCTGCAATCGCTTGCGCTCGTGGCAGCCATTCGGGATCGCCTGCAAACAGTTGCGGATAATGATGGACCATCGCGGTGCAGGATCCCGACGGGCTGACAATCGCGTCGGCTTTGCTCTCTTCGAAGATTTCGATGAAGCGCCGCGCAACAGGCCGTGCCTCGTCGAGATAACCGGTGTTGAAAGCCGGTTGCGCGCAGCACGTCTGTCGCTTATCAAACTCCACCTCGCAACCCACACGTCGCAACACCTCGACGCTACTCACGCCGACGCTGGTCCACAATTGATCGACGAGACAGGTGACGAAAAGCGAAACCTTCATAAAGTATTTAGCCGCGGATCCGCGGCTAAAACAACGACACCTTTAACGTAGTCGGCGGCGTGAATATCTGTAGACAATGCCTGCTCGACATCGGCAAACGACGTATAGCGATGCGTGATGAGCGGTGCGATGTCGATCTTATTCTGCTCGATCAAGTTCAACGCGCGCACATAAACTGCCGGTCGCCCATCACTCTCAAACCCCCCAGACGCACCCACAGAGCTCACGAGCACAGGCTCTTTAAAGAAGATACCGCTCAACACACTCAAGTCTGTTCCGGCATGACCGTGCCCGTAACACAAGACCGTCGCCTGCTTCCGAATCAACCCTGGCATCGATCGAAAGACTTTCCCCGATCCCGACGCCTCGATCAAATACTCAACACCCTTGCCGCCGGTGTGTTCGTGAACGACTTCAACCAGATCCGAAGCAACCGGATCGATCGCTTCATCAGCACCAAATTCCTTTGCAAGCTGCCGCTTGCGCTCATTCGGATCGCTTACAAACAGCAATCCTTCGTACGAAAGCACGTTTCGAAGATACTGCGTGAACAACAGTCCTGCCGGTCCAGCGCCGCATATTAACACGCTACGAACCCGTTGCTCGCCGCTTTCAGCCTTCACCGCATGGCGCGTGCGTGCTCTGGCAACCGTGTCGGACGAATGAATTATGCAACCGAGCGGCTCGACGAGCGCTGCTATCGACGGTTCGAGTGGAGCAGTGATTTTTACAGCATTCACCGCCGGAACAGCAATGAACTCGGCCAGTCCACCAGGCAATCCCGTGATTCCGTGTTCGCGGTACAACTCGCATTGATGACTGTTCCCGGTGCGGCAATAGTCACAAAGCACTTCGCGACGGCGACTCACACAATTCAAGCCCTGGTCCACCACGACTGCGTCGCCTCCACCCAGATCCGACACCGCGCTACCAACCTGCTCGACCACACCCGCAATCTCATGACCGAGGATCTGCGGCTGCAAAGCAAGTGGAATCTGTTGCCCGTACTCGTTCGTGTTGTAGTTTGCGTGACCTGCGAAGATGTGAACATCAGTTCCGCAAAGACCGACCGCCGTAACGCGAATCAACACCTCGTACGGCGAGATTACGGGACGCGGAATGTCGCGCACTTCGAGACGATTCACGTCGCACAAGACGCTCGCCTTCATCGTCTGGCTTGACGGCAACTGAAGATCGTTCTGGTTTGTTACCGGTGTCGCGCTCATATCAAGTCGCTGGTATCAAGCCGTCCCGCATCACGAAGCATTGCAAACCGATCCATCGTTTCTCGCATGCCAACCTCGAGAGGCGTCGATGGCAGCGCGCCGATCGTATTTCTAATCGCCGAGTCGTCCATTGCGGCCGCGATTGGAATCGGTGGGCCACCAAATGTGATTAAATCTCCATTCTCAGAGTTGATGAAATTGGCGATGCGATCGACAGTCACGGTCTCACCGTGCAGGTTGAAAACGTGTGCGCCTTCCGGTGCATTGTCTGCACACGCGAGAAACGCGGCCGCCGTGTCCGCAACGTATTGAAAATCCGTCGCACCGCCAAAGCGAATGTGAAACGGACGCCCGAGCACAGCAGACTTCATAGCTTTTGTAGGATCACTTGTGAATCCAGTGTCACGATTCACGCCATACACCGTCAACGGCCGCAGACCAACGCTGCTGACGCCGTGATCGAGAAAGTAGACGCGCGCGTTGCCTTCGTTCGCGCGTTTGAAGACGCCGTAATGCGTGGTCGGTTCACAGTGGGCGGTCTCGTCAAGTGCGACATCGTCGTCATTCACTCCGTAAACAGCCGCCGAGCTGGCGTAAACCACTCGTTTCGTTCCGAGCTGTCGCGCGGCTTCGAAGACGTTCAGCGTGCCGGCGACGTTCACGAGCGCGCCTGTAACCGGATCGGCCTTGCATGTCGGCACTTGCAGGCCGGCCAGATGAATCACGTGTGCCGCTCCCGATTCGCCGAGCGCCGACAACACTGCGGCGCCATCGATGATATCACCCGTAATGAAACGCACCTTCGCGAGATCTTCGTCGCTCATAATCGCACTGAGTCGACGCGAGTCGTCGCTGCGATCGAAAACAACAGCCGTGTCGCCACGCTCGATCAGCGCTTTCACGATCCATGATCCGATACAGCCCTGGGCGCCGGTTATGAAGTAGGTTTGAGCCATCAGTTGAGACGATAAAACTTTTCAGCGTTTCGCCTGAATATCTTATCGCGATCCGCGTCATTGAGGCTCTTGAGAATTTCCTGAAAAGATTCGAGCACGCGTTCGTAGGACGCGGCCAGCAGGCAAACCGGATAGTCGCTGCCGAACATTAGTCGATCCACGCCGAAATGTTCGAGAGCAATATCGACGTAGGGACGTAGATCATCCGTTTGCCATGAAGTCCAGTTTGCTTCAGTAACCAGGCCGGAAAGTTTGCAATTGATGTTCGGATAATTAGCGAGCGGTTTGAATGCTTGAGACCATTCCTTGATCTCGTTGCGTGCAATTGGTGGTTTCGCGAGGTGATCGATCACGAGCGCGAGATCGGGACAGCTTTCGGCGATGACGGGTACGTGTTTCAGATGACGTGTGTGGACGAGTAGATCGTAGGACAGGCCGCGCGCGGCGATCTGTTTGAGACCTGCCCGCACCGCGGGTTGGACAAGCCAGTCGTCGTCGGGTTCGCTTTCGACGAGATGACGGACACCTTTAAATTTCGGATCCGCGCACAGTTCGTCCAACTGCGTATCGGGATTCATGAGATCGACCCAGCCGACGACGCCGGCAATAAAGTTGTTCGTGTGGGCAAGCTCCAGCAACCACTTCGACTCGGCGACGCTGTTGCTTGCCTGAACAAGGACGGTTTTGTTGACGCCGTTCTTCTGAATGATCGGTGCGAGATCGTGTGGGAGGTAGTCGCGATAGAGCACGCCCAGATCGCTCGACATCCACGGGTAATCGAAACGACCTACTTGCCAGAAGTGCTGGTGACTATCGATCATGTTTCACAAGATTACAAGATGAACAAGATTTACAAGATAATCCTGTTCATCTTGTTAATCCTGCAATCCTGTCTAAACTACGCATTGACCTCACGTGGTTTCTCGGCTCGTTTGCCTTCGTGGCTTTGCTTTGGTTCGCTGTCGCACTCAAGCGCGAAGGTTGTAACGAGTTCGGGGGCGCGCTTGGGTAGACCGACGAGGCGAATACGGAAGTCGTCCTGTTCGAATTTAACCGGCGTGTTGCTGCCGTGCATCGTCACTGCGCTGACCTTATTCAACAGATTTCCGATTACAACCGTTTCGCCGGGCCAGTAATGAACGTGCGCATAAAGCGTGTTGCCTCGGCGCGTGTAGCTCAAATAGTTTCCGCGGCGCGGCTGGCAGTTGTCGGAAAGACGAATCGTTTCACCATGCTTGGCCATCCAGTCGCCAACAGTCGTCAGCACCTGCACTGACTCGAGCGGAATCGAGCCGTCCTCGGTTGGGCCAATGTTCAAAAGGTAATTGCCGCCGTCGCGCGCGCAGGTAATCAGGTTGCGGATAACGGTGGTCGGACTCTTCCAATTGTGATCCGCCTTGTGATAACCCCAACTGTCATTCAACGTCATGCACGATTCCCACGGCCTGTTAGCTGACGCCTCGATGCGTTGTTCCGGAGTATCAAAATCTTCGGGAATCTTGGAACGATTGTTGATGATGACATCCGGCTGGAGCTTTCGCACCATCGTATTCATCTCGACCGATTCCCAGCCCTTCGCATCGAGTGGCCACGGCACGTCGTACCAGAGGACGTCGATCTTGCCGTAGTTCGTCATCAACTCTCTGACCTGTCCGTGAATGTAATCGACAAAACGACGCCGCGCGGCTTCGTCCTTCAAACAGCGCGCTCCGTCGGGATGATGCCAGTCCATGAGCGAATAATAAAACCCGACGCGCAGCCCCTCCGTGCGTGCAGCCTCAACATACTCTTTGACCAGGTCGCGGCCCGGCGCTTTTTTCGCGGCGCAGTAATTCGTCAACTTCGAATCGAAGTTACAAAAGCCCTCATGATGTTTGGTGGTCATCACCATGTACTTCATGCCGGCGCGCTTCGCGAGTTGGGCCCACGCGGTGGCGAAGTTTGGCTTGGGCCGGAAGTTGTTCGCGTACTGCTCGTATTCCTTCGCGGGAATGCCTTCGTTTTCCATCACCCACTCGTGACGTCCGAGCGTGCTGTACAAACCCCAGTGAATGAACATGCCGAATTTCGCTTCATGCCACCACTTCATGCGACGCGCGCGATCTTCGACTGTCGAAGTCGTGGGAGCTCCCGGATCTGCCGGTCGCGATTCTTGTGCAGAAACCAGGTCGAACTTTGAACTGGTTGCTACAGCACCCGCAGCTGCGCCCATCAGGGCCAGATAATTTCGCCTGTTCATCATTGTCTCCTGAAAGTAGGTTCGTTTCCGAATCTGTCATCCGCACGATGAATGAGCGGAAGTATTATTTGCGGAGGCCATTCGCCGAGTTGTGGATAGGACCATTTCTTCTCGCCTGACGCGAACGGCTTCAAAAACTCCAGTGCTTTGCGGATGCTGCGCCCGTCGCGCGTCTCGTAGTTCCACAGATCGACTCCGACGTTCTCACCCAGACGGGCAAGCACCATCAAACCATCCAGATTCATGACGCTATAACTCCACGATTTTGTGCGCGCGAGCTCGAGCGGCTGCCGGCCATCAGGTTCGATTTGAACTGCGATGCGTTTTGTTTTAGCCGTTTCCAAAACTGACTTTGCCAGTTCGGACTTGCCGAGAAACAACGCGAACGAAACAACCTGCACGTCATAAAAAGTGCCGTGATTATTCTTCGCCGCAGCTTCGTCGCGCCCGTTCTTGCTCTCCAGCATCCACTGCAAGAATCTTGAAAACCAATCTTTCATGCCTTTCTGATCGGCGGTGGTCCAATGTTTCGAATCCGCCAACAACCCAATAGCATCAACAATCCGCGGCAATCCGCGTGTCTCGATCAAGCCAATGCCACGGCCAGTGTTGATGCCCGGGATCGCCTGTGCGAATTGCAAGTTAGGATTCATGCGCGTGGCCGGATCAAGAAAGAACGCACGCAGCAGCGTCGTTGCTTTGGCCGCGTACTCTTCATTTCTCGTTACGTGATACGCGAGTGCCAGTGTCTCGACCGCAGATTCCATCTGGTCCATGACGCGATGATCCGTGATCTTCTCGATCTCAGGATTGCGTTCGCCATCACGGCGGATGTAAGGAAGACCGTTAGGGCGCTGCGGATCGGGCCAGAAGTAAGGCGCCTGGCTCATGTAGTCGTGCTTGTCGCCGCTCGGCGGCGTAGTGGTTTTGCTCGTAACGGAGAATGGCCCGCTCGTCAATGCCTTTTGAGCATCGCGTTCGAGTTTGACGCGATCTGCGGTTTGGCCTGATGCGCTAACCGTCACCATCAGGACTGCGGTAACCAACACAATCCTGGCCATTAAAACATCAGCCTCAAGCCAAACTGGATCTGCCGCGGATTGGTGCCCGCCGCAAGCGTTGTGATACGCCCGACGTTGTTGGCGAGCGTGGTTGCATTCGTGTTCAGCGTCAGGTTCGCATTCGCGGGCGTGTCCCAGTTCTGAATGTTGAAGACGTTGAAAGTTTCCATTCTGAACTGTAACTCCCAGCTTTCCCGAATCGGAAAACTCTTGAACAACGAAAGGTCGGTGTTGAAGACCGACTTGCCGCGAAACACGTTGCGGCCGAGACTGCCGAATGAACCTGAAGGAATACCGAAAGCACATGGATTGAACCAACTCTGAATCGTTCGCACCGCGTCCGCCGCTTTGCCGCCCTGCGAAATTGTTTTCTGACAGGCCGGATCTGGATTCGCCGCCACTGGACCAGCCGTAAACGGATCCGCGATCAGGTTTGGACGAAGATACGTTCCGGGCGCGGTCGGCGCACTGCCGCGAAGATTAGCAAGATCGCCCGTAACTTGCAGGTTGAACGGAGCGCCCGAGCGTGCCTGCATGATGAAGTTAGTTTGCCAGTTGCCGAGAACCCACGATGCCGGACCGCTCCGGAACCAGCGTTTGCCTTTGCCTGTTGGCAACTCATACACGGTGGCCCACGATAGGAAATGCGGAATGTCGTAGGACGAAACTCCGCGCGCAGTGCTCGGGTCGTAGTAGTTTTGAATCGAGGAGCCGCCGCCTGGTCCATTCTCGACGTTGAAGTAACCACTGCTCACGTCGATCGACTTGCTCCACGTGTAAGAGATCAGCGAGCTCAAGCCTTTTGAGAAGCGCCGCTGAAATTTCGATTCGAGTGCATTGTAGTTTGAGTAGCCGATGTTGGTGGTGTAGGTGATGCCGGCACTGACCCACGGCATCAATCGCAACGCGTCGATAACGGAATTGGCGGTTCCATTCGGCGATGCCTGGCGTGCTGCATTCGCGAATCCCGCGTAAGGCAGGCGTCCGTTCTTGCTGCCGACGTACGCCACCGACACCATCGAATTCGACGTCAGCTCACGCTGCACTTCCACGTGCCACTGCTGTGAATACGGATCCTTGTAATTCGGATCGTTTGGAAACCCGCTCAGGTTCCAGGGATTGGTCGTCGGCAAAGGCGTCGCGAATCCCTGAGACTGAATCTGGATGATGTTGAAGTTTGTACCGTTTGCAAAGTTGGCGCTGGCGTTCGCGTTACCCGAGAACGCGGTGGCATCGGGCCAAACAGTCGCTTCGAGATCGTTCTGGGCGTACTGGCTGCGTGCTGGCAGTGGATCCCAGTACAAACCGTAACCGGCGCGCAAGACTGTCTTTGGATTGAGCGTCCAAGCGATACCGACGCGCGGTCCCCAATTGTCTTTGATCGGCGGCGGCGCAAAGAATTTCGTTCCCGCGACGACCACGTTGTTGAAGTGCGGATCGGTCTTGAAGGCGTCGGGTATACATGGAGCAGACTGTGACGCACTGCAGAACGGCGGCATCTCGGTAGCGCCGATGGTCCAACGCTGATTCGCAAGGTCGAGCGAATTCCACAAGCGGCCGTCGGTCGTCTTCGGCTGCGTGAGATAGTCGTAACGAAGCCCGAGCGTCAAAGAAAAGTTTCGCCGCACACGCCATTCATCCTGAATGAATGCGGCCCACGAGCCGTACTTGAACTGAACTGGGCCACCGTGCAGAACTGGCAGTTGCGCGTTGAAGTTGTTTGGAAAGCCAAGCAACGCTGACGCGAAGGACAAACCAGTGGTTCCTGAAGCGGCGGTCGGCAGACGCGTCTGTTCATCGTTGAAGACGTAGGTTTGAAAGGTATTGAGCTGGACGCGTTTTGCTTCGATGTACCAGCCGCCGGTCTTGATGCTGTGATTGCCTTTGAGCCACGTGACATTAGGTGTCACGCTCCAGTTTGGATTCTCGCGCAGTGCTGCGCCGCGAATTCCGAAGTTGTTGTTTCCTCCTGCGGTCCAGTTTTGCAGTGTCACCAGAAGACCGTTGTACTTATCAACGTCTACAAACCCGAACTGATTCAGCGGATCTAGTCCCGCCTGGTGCTGGTTTTGCTGGCTCGAGTCAACGCCGGGCCGGCCTGCATAACCGGCGCGAATATCAAAGATGAGAGTCGGAGAGAACGTGTGTGTCCAGGCGCCGCCATAGTTCCGGCCCTTGCCGCTGCCGGCCGTCGATCCGTCTGTTCCGATCGGGTTGAACACGGTGACGTTTTGCTGCGTGTAGCGGAAGAAAATCGTGTCGCTCTCTCTGAAGCGGTGATCGATTCTTACCTGGAAACTGTTCGAGTTATTCGTCGATGGGCGAATCTGCGCGAAGTTGTTTGTCGGGTCGCCTGTTAGATTTGGCGTCGGTGCATAGGTGCGGAAGAAACTCTGCATCGGCGCAAAGATCAGCGCAGGGGGAATCTTGAAACATGGAGCGCCGATCGCCTGGTTCTGTTGCTTCTGCGCATTGACAGGCAACGGCGTGCCCGACGCGTCACAACGAAACTCATCCCGCACAAAGTTATTTCCGACGAGACGTGTTGAATATGGGTTGTAGATCTTGCGCTTAAACGGTGTGTTGCTGAAGTCGCCGTTGATTTCCGCGGCGGTCGGAACGTACGACAGAGCGAGTGTCGGTTGACTGTAACGCCAACCATCATAACCAACGGAAAAGAACGTGCGGTTCTTGAATACTGGACCAGTCAGAGTCGCGCCAAACTGGTTTTGGCGAAACGGAAGCGGCTCGTCGGGAACGCCCTGGCCGGGTTTGCATCTTGCCGTTGTGCAAACGTCGAACGGATTCCGCGCGTCGAAGGCGTCGTTGCGCACGTACTCGAATGCGGAACCATGAAAGTCGTTGCCGCCTGATTTCGAGACCATGTTTACAACGCCGCCCGCGGCGCCACCGTAATCGGCGCGAGAGTCGTGGCCCACGACTTTGAATTCCTGCACAAGGTCGATGTTTGGAATGACGATATACGTCGGTCCACGCACGTTGGTGTTGATGATGCCGTCAAAGAAGTAGAGCTTCGAACGATTTTCCTGACCGTGGAATGACGGATCAGCGAAGCCCGAGCCGGGGATGCCAACGTTACCTTCGACGCCACCAACACTGCGGTTCTGCGACGTCGAGACAGGTGTGACACCGGGCGTCAGCGTGAGGAGTTGCGTAAAGTTTCTGCCGTTCAGTGGCAGGTCCTGGACCACCTTCTCGGGGATCACGGTACCGAGATCCGATGAGGCCTGCTGAATCAGCTCAGCGCCGGCCATGACCTCCACGGTTTCCGAGACCGCACCAATCGTCAACGCGACATTCTGCGTCACTGCTTCGTTGACGCCCACGTCAAAAGGAGCGCTCTGCACGCCTTTGAAACCTTGTGTCTCCACCCGCAGCGTGTACATCGCGGGATTGACGTTCACGAAGTTGAAGTAGCCGTCTTCGTTGGTCGTGGTAGCAGATTCGATCTTCGTCGCCTGGTTGATCAGCTTTACTGACGCACCCGGAACGGCCGCGCCATTCGGATCGGTCACCGTGCCACTAACCTTCGCGTTCGCCTGTGCAAACGCGATCGAGACACCGGCAATGATCACCACAAACAATGCAATTGTGCGTTTCACTATGCACATGACACGCCCCTCCCCAAAATCATTCTTAGCCACAGATGACACAGATAAAATCCGGATTTCCAATCTGCGTAATCTGTGGATTAGAAATTGAACCTGATCGACGCCTGCATAACGCGCGGGGTTCGGGCAGCGGTGACTGCTCCGAATCTCGCGTTGGTCTGTTGGAAAGACGTCGTGCAGATGTTGGTTAACGAGCACGCGGCTTTCGGCGTCGATGTGCTTGGGTTGTTGACGACCAGGCCGTAGGCCAGTCCGGCGTCGATATCACGGAAATTCGTGTGATTGAAAATGTTGTAGATCTCCCAGCGTAGTTGTAGCGCGCGTTTCTCGCCGAATTTGAAGTTCTTGAAGAACGCGAGATCGTTGTTGAAGATCGACGGCATGCGCACTGCGTTGCGTGGCATGTTGCCGATCTGTCCGGTCGCATATGGCTTTGCAAAACAGGCGACGTTTAAGGATCTCGGCGTGCCTGTGGAATCAACACCGAAATCACCTTTCGTCGGATCGCAAACCATGAACGGACGAGCGTTGATCCCACCGCCCGTGAAATCGGTAATCGGCGTGCAGGTCTGCGTCGTCGCAGTCGTCGCACTCACACTCGAACCGACGGGACACTGTTGGCCCAGTGAAATCACGGCCGCAGTGCTCGAATAGCTAGCCGTTATATTCTTCGGCTTGCCACTCGCGTAAGAAGTGGTCCCTGAGATTTGCCAGTTATCGAGGACCGCGGACACAAAACCATTGTTGCCGAAGTGTCGACTTACCGCCGGCACGTCGTAGATGTAGTTCACTGTGAAGATGTGTGTTTGATCGAAATCGGAAGGCGCGTAGTTGAATGCCTTGTAAGGCCGTCCGAAGAAGACATCCGACGAATCATCGTTGGCGTAGTCAAACGACTTCGAATACGTGTAAGCCAAACCTGCCTGGAAACCACGCGTGTAACGTCGATTTGCTTGCACCTGCAACGAGTTGTAATTTGACGTACCGGCCCACGTGACCATCGTGATGTCGCCGTAACCGCGATACGGTCGCAGGAATTCATCCGGCAGACGACTTCCGGTGACCGGGCTGAAGTTGTTTGTCCCCAGTTTGGCCCCATCCGGAATGTCGTTGATGTTTATTCGTTGGCCCAGGTGACGAGCAAACGAACCGACATAACTCACCTCGAGCACAGTCTTGAAACCAATCTCACGCTGCACGCCGAGCGTGAAGTTGTAGATCGTCGGGGTCTTGGAATCGGCCTCGACTGCATTCACGTTCGAAGGTCTCGTGACGGCAGTGCCAGTCAAGTTCGCAAGCTGGCTGATGTTTCCGAAATCGATACTGAACGAACGATTGGCCGGCTGGTTGTTCACGAGATTGCCGCCAGTGGTTCCGCCGCCGACGCGTGGTGCATGGTAAACGCCCGCCTGAGCACGCAGCACCGTGATGCCGTCGCCAAAAAGATCCCAGGCAAAGCCGAGTCGTGGCTCAATGTCCACTGGTCTCGTCGTTCTGAATCCGCGTGGTGTGCTCGGATCGCTTCCGAGTTGCAGACCATTGTTTGGATTACCAGTGTTGGGAACGATCGCGCCGACAAGGTTGGCATTTGGACCAGCAAGCACAAAGAGCTGGCCCGTGGTCGGATCCTTTGCACGACGAGACGCAGCCGGGCAAGTTGCCGGCGGCGTAAACGGAACCGCACACGCCGGCTCGTATAACGCCACGGCTTTCGACGGATCGAATAGACTCGGAACGAAATTCGATCCCTGTCCATCGATCTGTTCAAACGGCGAGTGGTAACCAAAACGCACGCCGTAGTTGAGCGTCAATCGCCGGTTCATCTTCCACTGATCCGCCGCGTACCACTGCACCTGCGTCAGACGAAGATTCGTAAACGGGCGCGCAGTTGATTCCTGGTAGTTTCGGAAGTTGCCAATCAACGCATTGGCATACGCATAACCAGTGTTGCCGAGCGCGGTAGTGTAGTCGCTGCCGTTACCAGCGAAGTTGAATACGCCCGACCACTGACCACCAGGCGCCTCACCGTTCTTTAGCCGTTCGAAGTAGGCGCCAAATTTGAAACTGTGATCTCCGTGAGTGAGCGAGACGTTGTCTGCAAATGAAGGCTTGATGTAGTCGTTGCCGACTTCACCCCAGCGATCGAGCCAGTTGATGTTGGCCACGCCGTTCGTTGGACCACGTACGCCCCCCCAGTTCGTGGCACGTGGAATGGTTCCAAGGTGATTATTTTGTGGGAACAGTTGCGGCGCGGTGTAGTTCAATGCGGTTCTTTGCAGTCGTTCGATCTCGCCATCACCGGGAATGAAGCCTTCGGAGTCGTGACGCATGCCGAAGTTAAACTCGTTGACCACATTTGAATTGATGACGCGTACCCAGTTGGCCGACCAGCCGTCGTCTTTGTAGAGGTAGTGGGAATTGATTCCCCAGCGATTGTTGTCGTTACCGGGCCAGCCTGAAGTTCCGGTACCAAGGTTGTCAGAAGTCCACCATTGATACTTCCAGTAGATCGTGTCGTTATTCGAAGGTCTGATGTCGAAACGCAAATCCTGGCTTCGCTTCGGCACGTCGGTCGGGCTCTGGAAGACATAGTTGAAGGCGCTGCCGCCGGTTCCGCCCAGCGTATTTGGCAAAGGGAAATAGTTGAGCAAAGCGACGCCGCTCGCGTTCCATCTCGCTTGCGGAATGACGTTCACGCGACCAGCATCTTTGAAACAGCCGCTCGTATCGGTGGCACTACAGCCGGTGCCCGGATTCAGTGGATCGCGAATAAAAACCTGCGCACCGTTCGAGTTGATCGATTGCGAGAAATCTCCATTTCGTTCGAGCGCAGTGGGCACAGTGACGAAACGCGGATCGTTCGGAGTGATCTGGTGCGGCTTCTCGTACGCGAAGAAGAAGAACGCCTTGTCTTTCAGCCAGAACTTTCCGCCTTCGCCAAACCTCGGCAACGGCAATGGTCCACCGACATTGCCGCCGGGATAGAGGTGTCGATACAACGGTCTCGGCAAACCGGCTTTGTTGTTGAAGAATGGACTGCCGTTCAACGATTCGTTGCGCAGGAAGTAGTAAGCCGTGCCCGCGTAATCCTTACCGCCGCCCTTCGAGACGATGTTGATGATCGCGCCGCCGTTGTTTCCGTACTCAGCGCCGTAGTTGTTGCGCAAAACTTTTACTTCGGCGACTGCGTCCTGGTTGATCGTCATGCTCAGCTTGTTTGAGCCGCTCGGCTCGCCGGCAAACAATCCGTCGATCGTGGGAACGGTCGATCGTCCGCGTTGTCCGGAGATGTTGGGCAGGTCGGTTCCGAAACCATCGCCTGCGCCTTCGATATCGTCGTTGTTGGAAGTTCCTGGGAGGAGGCGCAGGAGCGAAGTCACATCGCGACCCTTCGTCGAGATCAGATTGATCTGATCGGCGGTGAGACGAGCGGTCAGATCGCTGCTTTCGCGCTCGACGACCGCGCCTTCACTCGTCACGCTCACCGTCTCTGAAACCTGACCCGGCTGGAGTTTCAGATCGCCGAGCGCGAGATTCTCGTTTGCACTCAGGATCACGCCTCGTTGTTCGAGAGTTTGAAAGCCCGGGCGCTCTACTTTCACAGCGTAGGTTCCTGGTTGCAGGGCAGCGAAGTTGAAGCGTCCTTCACTGTTCGTCGTGGAGCCGCGGGATTGCCCGGTCTTCTCGCTGGTTAGCGTGACGGTGGCGCCGGGAATCATTCCGCCACTCGAGTCCATCACGGCGCCCGAGATCGATCCGGTAATAGTTTGCGCATGAGCGACTGTTCCGCCGGCAATCAACGCGATGACAACCAGCAGAGTGGTTGGCTTGCAACGCAGAAAACTGAACATGGGACTCCTCCTTCGAGTTGAGCAAAATCCTTCGGATGCATTGCTGACTAAATTGTCTTTTGTTGGGACAATTTAGTTAAAAAGACGAGGGACTACCCAATGAAAACTGCTGACTAAATTTTTCGGTTAATCAAATCGCGACTTGGATACAGTCAGTACCACCTCGCGGTAGCGGGTGGGTACGCCGTAGGCATGCTGGGAACGCTGCGCAGCACCCACCCGCTACCGCGAGGTGGTACTGACTGTATCCAAGCAAGTCTTCGACCGTTGCTGCTCTTCCTCGATCGCAAACGCTCTCTGGGCGCGAACGATGTGCTCGCGCATTGCCTCGCGCGCTTCTTCGGGCTTGCGCGCGCGGATTGCGCGATAGATTCTCCGGTGCAACTCGAGCGCTTCCTTGAAATCGTGCGCGCGCTCGATTGTGTCGCGTCGTCGCTCATACAAAATCGCCGACACCATCTCCACGAGCGTCGCCAAAGTCGGATTTCCTGATGCCGCCGCAACTGCACGATGAAACGCAACGTCGTGAACAAGAAACTGCTGCGGATCCTCGAGCGCCGCAAACATGTCGGCGATTTCTTCCGACATCGTGGCGAGCTGCTCGCCGGTCGCACGTTCCGCCGCGAGTCCTGCAGCTCCTACTTCGAGAATCGATCGCGTCTCAAACATGTGCTCAAAACTGAAACCATGAAGTTGAGCCAGCAAACGCAGCGGTTCACTATCCAGCGCAGGCGGTCCATCGACGATGAAAGTGCCGGCTCCCTGGCGTGACTGCAGCACCCCCATCGAGATCAACGAACCCAGGCCAGCACGTAACGCAGGACGGCTGATGCCGAGTTGCTTTGCCAATTCCCGCTCGGGCAGCAGCCGATCGCCGGGTTTCAAGTCCTCGCGCTTGATGAGCTCGTAAACACGAGCAACAACCTGTTCCGTTGTCTGTCCGGAACGTACCGGCGGCACAATCTTCAATTTAGAACCGGAATTGGTCATAACAATTTCGAGCGAGCGCCGAACTTATAATACCAATTTGAGCTAAGGTCAAGTTTTTTGTCTAACGATGGGGCAAATTATGGTTGGAAGAGCGTTCGGCTGCTACCGTTCAGGGTCTTGTTCATGAACTTTTCATTCATGATCAGAAAAGCGCCGAGACCGTGAAAGTCGTTGATGTTCCGTTTGCGCGCGAGGTAGTAGTCGAGTTCCGCGACGTTGGTGCCTTCACAGATGTCCCTCAGGTAGGTTTGTCCGTCCTCGCGACCCAACGCGATCTTCGTCAGCACGCCATCGTATCCGCGGCGCGCATTTGCTGCATATTTCTTCTCGACGTAACCACGATCGACGGCCATAGCAGTGACGTAGGTGTACATGCTCGAGCTCGACGTCTCGAGCCAATTGTTCGGGTTGTCGCCTTTATCGACGACCTGGTACCAGAGCCCGGTCTTCGCGTCCTGATATCGCGCCCACGCTTTGACGAGTAATCCAAGGTGGCCAATCAACAGCGGCCGCATCGGATGATCGCGTGGTAAAAGTTCGAGCACCTCAATCGTCGTCATCCCAAACCAACCCATCGCGCGACACCAACGCTCCGCGGAGTGCTTCGTCTCTTTGTCGGCCCAGGTCGACTGGCCGCTCTCGTCGTAAGCGTGAAACATGAGCCCCGTGAGCGGATCGTTCAGGTGAAGGTAGTAGGTGAGTAGCTGAAGAACTGCCTCATTATTGGCGTACTTGCTGTCGCCAAACATGTTTCCATAACGCACTAAAAACGGCATCGACATAAACACGCCGTCGCCCCAGAGCTGCCATTCGCGCGTCTTGCCGGTGGCATGCCAAAACCCTTCGTCCTTCGTGCGTGGATAGGTGTCGAAGCGCTTTCGAATACGATCGGCGGCAAGCTTGTACTTCGGTTCTTTTGTTTCCTTGTAAAGCAGCAACAGGAGATTGCCGGGAAGCATGCTGTCGAGATTGTCGAACTTGATTTCCCTTATCTCGCCCTGCGCGTTTGCGCTTCTGACGACGCCCTGTTCGTCAACGTGCATGTCAATCCAGTCTTTAATGTACTTGAGGTAACGCGGATCGTGAGTGCGTTTGTAGACGAGGTACTGGCCGTACAGATAGAGCGACTTGGCGTACCCCCATGAGCCGAGATCTTTGGCCGTCGGATAACGCTTCATGGTTGATTCAACCATCGCGACCGACCAATCAGTTTTCCCCGATGCCTGGATAGTGAAAGGGATTACTAACAGCACCATTACAACAATGAGCTTCATTGGTTCTCCTCGTTGTTTAGACTGGATTGGCAGGATTTTCAGGATTGACGGGATGAAATCTTCTAAATCATGAAAATCCTGCAATCCTGTGATAACTTATCCCAAAACCAAATACAGATCAGAGGTAACTCTCGGTCAGCCGGAAATGGTTTGACCAATAACACAACTGCGGGAGAGAAGCAATGACCAAGTCTCGTGACGATCGGCAAGACCACGATCCAGGTAGACGCCGGTTTTTGAAAGGCGTAGGCATCGCCGGCGCAGGCGCAGCAATCGCCGACCACCTTTGGACCGAAGCAGAAGCTGAAGAAAAAGAGGCGACTTCGGAGACGCTCTCCGGAAGCGTCAAAGTCGTGCTGGACGTGAATGGACAGAAGCGCGAGGCGCAAGTCGAGCCACGAACTACTCTCCTCAACACGCTGCGCAATCATCTCGAGCCTGCAGTCACCGGTCCGAAGCTCGTCTGCGACGTGGGAACGTGTGGCGCCTGTACCGTTCTGCTCGATGGAAAACCCGTGTATTCATGTTTAGTGCTCGCGGTCGATGCGACGAACAAGAAGATTACGACAGTCGAAGGACTAGGCACTCCTGAAAATCCAAACGCAGTGCAAGCCGCCTTCGTCGAGCACGATGCTTTGATGTGTGGTTTCTGCACCCCGGGATTCGTCACTACGATCTCTGCATATCTGAAGAAGAATCCGAACCCATCGCTGGCAGAAGTGAAGGAAGCGTGCAAAGGAAACTTCTGCCGTTGCGGGACCTATCCGAGAGTTTTTGAAGCGGCCCTCGCTGCTGCAAAAGGTTCGAACGCGTAAAGGGAGAACAAATGCAACAACAGCCACAAGCACAACCAACTCCCAAACCGAAGAAGAAGATCCGTGTGCCGAAAGTCGTAAATGGCGTCGAGCAGATGGTCGAGGTTGAAGTCGACGAAGATGCCGGACCAGGCTGGGGACCCAACGACAAGCACACCCTCCTCAATCACCGCTACACGCGCGTCGATGGTCCACTGAAAGCGACCGGTGTCGCGCGTTACACGTACGATCAGCGTCTGCCCGGCATGCTCTACGCACGCGTCCTGCGCTGTCCGCACGCTCACGCGCGTGTCACGAAGCTCGATACAGATGCGGCTTCAAAGATTCCCGGCGTTAAAGCAATCATTCCCGCGCCGTTGACTGAAGTTCGTTTTGCAGGCGCTCCAGTTGCCGCAGTCGCCGCCACGACTCCCGAGATCGCCGGCGATGCACTGCGCGCTCTCAAGGTGACTTACGAAGTTCTGCCGCACGTGGTCCATGCACATCAAGCCATTCGACCTGACGCACCCAAAGTCGTCGCCGAAGAAAACAATCTTCAGGAAAAAGGAAAGAACGGCGACCCGCAGAAGGCTGACGCCGCTTTCGCAACTGCGGATGCAGTCGTCGAAGGTGAATACATCACGGCGCGAGTTCATCACACTTGTCTCGAAACACACGGCATGGTTGTCGACTATCGCGGTGGTGACACCGCCACGATCTGCGCGTCCACGCAGGGAACCTTCACGATTCACGAAGACGCGGCCAAAGAGTTGGGACTAACAGCAAGCGCTGTGACGACAACCGTCGAGCACATGGGCGGCGGCTTCGGATCGAAATTTGGTCTCGGACTCGAAGGCATGCTCGCGTGCCGGCTTTCGAAGCAAACAAAGACGCCTGTGAAGCTGATGTTCACTCGTTACGACGAGTTTGTTATGGCCGGCAATCGTTCGGGTTCGTGGCAGAAGTTGAAAGCGGGCGTGAAAAACGACGGTAAGATCGTCGCGCTCCAGGCGCGCCAGTATCGTCTCGGCGGCATCGGTGGGGGCTCACAGGCGGGACAGCCGTACATCTACAACATGGGCGATACGTATCGCGAAGTCTATGCGCTGCACACAAACGAAGACTCGTCGATCGCGATGCGCGCGCCCGGCCATCCGCAAGCATCGTTCGCGGTTGAATCACTCGTCGACGAGCTCGCCTGGAAGATCAAGATGGATCCGGTTGAGTTTCGTATCAAGAACCTGCGCGACGAGGTTTATCACCGGCAGTTGCGGCGTGGCGCGCAGGAGATCGGCTGGTCGAAGAGGAATCCGGTGGCGGGCGGCAATGCTGGTCCATTGAAACGCGGAATGGGTTGCGCTGTCGGCACGTGGGGCGGCGGCGGAAACAACCAGTGCAAAGTTGATGTAACGATCTCGCGCGATGGATCGGTGCTCGTCGCTGTCGGTACTCAGGATCTCGGCACTGGGACACGAACCTACACAAGAGCCATCGTCGCCGAAGAACTCGGACTGACTGTGAAGGACGTCCAGGAACGTATCGGCAATTCCAAACTCGGCAACGCGAATCCGTCGGGTGGTTCTACGACTGCGCCATCGTTGTCGCCGTCAGTGAAAGACGCCGCGATCAAAGCTCGCATGTTGATGGCGGAACGTGTGGCGCCGCTGCTTGGTAATCCAAAACCGGAAGAAGTGGTTTTCGCGGGTGGCAAGGTGTCGGCAAAAGGACAGTCACTGTCGTGGCAACAGGCTGTCGCGGCCCTACCCGCGGGAGGCATCACTTCTCACGGCGAGTGGCGCGCTGATTTGCAGGCACGCGGTATTCACGGTGTTTGTTTTGCGGAAGTCGAAGTCGACGTTGAAACGGGTCACGTGAAACCGATCAAGATGGTCCACATTCAGGATGGTGGCTTGCCGCTGAACCGTTTGACGATGGAGAGCCAGATCAATGGCGGCATGATCCAGTCGTTGGGAATGGCGTTGTGGGAAGGTCGCGTGATGGACGAGCACCTGGGAATGCAGCTCAATCCCGGATTTGGCGATTACAAGTTGCCGGGCTGTCTCGAGATGCCGGAGATGGTGCCGATCATCGACGACGACGATAAACGGGAAGCCGTGATCGGGATTGCGGAGGGTTGCATCATTCCCGCGGTCGGTGCGCTCGTGAATGCGGTCTTCAATGCGACCGGCGTGCGCGTGCGCGAAACTCCGGTGACGCCGGACAAGATTCTAATGGGGCTGATGAACCCAAATCTTCTTAGCCGCGGATAAAACGGATCGAGGACGGATAAAATGAAAGCATTTGAATGGAATAATCCGGTCAACATTAACCAGGCCGTCAAAATGTTGAATGTCACGACAGGTGATATCGACGAAGCGCCGCGTCCGATTGCAGGCGGGCAGGATTTGTTGACGACGATGAAGGACTACACGTCGCGGCCTGTTCGTCTTGTGAATCTCAAGAACATTTCCGGTCTCAACAGCATCACCCTCAACGCCAGAGGATTGACGATCGGCGCGCTTGTTACGTTGACCGAGCTTGAAGAGCATGCCGGCGTGCGTAAGAGTTTTCCCGGACTCGCCGAGGCCGCACACTCGATCGCCACGCCGCAGATACGCAACCTCGGCACGGTCGGCGGCAACCTTTGCCAGCGACCGCGATGCTGGTACTTCCGGCTTGAAGAAGTGATCTGTTTGAAGAAGGGAGGTTCCGAGTGTTACGCGGCGAGCGGGGAGAACAAGTACAACGCCATCATCGGCGGTGGTCCGTCGTACATCGTTCATCCGTCGGATCTCGCTCCGATGCTGGTCGCGCTTGGCGCTACAGTCAGCGTAACCGGGGCCGCAGGCAAAAGAGTCATCCCGCTCGATAAGTTTTTCACCCTCCCGTCGGAAGGAAATATCCGGCGTGAGAACGTCCTGAAAAACGACGACATCATTACCCACATCAACGTTCCCGCGTCTGCGCTTGCCGCAAAGTCGACGTACTTGAAATTCAAAGAACGCGACTCGCTCGACTTTGCGCTCGCCTCCGCCGCAGTCGCTTTGCGGTTAGGACCGAACGACACGATCAGAGAATCGCGAATTGTTCTTGGAGGCGTTGCGCCGGTACCGTGGCGCGTTCCGGCGGCGGAGAGATTCCTTGCTGGGAAGAAATTGACGCCGGACGTGCTTGCGGAAACGGCGAAGATCGCTCTCGCGGAGGCGAAGCCGCTCGAGAAAAATGCGTACAAGGTGCCGCTCGCACAGACGCTCGTGCGTCGTGCGTTAGCAAAAGCGGCAACTGTTTAGGAGGCTCCACCATGGCAAACGAATCAGTTAAACCACTTCAATCTCCGTTCTGCGGATCGTTGCGTTCGAAGAAGTACTTCATGCTCGACCGGCTCGCGACGAGCGCTGACGAGTATCTCGACGCGACGAATCACGTCTGGTGCTGCGAGACGCAGGAAGTCATCGGGCCCGACAACCGCCGCGTCGACCCGGAACGCTGCAGCCCCGGCCGGACGTGCTATACATCCGCCATCAAATCTGTGTAATCTGTGGGTGTATTTCGAGGAGGTAAATAACATGCGAAAAGGATTATTCATATTTGCGGCGATGCTCGTAGCGGTGAGCGCACTGGTATTCAGTTCGAGAGCCGAAAGCGTCAGTCTTCGTGGAGATTACGTGGAAGTGCGCACCGCGAGCGTTTTTGCGGGTGCCTGTCACTACAACGGTGAAGTCGTAACCACGGGACGCGACGCGCTCATGGCGTGGAATGTTACCTCCGGAAAATGGCAGGGCGTGGATCTCACGGGCGTCCGTGCGCTCGCCATCGTCAGCGCCGATGCGAATCTCGGCGAAGCTAATGCGGCTCGTCAGTCTGAAATCATCATCGACGCCAGCGCTTCCCGTACACAGGCGTTAGCGATTACGAATGCTTTGAAAGAAAAATACGGCGCGTCGTTAGGCAAGGTCGTGGAAGTACGAACCGCGCCGATCGCGTTCGAACGCAATGGTCGCACGTACGCAGTCGTTACCAACGAAGCCGCGATCAACGTCGAAGGCATGCCGAACGACCTCTGCTGCAAGATGCCGAATCTCGTTTGGTACGCACCACTCGTCGGATTGGAAAACCGGAAAGTCGGCTACACCTCGAAAGCAGTCTACTCAGGCAAGGTCGTCGGCGAGCCGTGGTCACGCTCCGGTGAGAACAGCGCGTTCTACGGCACGTTCTCTCTCTAGTACCGTTAGGGCCACAGATGACACGGATTTAAAATCCGGATTTTATCCGTGTTATCTGTGGCCAAGAAATTCTGTTGGCAAACCTTCAGACGAAACACTTACAACCCACCGGCCTCTGCTCTTAATGTGAATTTGCGCTCGTCCGTTGTAGAGTTGAACCTTGCGCGATGTGATCGACGTGCCGAGATTGTCTATCAGTTCGCCGTCACCTGCCAGAGCAAATCTCACGAAGTTGCGTGCATCGAGACATTGAACTCCCTTAGCATCAACCAGTTTAACTTCGACGCCGTTTGCGATTTCGCTCAGTAACAGTCTCGCGGGCTTGTCCCACTTCTGCGTCTGATATCGAAACTTGATCTCATCCGAAATTCCTTTATCACCGACGGCGCGAAGCACATTCTCGCCTTCGCGAAACTTCACCAACCACCGCAGGCCAGCCGCCGGAAAATCCTGACTGTCACGTTTCTTTCCACCCGCCGATTGACCATTCACAAACAATTCCACCTCTGGACAATTTGAATATACTTTGACGAGCTTCGCCTCGTCAGGCTCGCCCCAGCGCACCGGCCACGAATGCCCGTAAACATGGACCATGGGCTTTTCAGCCCAGTATGACTGAAAAACGAAATATCCTTCCTTCAACGTAAAATCACGTTCGACCAACCCCTTCTGATTAACGCGTGGCACCGGATTTCCGGGACGCAAGGTCGTCGCAAAGTCTTTGAAGATCCACTGCGCACTGCCGGTCAGTTCGGGCATCGTCTCCTGCTCTTTCAAATGCCAATCGAAGAGGTCGCAGATGTACGTCTCCGACCAATCCCCTTCCTGCGGTGCGCGCGCCAGTACCTGATCAAACGCTTCGGTATGACGGCGCGCGTGACTGTCGCCGCCCCATTCCATGTGTAAGAAATGATCGACCTTCGCGATCTCCGTCTGCACTCGCGTTTTGTATTCGGTGTACTTACCCTGGTACCAACCCGACCAGATCGAGGGCGAGTAGACGTCAACCACGTCCTTACAGAAATCACAACGGCGAATCGCGGTCTTGCGCGTCGGATCGAGCGTGTGCGCGAGTGTGTTGAGCTCGATCATGAACGCGCGAATCTTGTCTTTATCAAACTCTTCGAAATCGCCCGGCCAGTCGTTCTCATTTCCGAGTCCCCAGATGATCACGGATGGATGATTCCGATGCTGATCGATCAGGTTGCGCAACATGCGTCGCGCCTGCTCTTTGTAACGTTCGCCGCCGAGGCCACCGCGACACCACGGAATTTCTTCCCACACAAGCAGGCCGAGTTCGTCGCACAGATCGAGGATCGTGCGCGACTGTTGAAAGTGTCCGAGCCGGATGAAGTTTGCGCCGAGATCTTTTATCAACCGCATCTCTTTACGCATCATCTCGCCGGTCATCGCAGCAGCGACGCCGGCGTGATCTTCGTGGCGTTGAGTGCCGCGGAGTAAGAGTCGCTCGCCGTTGAGTTTGAATGGTCCGTTCTTGACGAACTCAAATGTGCGCAGACCGAAACGCTCGGTGACGATTTGCAAAAGACCTTTGAGGCTGACTTCGCAACGATAAAGGGAAGGTTTCTGCGGCGACCACAGTGCAGGCTTATCGATCAAGAAAGTTGAGAGATTCTGAGTTTCCGTCGACGGATTTAACTTGCGCTTGCTCTCGTGAACGACACGCTCATTTGGATCGAGTACTCGGATACCTATTTCGAGATCTTCCTTGAGCTGCGTTGGATTGTAGAGCAGGCCACGCACGACAACTTCAGCTTTTCCGTCCTGCCGTAACTCCGTTTCGATATGCACGCGTTCTATTGAAACTACCGGCACATATAGCAGAGTCACGGTGCGATAGAGTCCGCCGTAGAGATTGAAGTCGCTGAGATTCGAAGGAATCATTTCGAGATCGCGCGAGTTGTCGCACATTACCGCGACCGGCACAAGGCCCGGATCTTTGTCAGTTTTGGGAAACTTCTTCGTCTGCTCGGTGATGTCGACAACGAATTCGTCGTAACCGCCAATGTGCGAACCCACCCGCCAGGTGTGAACAAAAACTTCGTTCTTCTGTCCCGCGCCTTCGAAGTGCAGCAACGTGCGGCCGCCCGGAAAAGGATTGTCGACTCCGATTTTTGTTCGATACCAGCCTGGCCCCTGGTAATACGGCAGATCGGGATCGACGGAGTCGAAGGCATTGAAAGAGTGAGGCACGCTAACTTGTGTCCAGACGTTCGCGTCGTCGTTCGCTTTACGCCACGCTTCCCATGGTCCACCCAAACTGCCGCGACGATACTCCCACGATGACAGCGACTGCGACACTGTTGGTTCCGTGATCGCGTGCGCGGGTACTCTGTCAAGCATGCTCCCGACGAGTAGTGCTGTTGATGTTGATTGTAAGAATGCTCGACGACTTATGCGCGACATGGATGGCGCAGTCTCATCAATCTTGATCATCTTGTCAATCCTGTGAGATAAACCTCCGCCAATATGAAACTAATATTTTTATTCGCCCTTCTACTCTTTCCGCAAAACGCTCCTCTCGATCTGCGCAAGACCGCACTCAAGTCGACGACACCCTTCGACGAAATCGTTCGTCTCGATATCAACAACGACGGCAAGCCCGATATTCTCGAGCGCTGGTGGAACGGCAAACGCGTTCGCTGGCTCGATGAAAATGGCGACATGCTTCCGACCGACACGCGCGGCGATCAAGTCGGCGACGTGATGCAGATCGATAAGAACGGCGACGGGATCTACGACAGCGCAACCGACATCAACATCAAATGGGCTGACAACGACGGCGATGGACAAGCCGATCTTCAGGCCTTCGTCACGCAGGGTCGACAGTGGGCGGACGGAAAATACGATCCGGCCGAATCGCATTGGATGGTCTTCATCGACGTCGAAAAAGATGGCGTGCTCGGCTGGCTCGATTGGCAACACTACGATTTTGGCAGCGACAACTGGGGCTATACAGGCACAACCGACTGGCTTCCGGATTACAACGGCAACGCGATTTTTCTGAAGGTTCATCGTCCGCCGCAATCCTTACCCGATCCGCGACTCAACTGGGAAAATCCTTTTGATTTCTTCGATTTCGACGGCGACGGCCTCAGCGAAATGGCGATCCGGTGGCTCGATCCCGTACCGCCTCTCGACAAAGACGTCACGAACCTTTCCGGAGTGCTGAGTGAAGCATTCGCGACTTTCGATCTCGACAACGATTCAACTAAAGGCAATGAGACTGACTACGACATGTCGCTGCGTGGCGCCGGTGGACCTGGCATTCCGTACCGCCAGTTTGTGCACAAGTATCCCGCGCTCAAAGGCAACCCGAAGTTCGACGGCTGCTTTCAGTGGAACAACTGGCGCAAGATCGACGAGCTGATGTACATGCCGCACGAGAAGAGTTACGACTCGTTCTTCACGGCGAAGTGGGCGACGATGTATTTCGTGTTTGATGAAGACGACGACGATCATCGCTGGGAACGCGTGGAGATGTATTACCCGATGCACGGCTTTGGTGGTCCAAAGGAGATCGATCTCTACTCCACTAAGAAGTGGCGACGCGGAAACTATGCGGAACTAGCGATGGTAGGGCCTAACGAACGCCCCGGCATCTCCGGTCATCCGCAGGCCGATTCACTCGGTGATCGCGGCGAGTTTGACGAAGACAATTCCGGTGGTGGGAAGCTCTACGTCGGTGTCTTCGATCGCAAGTTGCACCTTGCGGGAGCTGAGTGGGGCGCGTGGACTGTCGATAAGAACGGCGAGTATCACGGCGGTAACAAGACTCCTTCGCCGAAGCCGATCGCCCCGCGTGTGGAAGAAGTAGTGAAATACACGGACACGGATCAGAACGGATTTTTGGACACGATTGAATACGATTATGACGGCGATCGCACCATCGATCTGCGTGTTTCGCTGCTCGACTACAAAACCGCGAGCAATCCGCATCCCGACGTCGTCCCGCTGATCGATACGCACAAGGAAGGTTGGAAGGGTCTCAACATTCTGTTTGGGCAGATCGCGAGCCAGTCGTTTCAGGAAGGACTGATGGTTTATCGCGCGGCCTGGAAGCGCGGGTTGACCACCCCTGAAATCGACAAGCTCGCCTCCGCCTCAGCCGTCGGCGAGCGCTACGATCACGGTTACTGGTTGAAGGAGAAGATCTTCCGCATCGTCCGAGGAAAGGTTCGAGGCACGAAATTGGAGAAAGATCTCACACGTCTCTATTACACCGGCCAATTCGAGGAATATGCCCGCCGAATCGCGGAAGTCCCGGGAAATTGAACTAAAAATATTTCTTATCTTCCTATAAAGATTATAGCTTTGACTATTGGCCCAACCCTCCGTAGCATTCTCATTTGCTTGCCCGCAGGAGGGGAACCCCATGCCACAAAACAGAGTCAGCATCTTTGATACGACCTTGCGCGACGGCGAACAGTCGCCCGGCTGCTCGATGAACCTGACAGAGAAGGTCCGAATGGCAAAAAAGCTTCAGGATCTCGGCGTCGACGTCATTGAGGCAGGCTTTCCGATAGCGTCGGAAGGCGACTTTGCGGCCGTTCGGGCTGTCGCGGCCGAATGCCGGAACGTCAAGGTTGCCGCGCTCTGTCGTACCTCAGACATTGACGTCGATCGTGCTGCCGAGGCTTTGAAGTATGCGGCACATCCGCGAATTCACACCTTCTGCGCAACCTCCGACATCCATCTTGAACACAAGCTGAAGAAAACTCGTGCTGAAGTGATTGAAATGACGCGCGCGGCAGTCAGCCGGGCACGTAGCTACGCCGAAGACGTCGAGTTTTCAGCAGAAGACGCCACCCGCAGCGATATCAATTTTTTGTGTGACGTGCTTGACGCAGCAGTCGAAGCCGGTGCTTCGGTGCTTAATGTTCCGGACACCGTTGGCTACACGACACCGATGGAGTACATGCAGTTGGTGCGACAGGTCCGCGACCACGTGGTTCGAGATCGCGACCACGTCATCATCAGTGTTCACTGTCATAACGATCTCGGTTTAGCTGTTGCGAACAGTCTGGCAGCGGTTGAAGCCGGAGCACGGCAGGTTGAGTGCACGATAAACGGCATCGGTGAGCGGGCGGGGAATGCGTCGCTGGAAGAGATCGTGATGGCGCTGCGCGTGCGCGCGGATCGGCTGCCGTTTGAGACAGGGATCGATACAACTGAGCTCTATCCGACGAGCCAAATGCTTTCGAGCATCGTCGGCTTTGACGTGCAGCCGAACAAAGCGATCGTCGGTCGCAATGCATTCGCGCACGAAGCCGGCATTCATCAGCATGGTGTGATTAATAATCCGCTTTGCTACGAGATCATGACGCCGGAGTCAGTTGGCGTACCGACAAATTCGCTTGTGCTGGGCAAGCACTCAGGGCGTCACGCACTCGCGCTACGTTATTCAGAACTGGGTTATGTCATTACCAGCGCAGAGCTCGAAGAAGCGTACAGAGGTTTTACTGATCTTGCGGACAAAAAGAAGCGCATCTACGACCAGGATTTGATTTCGCTGCTCGCCGATAAAGCTATTGGCGCGGCGGCTTAAAGAGCTTTTAGACAGGACTGACAGGATTTTTTCAGGATTTACAAGATATGCGAGTTAAGATCACGACACTCCCGGGTGATGGGATTGGACCCGAAGTAACAAAAGAAGCAATCACCGTACTGCAAACAATTGCGTCCATTCACGGGTTTCGATTTGATTTCGAAGAGCACGTTGTTGGCGGCGTTGCGATAAAGAAGTTCGGTTCGCCTTTGCCGCGAGTTACGCTCGATGCGTGTCTCGCGTCTGACGCTGTCTTGCTGGGTGCGGTAGGAGCGCCGGAATTCGATCCGCTGCCGCCGAATCAACGGCCTGAAGCTGGGCTTCTGTTGTTGCGTAGCGCGCTTGGCGGGTACGCGAATCTCCGTCCCGCAAAATCGTATCCATCGATTGCTGCGTGTTCTCCGGTGCGCCCTGAAGTCGCACGCGGGACAGACATTCTCATCGTGCGCGAATTGCTCGGCGGCCTCTACTTCGGCGAGCCGCGCGGAATCGATTCGAGCAACGGAATCACAGTTGGACGCAACACGATGCGTTATTCAGTCGAGGAGATTGAGCGTGTCGCACGGGTAGCTTTTGAAGCCGCTCGCAAGCGCCGCGGCAAAGTGACGTCTGTCGATAAAGCCAATGTGCTCGAGACGTCGCAGCTCTGGCGTCAGACGGTGATCCGCGTGGCGCAGGATTATCCGGAGGTTATCCTCGAACATCTCTACGTCGATGCTTGCGCGATGCACTTGATCGCGAATCCGCGTCGCTTTGACGTGTTGTTAACCGAGAATCTTTTTGGCGATATTCTTTCCGACGAAGCCGCGGTGATCAGTGGCTCGTTGGGAATGCTGGCGTCAGCAACAATCGGCGGAGAAGTCGGGCTCTATGAACCGGTTCACGGTTCG
>JBKPPU010000082.1:0-3791 GCA_046733695.1 Acidobacteriota bacterium
GGCCAAACCGTGAAGATTCGCACGTCGGCTGACACGAGCGTTCTGTGACGCCGCCTCTTACTTTGCTCACTGATTTCGGGACGGCGGATTATTTCGTGGGCGCTGTTAAAGGCGCGATTCTGTCAGTAAATCCGAACGTCCCGATCGTTGACATCACGCATGAGATTCCGGCGCAGGATATTGAAGCCGGTGCGTTTATACTGCTCGCAGCGTACAAGACATTTCCTCGTGGGACGATTCACGTTGCGGTTGTCGATCCGGGAGTTGGCTCAGCGCGACGGCCGATCATCGTCACTGCAAACGACCAGTTCTTTGTTGGTCCGGATAACGGGATCTTCAGTTACATCTCCGCACATCGAACATTTCACGTAACCGCCGAAAAATACTTTCGACCTAATCCGAGTTCGACGTTCCACGGTCGCGATATCTTCGCGCCGGTAGCGGCAGCACTTTCGACGGGTGTGGCGCCGGAAGAGTTTGGGCCGGAGATCAATGATGAGGTTCGGCTTCCTTCGCTTGAAACACCGCTGCGGATCATTCACATCGATCGCTTTGGGAATTGTGTGACGAACATCAGGCGTGAGACGTTTCAGGGGAGGAGCTTGTCGATTAACGGAAAGACGATAAGAACGTTCCGAAACTTCTACGGCGAAGCGTCAGCGGGAGAGCTCTTTGCTATCTGGGGGAGTGCTGGCTTTCTCGAGATTTCAGTGAATGGTGGGTCAGCAGCGCGAATCCTCGATGCGAAGCGTGGTGACACGATCAGTTAGCCACAGATAACACGGATTTTAAATCCCGATTTAATCCGTGTTATCTGTGTTCTCACTGGGCCTTCGCAGCAGCTTCCTTCGGCATGTAATAACCCTGCCGTGAGCTCACCTGCAGTTTTCTAGTCTTACCTTTTTCATCTTGCGCTTTCACACGAACCTCGAGATTGTGCATACGGCCGTCGTCGACTTCGTCTTCAGCCAACGCAAACCCGAGACTGTAGCGTGCGGTCAAGTTCCCGATGATTCTCGACAACCCTGCACCGTAGTCTTTCGCACGTCCAACCTTGACTGCCTCGCCACCGGATCGCTGCGCGAGATATTTGGCACTTCCATACAAACTCAGCCCCATCCAACTGGTGATCGGCTTAGCCATCGGGACGAGGAACTTGAACAACGTGCGCATATCGACTGTCAACGAGTTGAAAATCACATTGTCGCGGATCAGGATCTGTTCCGTCGCGTCACGATCTTCAAAGAAAATTGGCGCGATGCCGTCCGACACCCACACGAGCGACACCTGTGAGTTTGGTCTGGTCTCGATAGCCTTTCGCGTCGCATCTTTCACCGCCGCGGCCATGTCGTAGACGTCGCCCAACTCGATCGTCATCTTCCCATCCTTGTTCGTGCGCGTCACATTAACGCTGCCATCACGGTGCGTCTTCCGGATTATGGTTGCGCCATTCTTCCCCTTGATGGTCTCGGTTTCGATGATGTCATCCGGTTTACCTTCAGACGGTGTTGTGGCAGTGTCCTGAGTCTTCTCTTTAACCTGAACAGCTCCTTCGCGTGACTCCCCTTCATGCGAAACACTCAGCGCCGGCACGCGCGCCAGCGCCGCCGCGATCTTCGTGCGATCGTTGGTGAACTCAGTCAACCAGAACCTCTCTTCGTCTTCATTCATGTCCATTGCCATGATCGCGACTTCATCGCCCGGCGGCAGTTTGGCCAACTCGTCTTCCATCGATTTGAGAATTTCCGGCCGCTTCATGAACCTGCCTGCACCATCTTCCCGCAGATCCAGAATCAGAATCAGTGCGAGCGGTTTGCGTGCCTGTCCTTCGCGCGTGAAGTAAGTGATGTTGCGCGTCTTGCCATTGTCGAAGACTTCAAAGTTACTGGTGGTGAGATCGGAAATCGGGAGGTTGGTCCTCTTGTCTTTCACGAGCGCATCCAGAAACACGACGCGTGTTTTGATCTTGATCGTGTCTTCGACTTCCTGTGCGCGAACAGGGAAAGACGCGAGGGCGGCGAGGATGACAAGTAGTAAAAGGATTCTGTGCATGATCTACTCCTGATCGATGAGAGTTGCTTCTTCGGTAATGGACTTGGCTGTGCCTTCCGGATCTTTCAAGAGGAGAGCGAGATTCTTTGCAGAGAGAGTTACCTGGACCACGGTCGCATCGCGTTCGTCAATTGAGATCACGAGGACGTTGGTTTTGTCGCCGTTGTCTCGAAGAAAAATGTAAGTCTGTTCTTCGCCGGCAGCGGAGATCGTTTGAATCAAAGGCATCCAGGTGACTTTCAGCGCCTGGTTCAATGAGCTACGGAATTTCGCGAAATCGCCGTTGAATTTCTGGTCTTCAAACACCGCCAGCTTGATGCTGCCCGCTTCTGCCAGACGCCTCGCTGTGCCGCCTTTGATGCGCGCAGCGGTGCTGGCCACCTTCATTCCGGCTTTGGCGAGAAACGGAATCCCCTCGTGCTTCACGTTGTAAAACTCTTCAATCATCTTCACGACTGAATTGAAGTCGTCACCTTTCGCATGCACGACGGGCACAGAAATGAAGCCCGTGACGAGGACGGCGATGAAGATTTTGGTAGCAAACGTTTTCATCGCTCACCTCACTGTTCGTTGGTTTTCTTCTTCGGCTTTGGCGTCTCGATTCCCAGGTCAGGAATACCCATCTGTCCTTCGAGCTGCGCGAGTTTGTCAAGATTAACTGGTCCGACAATGTTCACAACGGTGAGCTCTTTGTCGTCGGTGTGAAGCACCGCCAGTCCATTGATCATTTCGCCGGCGAACTGTAGGTAGACTTCGAGATTTCCTTCCTTCTTGCTGACGACATTAACCATGCGCGTCCATCCGGCTCCGCGAAGCTGTGTACGAATCGGTTCCAGATCGGCGGCGGCAAACTGTCCTTCAGTCTCAAACTCGAAGCTCTTGACGTAGATGCCTTTCAGCCCTTCGATCAGCTTTTTTATCTCGCGCTCGTCGTCATCTTTGTCTGAGAAGATCCTGGCAGCCAGCTTCATCAGTCGTTCGTCGAGGTTGACGTCGACTGTCTGGCTCGCTTTCGTAGCGAGATGATCGAGGCTGCCCATCTGGATTCGTGTGTCCTGAGCTTTCGCTACCAACGCTGTCGTAATGATTAGCAGCAGGGAAATAAGTGATGTCTTAAAGGTTGATTTCATGATTGCTCCGTTCATCCTACGCGGTGTTGATTCCTGATTTGGTTCGCAGGATTTGTGTTTTGAGTCTTCTTATGGACCAGGCTCAACTTTTCAGTAGTGAGTCGCAGGGCAAGCATCACTTGTTCTTTAGCTATGACTGCTTCCTCGCGCTCTTGTTTTGAAAGAAACGGTGTTGCGACCTTTGGCCGATGTCTGTTGACAGCTATGACGTCTCTTCGAGAATCAGGTTTCCGCTCTGGAGTTTTGGGTTCAGCCGGTAGTGGCGACTTTTCTTCAACCGGCGCAGGCGCTGGTGCTGTAACTCCCGCCTGGCGTTGTGGCGCCTCGTTACGTGAGCGCGTGCTGAGCCAGATACCTCCGGCAAGTATCGCTACCAACAATGCTGCGGCGATGGCGAGCGAAAAGTAGTTTCTTCGCCGCGGCACTGGTAGACCTTCCGGAATCTCCAACGGCTTCGGCTGGTATCGGAGACTGCCGAGGATCTCTTCCAGTTGTTGAATCTGCGGATCGGGCTCGCCCGTCTTGTCCCACAAATAATCGTCTTTCATAAGCCCTCCATAAATCCGAGCTGCTCACGCAGCAGCTTCATACCGCGATGCAGGTTCACTC
>JBKPPU010000083.1:0-8008 GCA_046733695.1 Acidobacteriota bacterium
GAGCGCGGGGGATGAAAATGAGGAGAAAAGCAAGGCCACCGCAGTCAACAGCATCAACTCCAGGTAGATTAAAAGCACCGCGGGCCAGATTGTAGGAATCAACGGATCCCAACCACGACTGATGTAAAGCAGCGCGACTGAGACGCCGATTCCCATCACCAGCACGTTCACCAGCAGCGTGAGACAAAGACCAAGATACTTGCCGATCAAAAACTCGCCGCGTCCGACAGGCTTTGAAAAAACGGCGTAGATTGTTCTTCGTTCGATCTCTTTGTAAACAAGCCCGACGCCGACAAAGATAGCGATGAACATGCCAAAGAGCAGCATCGCGCTCAAACCCAGATCGACAATCACTTTGCGTTCCTGACCGCCTGACAATTCGCCGATAAAGATCGAAGCCGCAGTCAGCAGCAGAACAAACAACACGAGGTTGTAAAGCACGCGATCGCGTACAGCCTCGCGAAAAGCATTGCGGGCGATTGCCGACATGCGCCAGAGGCTGCCGGAACCGCCCGATTTTGATTTTTCGTAATGAGTAGTTGCTTCAGCCGTGTCCAAGGTTCTCAGTTGTGCATCCATAAAGCTAATGAGGGCAACACAATCTAACTCAAATTCATGTGGTTCTGGAAGGGGGATCTTTAGCCCATCTAATTGAGTTCAGTACCCCCTGAGACAGTACGGTTGGCATCAGCGGTGGGCGCGGTATCGGTTACGTTGAAGTACATGACGCCTGCTTCGTTAACATAGAAGCTCCGCGATCCAGTAGCCGTGATAACGCTGGCTGATTGGTGTACTGAAGGTTGAGCTTTTGCGTCGAACGCAGGAACTCCGGCGCCGGCGACATTTGCCGTCGAAAATAGGAAACCACTCTTTGGCGTACCAGGTCCGGCAATAGTTGCTGCGCCGACGTTGGCATCCACGAGGTTCAGGGCTGCCAGCGCCGCGAGGTCGCCGTAGATGCCGCCGCCCGCAGTCGCTCGATAGGTGGCTTCGCCGCTGCCGATGATCCGCATTGTAGATAAGGCGGAAGCTTCATTTGCGGCCCGTCTCGAGGATAATAGGTTTGGGACTGCGATCGCTGAGATGATGCCGACGATGGCAACAACAATCAGAAGTTCGATCAGCGAAAAACCTTTGTTTGATGTGTGGGATCTCATAGTCGCGGTACTCCGCGTAAGTGTCTAAGTGGTGAGTCGTGTGAGACTCTAAAAAAGTTGCGGAGGCGAGTGTGTCCCCGCCTCCGCACTTTGTGAGATTGCGAGGACGGATTAGTTGAGGATACCGCCATTAGTTTGGGTTACTGTACGAGCATCGTCAGCCGTACAAGCTGGCGCGGTTGCCGTCGTGTTGTAATACATGATTCCGGATTCATTCGTGTAGAAACTTCGTGAACCGGTTCCGGTTACAGGGTGACCAGTCGTGTGAATTGCTGGTTCGGCGCCAGCATCGAAAGCCGGAACGCTAGGGGCGGTAACGCTTGCCGCTGAGAATTCGTAACCGCTCTTTGCCGTGGTAGCGCTAGCAGCGACTACGGCATCGACCAGACCTTGATCTTTGAGGTCACTGAGTGCGCCGTAATCGCCGGCGCCGGCGGTTGCCTGGTAGGTGGCTTCCGAACTGAAGATAACGCGCATGGTAGCGATGGCTGAGCCTTCGTTAGCGGCGCGACGTGAAGCGAGGAGGTTGGGGATAGCGATCGCGGCGATAATGCCGATAATCGCGACGACGATGAGAAGTTCGATTAACGAAAAGCCTTCTTGGCGTTTGGTGTTCATGCTAATTTTCGTGCTCCTTAAAAGATATAGGGGTTCAAATTTTGCTCGCGCCACCGGCTTTCGTTCCCTTGTGAGCCGCGCAGAGCGCGAAGTGTCGATGGTCTCCTAAACAACCGTTGTGCCAATGGGCTTTTTGCCTGAAATGAAGAAATTTCGATCTTTTTTGATCGAAATTTTGATAGGTGGGCCACCCGGCGCGGAGTGCGTGACAATTTGTGGCACGGAGTGAATGCCACAAAAAGGCACATAAAGCACAAGAGAGATCTTTATATGCTTTATGTGCCTTTTTGTGGCTAGTTACTGTCGCCCGCGCCGGCGGCGAATTCGCCGGTGTCTTCCTCGCGGCGGCGTGGGGCGGGGTCGGTGGAGCGACGTCGAGGTGTGGAGTCTGGGCCACGACGCTCGTCACGCATCTGTGCGGTTAGACCACGAGCGCCATGTTTGTCGAGCAGGTGGCGCAGCGAGCGCACTGATAGTCGTAAGAGCTCAGCGGCATTCGTCTGATTGCCTGAGGTGCGGCGAAGCGCCTCGAGGACGTAGGTTTTTTCGAGTTGGTCCAGATGAGCAGTGAGATTGATACCCTCTTCCGGAAATTCCATTGATTCAGCGACGCGATAAGGATTGTAATTTGTGATCTTCTCGGGCAGGCGTTCGGGCTCGATTGAGCCCGTGCGTTCGAGCGCGACTGCTCTCTCAATCGTGTGCTCCAGCTCACGGACATTGCCCGGCCACGAGTATCGCTCGAGCAGACGCAGCGCATTCTCGCTAATCGTCAGTGAACGCCCGGTCGGTGCACAAAACTTTTCCACGAAGTAACTGGCAAGTTCGGAGATGTCTTCCGCGCGTTCCCGTAACGGCGGCAACTCGATCGGAATCACGGAGATTCGGTAATAGAGATCCTCGCGAAACGTGTTTGCCGAAACCATGCCGGCGAGGTCTCGATTAGTCGCGGCGATCACGCGTGTGTCGACGATAGTCTCTTCAGTGGCGCCCACGGGTCTCACTTTACGTTCCTGCAGCACACGCAGAAGTTTGACCTGCATTGCGGGCGACATCTCGCCGATCTCGTCGAGGAAAATCGTACCGCTGTTCGCTGCCTCGAAGAGTCCCTTTCGATTGGCACTGGCGCCTGTGAACGAGCCTTTCACGTAACCAAACAACTCTGATTCGAGCAGCGTCTCGGTAAAGGCGCCGCAGTTAACTGAAACAAACGGCTTCTCGGCTCGCGGACTCAAATCGTGGATCGCGCGCGCAACGAGCTCCTTTCCCGTGCCGGACTCGCCCGTCACCAGAACCGTCGACTGCACCTGCGCCACTGTCTCGACCATCTGATAAAGCGCCTGCATCCGTCCGCTTCGTCCGATGATATTGCCAAGCTTGCCGCGTGTGCGTTGACCCTGAATGAGTGCCTTGTTCTCTTCGAGGAGTGCCTCTTTTTCTTTAACCAGCGAGATCTTGTTTAGAGCGCGCGCAACCGTTTCTTTCAGCAAATCGTTGTCGAACGGCTTCTGAACGAAATCGTAAGCACCGAGGAGAAATGCCTCACGAGCAGTGTCGACGTTTGCAAACGCCGTCATCATGACCACTTCCACTTCGGGAAGTAATTCGCGCGCGGCGCGCAACAGATCGACGCCACCCATGTCGGGCATCCTGATGTCGGAGATGATCACATCCGGCGGCTGCTGGCGTATTTGTTCGAGGGCCGCACGACCATTTTCCGCGACGCTCACAATGTGGCCTTCGCGCTGGAATAAGTGCGTCAGAAACTGCCGCATTCCAAGTTCGTCGTCAACGATCAGAAGTTTGGCCATGAATTCAATTCCAATCGGCAATCATTCCGAAGCTATATCCCCGTTTTTCACAACTAATGGTAATTCAACTGTAATCGTCGTTCCCTGTCCCACGAGACTGCGGACGTTGATTGTACCACCATGATCGCGAATGATTTGATAAACAATTGACAGTCCGAGACCAGTTCCTCCAGTTGTTGAAGAGAACGGCTCAAAGAGCTGGTCAACTTGATCGGGCGACATGCCGCGGCCCGAGTCTGCAAAGGAAATCCGCAAGCGGTTGTTGGAATTTTTTTCCATGGTCGCGCGCAGGGTTCCGCCCTGCGGCATCGCCTGGAGAGCATTTCGCGCGAGATTCCAAAACACCTGTTTTAACTGGCCTTCATCAGCTTCCGCGAAAAGTGGTTCGTCCGGCAATTCCTCGACGATACTTTGATCGGAGTTGATTTCCGGACTGTGTCGCATGAGGGCAAATGTCTGGTGCATCAGGTCGCCTACGTCCACACGCGCCTGAATCAAGGTGCGTGGCCGGGCGTAACTTAGAAAATCGGTAATGATCCGATTTAATCGATCCGACTCACGCAGGATGATCTCCATCAGTTGTGCTTGCGATGAATCACGATCGACTTCAGCATGCAGCATCTGGATCGAGCCACGCATCGCCGCGAGTGGGTTGCGAATCTCGTGAGCGATCGAAGCGGCCATGCGACCGATGGCGGCGAGTCGATCCTGTCGCCGCGACGTTTCTTCCAAACTACGGACCTGGGTCAGATCCTGAAACGTGATGACCATGCCGGTCGTCTCGCCCGCCTCCGAAGACAATGGTGCGATGCTGTAACCAAGACGCAGACGCATTCCTTCAGCGGTCAAACAGTTCGTTTCAAATCGTGGACTGTTATCGCCCTTTTCGAGAGCACTGAGAGTCACTGCAATATGCTCTTTCATCTCGCTGAAGAGGATGGATGCATCTTTGCCGCGGATGACGTCTTCCTGGTACCCCGTTATCTCGTGCGCGGCGACGTTGAACGTAAAGATGCGTCCGTCGAGGTCAGTCGTGACCAGGCCGGAGCGGATAGACGCGACGATGCGTTCGTGTAAAGCACGCAGGTTTGCGAGCGACTGCGTTGCTGCGGCCAGACGAACATCCGAACGCGATTGGCGCTCGGCAAGTCGTGCAGAGAGCAGGCCCACGACAAAGAATGCGACATCAAACAGGCCCACCCATTGAATCGTCTGCGACAGCGAGCCGCCAACCAGTTTTGATGGATCGGTCTGCGAGCCAAAACCCGTGATCTGGAGTGCGCACGCGGTGAATGCCACCGCGCAGCCGACAGACGTCACAATCGCTTCGCGTGGTCCAAGAAAGAGACTGGAGACCGCAATGATGACGATGTACAGTGCGACGTAAGGCGATTGAACAGTGCTGGAATTCCAAACCAGCCAAGTGACGATCAATACGTCTACAGTGAGCTGGAAGCGCGCTTGAAAGAGAATGTTTTTCGAGAGGCGAAAGATGAGGGCATAGAGAATCGTAAGGACTGCGACGATCGTGAGAAGACCGAGGCTCTTATTGATTGACTGGGCCGGATCTCCTGACTCGATCCAAAGTGTTCCGATGACGCTTAGCAGGAGGGCTGTGACGAGTCGCCCGACGATCAGCCAGCCGAGCTTCGATCCCGGCGTCCGGCCCCAATCGCTAATCTGTTCCGGCTTAGCCATCCGGGGCCAAAGCGTAACAGGATTTTGGACAGGATGAACAAGATTTTTCGGGGATTAGCAGGATTTCATCGTGTAATCTGAAAATCTTGTTCATCCTGTCTAAGGATCACTCGTATCTCAACGCACGCAATGGATCTATACGCATCGCACGTCTTGCCGGGAGATAACACGCCAACAAAGAAACCACGACCAGTAGTAACGAGATCGATGTAAACGTCGGGACGTCGACTGCTTCAACCCCAAACAGCAGTCCTGACAATAGACGCGTCAATGCAAACGCTGCTGCCAGTCCAAGCACGAGGCCGGCGACAGTCAACAGCAGTCCCTGTCGTAAAATGAGCAGCAACACCTGGCGCGGTTGTGCGCCGCGGTAGGGCAGTGGGCGAAGCAACAGTTCATTGACGACAGAGAAGATTGCGGTGTTGGCGCCGATACCGAGTGCGAGTGTCACAACCGCGACGGCGGTAAATGCTTTGTGCTTCGCCAGCATGCGAACACCGTAGCGAATGTCCTGCGAAATAGTTTCGAAGAGACCGCCACCTTTCACGTCATAAGCGGCGTCAACAGCTCTGTTGACGTTTCCAAAACTGCGCATTGCTTTTTCCCGTGCTTCCTGGAGAGACATGCCGGCCTTGATGTTTGCTTCCACCTGCAACTCGAGATGAAGACGCATCTCACGGTCGATGTCGTTAATGACTGTTTCGCGTTGCCGCAGCGCTCGAATCCGATCGCGAACTATGTTGAACAACTTCATTTCTTAAATCCCTTATGTAGCTTGCCTGACTTTGGCGATTGCCAGCACCAGTCGATCCCAGCTTGCTTCTTCAGTCTCGAGCTGTTTTCGTCCGGCGCGTGTGAGTTTGTAGAACTTCGCTTCGCGCCCGGTTTCGTGTACATCCCAACGCGCCGAGACCCAGCCTTTTTGTTCGATGCGATAGAGTGCGGGATACAAAGATCCTTGCTCGACATTCAACATTTCGTCGGAGAGCTGGCGAATACGTTGAATAATGCCGTAACCGTGCAGTTCCCCGAGCGAGAGCGCCTTGAGAATCAGCATGTCGAGAGTTCCCTGTAACAGGTCGGCCTTATTCTTCGCCACGTAGATCTCCTCATACCTAGAATCGGTAGGCATCATACGAATCGATACCTAGATTGTCAAAGCATAGCTTCTTCGTTTGAACTTCTTGTGCCTTTTGTGCTTTTTTGTGGCTATGAATGTCGAGGCGTATTTAAGACGGATTAACTACACCGGCTCAATCGAACCGAACGCGCAAAGCTTGCGTGATCTCCAGGTAGCGCATTTGAAAACTGTGCCTTTCGAGAACCTGAGTATTCACGCCGGCGAGCCTATCGTTCTTAAAGGAGAGGCGCTGTACAAAAAGATCGTCGAGCAAAGACGCGGCGGCTTTTGTTACGAATGTAATGGCTCGTTTGCCGGACTGCTGCGCGCGCTCGGATTTCAGGTTGAGATGCTCGCGGCGGGTGTTGCGAACCGTCAGGGCGGGTTCGGGCCGGTCTTCGATCACATGGCGTTATGCGTGACCCTCGCCGAGCGTTGGCTCGTGGATGTAGGGTTCGGTGACTCTTTTCTCGAACCGCTGCTACTCGATTCGCGTGAGGTACAGGTTCAGGGAACACAATCATTCCGCATTGACGAGGACGGCGATTACCTGATTCTGCTTCGCCAAAACGACGGCGAGGACTGGCAGCCGCAATATCGCTTTACACGCGAATCATTCGGCTTTCCTGATTACGAAGAGATGTGTCGCTTTCACCAAACCTCGCCCGCATCACACTTCACACAAAATGTGATTTGCTCTCGCGTCACTGAAGACGGACGAATCACCCTCAGCGAGATGCGCCTCGTCACCACCTCTGGTCCACAGCGAGAGCGTCACGAGCAACTGCTGGCGAGTCGAGAAGAATACGACCGTGTTCTGGAGGATCAGTTCGGAATCGTGATGAAGAATCGGGTGCAGCTACCAAAGACTCAATAGCTTTACATCTCAGGCGTGTCATAGCACAAAAAGTCTGAAGCACTGACATCGATCTGTGATGTTGTCCAGCCAGACTCCGAGAATATTTCAAACAGGGAGTGTGGCAATGGGAGCAGCAGCACAAACACGAGAAGAAGATCTGCAGAAGCTTCGGCAGCTGGTCAAGGATATTGACTTTTGTATGTTGACTACCGTTGATGAAGGCGGCGACTTACACAGCCGGCCCATGTCGTCAAACGGTGATATCGACGAGAAGGGAGACATCTGGTTCTTCACTAATTCGTCGTCTCACAAAGTGAGTGAGATCGCAAGACTGCCGAAGGTGAACGTCAGTTTTGCGGATCCTGACAATCAACGTTATGTGTCAGTTAGTGGAAGCGGGGAGCTGGTCCGAGATCGAAAGAAGATTGAAGAGTTGTGGAGGCCGGAGTTTAAGATGTGGTTTCCGAAAGGGAAGGATGATCCGGAAATTGCGTTGTTGAGAGTTAGTCTCGAGAAGGCTGAGTACTGGGACAGCCCTTCGAGCACGATCGGTTATGCGTTGAGTTTTGTGTCGTCACTGGTGACGGGAAAACAACCCGACATGGGCGAGAACAAAAAACTCGAGCTGTAGAACGTACTGTTGGGGCGGCCCTCCGTGGCCGCCCGGCGCGGAACTCGATCTTTTGTAACACAATCGATCAGGCGTTTTACAAAGAGATCAATTCGACGCCGGGCGGCCACGGAG
>JBKPPU010000084.1:0-38890 GCA_046733695.1 Acidobacteriota bacterium
AATTCTTGAATCACATATCTGATCGGCGGTTGAGTTGGCATCCAAAGCATTCCGACTTGGAACGCTCAAATGTTATTAATAGTCCATCAAGTGACTAAACCTGTATTCGAAAGTAGAGGGTTTGCTAATGAAGCGATCAACGATCTTGATTGTAATACTGCTGTGTCTGGTTTCTTCCTCGTCTGCACAGGAGATTGATAAGCTGCCGCTGATCACGGTAACAGGAACGGCTGAGGTCCAGGTTGCTCCCGACGAAGCCCTGTTTTCAATCGATGTCACCAAAACCAATAAAGACTTACAAGCTGCCAAGCGTTTGAATGATGAAAGTGTGGGAAAACTTCTTGAACTGGGTCGTCGCTTCTCAATCTCACCACAGAACGTGCAGACCTCGCAAATTACGGTTGACATGAAATATGAGTCCATTCGAGATGCCAAAACAAGGGTCTTCAGTGATGATGGAGATGAAATCGGCAAGCGAGTTTTTAGAGGCTATGAAGTGTCTAAGACGGTCAGCGTGAGATTGACAGATCTCTCTCGCTTTGAAGAGTTTTTTGCTGCGGTATTGCAGACGGGAGTGAGCGCCGTCAACAGCGTCACCTTTGAGACGTCCAAATTACGTGAAAACAAGGATAAGGCGCGGGAGATGGCGATGAAGGCGGCTAAAGAAAAAGCGTCGGCAATGGCCGCCGCTGTTAATCAGACTATTGGGCGGGCCATCAAAGTCTCGGAAGGAACCGTTGGCGGTCCGACGTTTCCCAACAACTATTCCTCAAATTCCAATACGATAGCAACGGGAGGGGTTTTCACCGAGAGTTTGGTGACATTTGCACCTGGTGCAATCAAGATTGGGGCGCAAGTGACAGTGAGTTTTCTGCTCAATTAGACTGAACCGTGAGGTCGACGGTTAATGTCGTCATCGGATCCGTGTCGCCGCGTGAAAGCTGAGCATCGACCAGGAAATTCACTAGGAGATCATGACCACCGCGTGATCGATCTGGGCGGCGGCGTATTCGAGATACGCCCGAATATCGTCAGGTTCAAGGTACGGAAAATCAGAGAGTATCTCTTCTTCCGAAGCACCGCCGGCGAGCATATCGAGAATGTCTTTCACGCGGATTCGCATCCCGCGAAAGGTGATCCGATTTAGCAGTTCGGAACTCATTGCTACGGATTTTAACACTTATATAAAAACTTCGGCTTCGACCGATGCTACGCGATGAAACGTTAAGCAGGGATTACTTGGCGTCCCAAAGCATTCCGAGTTGGAACCGGGTTGTAGTCTGGTTAAAGGAAATGGAAACTGTGCGGCAAGACGCAACGTGATGGGTCTCGAAACTCGTAATCTAGAGGAGCGATGTTTTCTCCCAAAATGGATTGGAACCTAAGATCGATTCACTCCCGGCTTTAGCATTCCGTGCATTCCGATCCAGCGCACAAAGGCTTCGAACCACCCCGTGCTTGTCGTTTCCTTCGGATACATCCCGAAGCCATGGCCACCCTGTTCATAAAGATGGAATTCTACGGGGTGCTTCGCTGCCCTCCAGCTATCGATGAGGCCATAGCCACCGTTCGCGAAGAAAGGATCGTCGGCAGCAAGTGCGATGAAGAGAGGCGGCGCGTCGGACGGAACTGTCAGCGGCCCGAGAGGACCGTAGATGTTGCCGATGAAGGCGGGCTTCGCATCCTCGCCGGCGAGCGTGGTCGCCATTGTTAGCATCGCGCCGGCGGAAAAGCCAACCATGCCGATCCGGTGAGGATCGACGTGCCACTCGGCAGAACGCTTCCGGATCAGAGCAAACGCAGCGCGGGCATCGGCGATCTGTGGCGCGAGACCGATCATCGCCTTCTCAGGGTCGGGCCGCGGCGGTCGCGCCGTTCCCGAAAACATTTCCCGCATCGACTGCTCGAACCCCGCCATGTCAGCCGGGGTCTGATTCAAGCGATACTTAAGGACGAACGCGGCCACACCCTTTTCCGCCAATGCGCGCGCGACATTCCAGCCTTCATTTTCCATGGACAAGGTGCGAAAACCGCCACCGGGCGCGACGATGACTGCCGCGCCGCTTGCCTTTGCTGGATCCGGCAGAAAGGGTGTCAACGTCGCAATCGTTACGTTGCGCGCAAACCGACTGCCGTACTGGGTATGCCATGACTCCGGGTTCTTCGCACCGGGCAGTGGACCAGTCCCGATTTCGATTGCATTGGGCTGCGAAGGTGTAGCGATGGGCGTCATCTTATCGTTCTGCGCCTGGGCCGGCGTGACGATCACACAGATGAACGCAAGTGCAGCAACCACTAAACTAGAAGTAGATAACTGCGTGAATAACTGCTTCGTCCTGACATTTGATTGCCTCAAGCCACCTTCTCCTCCAACCGGGGTTTGATTTTCGCAGTGAAGTAATACTGCCCTACAGATCGAGGCCTGTCACGCGAAAAATGGCGCGTTCTGAACTTGGCGTCCCAAAGCATTCCGATTTGGAACCGCGTTATTGAATGGCTGAAACAAATGGAAACTGTGCGTCAAAACAAGCATGATGGCCAGGAAGATTGCTGAAGCGGTACTCTCTGCCCTTATGATAGTATCCCGCACTTGATTGGAACTCACGATCCGGCCGAACCAGAGATCGGACGAACATCCTTAGACAGTAGGGCTAGACTGCTCCAGCATCGATGAATGTCTATCAACGGTTTATGGTTTTTCCGATCAACGTATGGGACGAACTCTAAAAATTTTGTTCTTGGTCCTGACCTCCCTGGGCTTAGCCCTGGTTCTCAACTTCGCGCTGCATCGAACATCGAACAGAGTCATCGCCGAATGGAAGCAGGTTGCACCCGTGCAGTACAAGTCTGGCGACCCGTATTACTTGTCGGTTGTTGAGGGGAACATTGATTGGAGTTTCTTCCTGCCAGGCTGGGAGCGGCACTATTTCATTTTTGTCGGGCGAGAAAGCGGAAGCCCAGGGTACGGGCACTATGTAGAATTCTCATTTCATCCTGGTTATGAGGATTTAGAGTCGCATATAAAACGGTCCACCGTGGAATGGTCTGACGGCGGGGTAACTTTCAACGAACCCTCCGGTCACGTTCTTTTCATTCCGAAGCAGATGTTCATCGGTGGGAGATAAAAATCGGTCGCTGCTGAACCAAGGTGGACCATAGTCGGCTCTTATTACCGCGGCGGCCTCTATCGCATGGTCAACTCCGCTATGGCGATTCTTAGTTTCATCGTGTTCAGCGTGTGGCCCATCGCCGGCCTTGCGATTTATGGATGGCTTTCGACTTATTTCGAGTTTTGATCCATTTTAAGGCATTGTAACGGCAATGTGGCGTCCCGTACGGGAATCGAACCCGTGTCGCCGCGTGAAAGCGAAGCGGTCTATAGGGGTTCAAAGAAACCTGCGGTATGGATGGCACTATAAGCTAATCAAAGGTACTCTAGGGATCGTTATTGGACGGTTAATGGACGGCCAATGGAGTAGTGCGTGACTCTCGCGCAACCCGATGTATTTGCCTCAAGGGAAATTGTCAAAGCGCGGCGTATTAACGTTAGTGAGTTGGAAGAGTAGGTGGACATTATGAGTGAGGATCTACAACCCAAACCGGTCAAGTCGACTCGAGTAATGCAGCGCATTTTGATTTATGCCGGCATATTGCTGATCGTGTTCTTGCTGGGTTTCGTGCCAATGTGGGTCAAAGCTCGTGAGGCCAACAATCGTCTGGCCCAGATTGAACGGCAGTTAATCGCTGCGAGGATACAGAATGATCTTGCCTCGGCGGTAATTGACGCGCGTCGAGGCGAATACGAGCCGGCCCGTCAGGCGGTCAGTCAGTTCTTCACGACCCTGCAAACAGAAGTTGCCAAAGGCGACTCTTCGAGTTACACACGGGCTCAGGGAGAACAGTTGCACCAGTTGTTTGTAAGTCGCGACGAGCTTATCACTTTGCTTGCTCGGAGTGATCCTGCCTCCGCTGATCGCCTCACCGATCTGTTCGTGGCCTATCGGAAGATCATGAATGGTTAAGGCATCGAGGTGAGGACGAACTAACCTGCGTGGTCCTGTTGGTATGCGCTCATTCCCTCCAGAGCGCCCTCGTGCATTCTCTCAGGCCGAACGTACAGCCAGTGTTTTTCAAACTCCTCATCCGTCATGTTAGTAGTTACGGTTCGCTCTTTACTCTTTAACCATTGTTCTACCCACTGACGAAGTTCCGGGTCGCGATTGAGTGCCATACGCGCCGCATGCATGTTAAGAGGTGTGCTCATAGTGTTGTGCCACTTTCAAAATGGTGTTCCCGTCCGCTTAACGGATCCCGAAACGAAATCGATTTCGCCAGCAGCTTCAGCGGCCTGGAAAAATCATGCATCTCTGAAGCAGCCAAGACGGGATAGAGTTTGTCATTGACGACCGGAATTCCTAAGGCCGCAAGGTGGAGACGAAGCTGATGTTTCCTGCCGGTGATGGGTAGCAACTGATATAGACTGAGGCTTCCAAGATTCTTGATAACACTGATGTGGGTCTCTGAGTTTGCCTCGCCCGGTACCTCCTTCATGCGAAAAAATGGTTCTCCCGGAACTACCCTACTGCGCCGAATCCTGGGGAGGTTCAGCTCATCCACACTTGGGGCCAGAGCCTCATATACCTTTTGCACCCTGCGATTCCGAAATAGTGAGGTGTAGTGGCCCCTTGTTTTCCGATTGAGGGAAAACAATATCACTCCGGCAGTTTCCCGATCGAGACGATGGATGGGCGCCAGGTCTTCCGCTCCTCGTTGTTTTCGCAGTCTGACCAGAAGCGTTTCATGGAGAAATTTTCCCGCGGGAATCACCGGTAAGAAATGCGGTTTGTCTGCAACCAGGATGTGTTCATCCTGATAGAGGACCTGCTCCCTAAAGGGTATGGTTTTTTCATCCTCCAACTCGCGATAATAGAAAATGCAAGCGCCGACTCGAAAAGCAGTGTTTGCATCGACCCGGCGTCCGGTTTCATCCACCACTTGACCCTTCGCCATACGTGCCTTCCAAGTCGTAGCGTGCACGTGCGGATATTGTTCTTTGAAGAAGTCGATGACAGTTTTCCATGGACCTGCCGGAAGCCATTGGCAGCTTGGTCCAACTCCATCAACGAAGGGAAGCGGAGCGTTCAAATTAACCTCGTTACGAACAAAGCCCGCAGGTATTATGAAAGGAGTAGTTGCCGATCACAACTATTGAGGCCTAATGATTAGACTGCCTGAATCCGACGAAGACTTGCTGCGTGAGTGCGAGGTCCAGACCTTCCGTTCAAGTGGGCCCGGAGGACAGCATGTCAACAAGACGGAAAGTGCGGTTCGACTGAGGCACCTGCCCTCGGGTGTCGTGGTTACTTCACAACAGGAGCGCAGTCAACACCGGAATAAAGCGCTCTGTCTACAGCGGCTTCGGAGGAAGGTTGCGCAGATGAACTATCGTCCCGCGCCGCGCGTTCCCACACGGGTCTCGCGTACCGCCAAAAACCGCACGCTTGAAGAAAAAGCGCGGCGTTCACAGATCAAACGATTGCGCTCGAAGCCGTCGCCCGATGAGTGAGAAGGGTGAGGTGCTATCATTATTTCTTGATGAATCAAAACGAAGAGACGACCATCGCCAATAACGGAGGCGCACGGTTTCTAACCAGATGAAGTATGTCTACTGAAACAGATTCCGGCGACGATTACGTCAGCATCGAGTTCTTGGACGCGGCCGAGAGAATTGCCGAGAAACTTCACGGCGACGCAAAGGCCGAAGTGGTATCAATCATCGCCGGGCGATACGCCAAACTCGCGCTCATTGACGAGGCTCTTCAGCTGGCCGAGACGATCTCGGATCCGTTCACGCGAGACAACACGCTTTCCGAGATCGCCGCGGCATCGATTGCCACCGGCACTTTGGACTATGTTGAGGCTTCACTGGAGTTGATCGACGACCCCGGCAATCGCAGTCTCGCAATCGAGGAGATTGCTGTTAAGTATGCTGAAGCCGGCGACCTCGATCAGGCTCTCGAACTCACTGACGAACTCGATGACGCAGATCCAGCTCTGCGTCGCATAGCATTGGCTGAAGGTAGTTACTCCCTGGGCGCGGTAGAACTGGCGTCGTCGATAACGGCCCCCGATCTTCGCGCCAGTACGCTGGGCCAACTAGCTGTGCTCGCTTATCACAGTGACTACAAATCGGAAGCGGCGGAATTGCTGGCGCAGTGTCTTCAATCGGCAGAAGAAATAGAGTTTTCGGAGAATCGGATCTACACGCTCATCGGTGTTGCTTCACTTTACGAGGACATGGGTGACACTGACAAAGCGCTCGAAACTCTTGTCCATGCGCTTGCGCTCACTGCCGACTTCGAGGGTATGCCGTCGTCAGGACTGTCCGCGAGTTTTCCTCGTGGCGAAGCACTCACGCAGCTTGTCGAGAGCTTTGCGCGACTGGGCCACTTTGATCAGGCTGATCGCGCCGCGGAGCAGATCGACGATCCGTTTCAGTTTGCGCACGCCTCGACAAAAGAGGCGATGGAATATTTTCGCGCGGGACAGGTCGATCAAGCGTTAACTTTGTTGTCTGAAGCACTGGAGCTTGCTCTCGAAGAGCCGGTTCATGGCCAGCAGGGTATGTTAGTGAAAGATAGTTTGCTGGCGGAATTGGCGGTGGGTTTTGCGAGACTCGGTCAACTCGAAAAGAGTCTTGAGGTCGCCGGAAAACTCAGTTCCGAATCTCAGCACTTCCTCGCACTGGGACTGGTCGGCAATGAATGCGCTCGCACCCGCAATTCACCGGGAATGTTTCAGGCAGCGGAAGCAATCACAAACAATCATTCACTCACATCTTATTGGCTCGGCGTCACTGACGTGCTGACCGATTCCGCGCAAACAGAGTTGGCTCAGCAAACCTTGCTCAAAGCCGCAGAGAGCGCCCAGATCATTCAGGCCAAATCGGAAAGGGCGGAGTCGCTGATCGAGGTCGCTTACCGGCTTGCGCGCGTGAATGATTCAAAAGCGTCCAAACTCTTCACTCTGGCTCTCGACACGATTAGTCAACTGACGGACTACGAGAAAGCAGTCTCGCTGCTTCGACTCGACGAACGATTCAAACAACTCAATCGAAAACTTACTGAAGACGAGCGAATGTTATTGAAGCAGGTCCTGAGTTGAACTATTCCCGGTTCGACTCCCGTAGAGCCTTCACATTTGAGATGAGTCCGTATCAAATCGACAGTCCAACGTCGCCTTCGAGCACCGATGTCTTCAACTGCGGACGCTTTCCACTCTTCCACAGTGCAGCTGTGTGTAGTACCCGATACCTGATGGGCCCGCCGTCTGGTCTTTCGCTGCGGACAATTGGGCGTGGTATGCAGACAAACTCAGTGCCCATCTCGGCGGCAGACAATCGGACCTTCGCATAACCGTGTCCTCCAAGATCTACGAACTCCAGGTGCGGAGCCAGATCCCGGTTGGACAGCGACCGTGCGCGCTTGAGGTCGAAGCTTTTCGCGTATTCGAGGCAGGAGCGGACGCCGTGCTTCACCAGCATGTTGTTGGTCCATTCCGGCTTCCCGCCATCTGGCCGGTCAGCTAGGAACAAGGCGCGGAGCGGGTGATCCTTGCGTAAGCCGTGCTCAAGAGCTTCCATCGTGCCCGGGCTTGCGAGCGACGCGCCGACAAAGCTCAATCCCACGGGTTCGAATTTCCGCGGCGGAAGTTCGGCTGCGGCATATCCGGCCCAGAAACTGTGCCGGTCCCCCGAAACGATCGCGAAGCCCGTGATCTTCGCATCGCGCACGAGGTCGTAGATCTCCTTGCGCTCGGCGTAGGCCGCTCCGTAGTCGTCAGTGCGGAAGATAGCGTAGGTATCAGCGGCCCACGGCTTCTTGACCATCCCGGCGGGGAGGTTTTGCGGGTCCGCGCGGTGATCGAGAGCGCCGAGCGAATTGCCCCAGATTTTCCACGTCGCCTTCGATTTGCGCAGCTGGTCCTTGAACCACGCCTTCTGGTCGACGCCAAGGATGGTGCGCGGGGGCGTCTCCTTGCGCGTATTCGGAATGCGCACATCGCGGAAGTGAAGTTCGGCGGGTGGCCTCCCGCCGTCGAAGGCGTGTCCCGCGTCGAGCGCGATCGTCGCCTCTTCGGAGAACATTCCGTTGAAGGTAGGGTCATAAATTTTTCCAACCCCCTCTGCGTCAGTTGGGTCGTCGCCGCAGAAGCTGTGCTGGTCGGTAATGAGAAGGTCGAGGTGTTTGCCGTAACGGAGCGCTCGATACGCGATCAGGCTGCGGATCGCGGTCAGATTGTTCGGCTCAAGGCCGAGCCCGTTCCCGTCCCACTTGTCGATCGGGACGTTCTTGACGGCAACCGCCCCGAATTCGGCAAGCGAGCCGCTCGGCGGGGACACGCGAGCGGGGACATATTCGAACCAGGCTTGGTTGGCGGCGACCTTAACGGTCTGGCCGGGCTGCGGCGCGCCGCCCGCCTGGACGATGCTTTGTCTACCCTGCCACGAGAATTCGTGATTGTCCCAAATCGCGACGAACGGCCAGCGCGCGCGCGCATCCTGCAGATCGGGATCAGCGAGATAGCCCTTGTACACGGCGCGGTAGCCGTCGACGGTCAGCGGATAGTGGAGCTTGCCGGTCTTTCCTCCATCGGGAATGCGCGCAACCTCATAGATCGTGCGGTCGTAGCGCGTCTTCACTTCGTCGGGATACTCGACGACCTCGTAGATGAAATCGCCGAGGTGCAGAACGAAACCGAGCTGCTCGGCGGCGGGTGCGCGTTCATCTTCATAAATCATCCGGCGATACGCGTTGAGCTTGCCCTCGTTGACGTCCTGACAACTCACAAATGCGAAGTTCACCGTGCGGGGATCGTTTGGCAACGGCCCGGTGATCGTGCGGCCGACCCGGCTGCCGTTGCCATCGGTGTCGGTAAACCGATACCAGTAAGTGCGTGCCGGCTTGAGTCCGCCAATCAGTACGCGCGCGGTCCAGTCGGCGGCGCTCGAGACGGGTGCCTGCGCGTGCGCGACGACGCGGCGGAATGCCTCATCCTCCGCTACCTCGACGGTGAGGATCTGGCGTGTGTCGCCGTCGGCAAACGGACGCCTCGTCCAGAGGATGACGCTGTGCGGGTCGGGATCGCCCGAGGCGACCCCCTGGGGATAGAGATCACGCCGCTCATGCCAGTCGATACGCGAACCTCGAGTTGGTCCGACCCACGCGAGCGAAGCACCGATTGCTGTTGCAGTTTTGAGAAAGGTTCGGCGGTTAATCTTCATTGTCCTGAATCGGCGTGTTTGGGTGGGCATAATACGCACTGAGGAAAGTTATAGCCATATCCCGTGTGACAAACGGGCCGGATTCTGCCGTGAATGGAAGCTTTTGATGTATTCAAAGAATTCTGCGGAATGTATAGCACCTTACCGCAAGCGGCCGACCGCTTCGCCAAGTTATTGCCGCTGGGCCCGGCGGCGATTACCGAAACGTTACGCGAAGTTTATGACTTCAAGAAACTGGAAACCTATCCTCCTCACCCATTGGAAAGGATGACTTCAGCATCGCAGGTCGTGTGATCGAGCCTGTACCCGCAACTTCATCCGTCACAGAAACAATTCATTAAAGGATATGGACCACATGAAAGTCTTGAAATTCAAACTTCTTTTTCTGCTTGCATTCCTGATTCCCGTAGTCGCGATCGCTCTGACGCAGTCGGGCTCGCAAGCGGCAACTTCTGGATCAACGCAGACGTTTGCGCCTCAGCATCTCAACTTCGCTAACCTGCCTCTGAGTTTCGAGGTCAACAAGGGTCAGGCGAATTCGAAAGCGAAGTTCATTTCCCGCGGCCGGGGATATACGTTTTTGCTTACAGGCGATGGCGCAGAGATATCGCTGCAAAAGACATCCTTTAAAAATCAACGTTCAAAACCTGGCATTCTCAGTCCGACGATTAACGAACAGCCCGTTCGTTCTGAGCCGGTCAAGATGAGACTGCTCGGTGCTCGTAGAGCGAACGTGAACGGACTCGACGAACTCCCAGGCAAGAGCAACTACTTCATCGGCAATGATCCCGCGAAGTGGCATGTAAACATCCCGACTTACGCGAAGGTGAACTATGACGACGTTTATCCCGGCATCGACCTCGTCTATTACGGCAATCAACAACATTTGGAATACGACTTTCTGGTAAGCCCCGGTGCCGATCCCCGCGCCATCAGTCTTGAACTGAAAGTCGGAAATTCGAAACGTGGCGTGAGGATCGATGCAAATGGAGACCTTGTGATCCATACGACCCGCGGCGACGTACGATGGCTAAGGCCGGTGGTGTATCAGCCTTTGTCGTCCGTCGCACGCCAGCCAGTGAGTGCTCGCTTCGTTGTGCTGGCAAAAAACCGAATCGGCTTCAAGCTGGGCAGTTACGACAAGACTCGTCCACTCGTTATCGATCCGGTGTTGTCCTACTCAAGTTATCTCGGCGGCAGTGCCTCGGAGATCGCTACAGATGTCGCCGTAGATTCGCTCAGCAATTCATACGTCGCTGGTCCAACCTGCACCAGTTTCAGTGCTGGAGAGGGATGCAACGCGATCGTAACCAAGATCAATTCCACCGGGACCGCAGTAGTATATTCATCCGTGTTCGGCGGCAATGAAGACGACCGAGCCAATTCGGTCGCGCTGGACGCGTTCGGACAGGCTTACGTGACCGGTTCAACCTGCTCTTCAGACTTTCCGACGACCAGTGGCGCATTTCAAACTGAGTTGGCCGGCGGCTGCGACGCGTTCGTCGCCAAGCTCGATATTAATGGGGGCAAGCTCTACTCCACCTATCTCGGGGGCGCCGAAGACCCGCGTGTGGCGAGTGGCGACGATGGTAATGGGATAGCGGTGGACTCTTCGGGCAATGCGTATGTGGCTGGTACAACGTGTACCAGTAAGTTTCCCACCAAGAATGGTTTCAGGAGCAGTCAGGATCACTGCGATGGATTTGCTGTCAAACTCAACCCTGCTGGTGGAGGGTCCTCCGATCTGCTTTATTCGACATTGCTCGGTGGCGACGATGGTGTTGACGATGCATCGTCGATCGCTGTCGATTCGGGGAACAACGTGTACGTGGCTGGTATCACCACTGGAGACGATTTTCCGACAACTGACGGCGCATTCCAGACGTCAAGTGCGGGCTTGAGCGATGCCTGGGCAGTCAAGCTCGATATGACCAAGTCAGGCTCGAGCTCGTTGCGCTACGGAACTTATCTGAGTGGCCGCCGCAGCGAAGCGGTGTTTTCCTTGCCGTCAGTCGCCGTGGATGCAGACGGAAATATTTATGTAAGTGGAACTACGGATTCCGCGAACTTTCCCACCACCGAGGGTGCATTCCAAACCGAGCGGCTTCCCGATACTGACGATCTGGACAAGGCGATCCTGAGTGGTTTCGTAACGGAGTTAAAGCCGGCCGGAAAAGGCCACGACGACCTCGTGTACTCGACGTTTATCGGAGGTAACAGCAGTGAACCGCACGCGAGGCAAGGTGAGAAGGCGTTAGGTATCGCCGTTGGACCAACCGGTAGCATTTATGTCACCGGCACCACCTGCTCAAAAGACTTTCCCGTCACGAGCGACGCTTTTCAAAGTTTGTTTGCCGGTCCGGTGTTGGCGAACGGCGGCAGCAATTTCTGCGACGCGTTTATCATGAAGCTGAACCCTGCGGGACAGGGGAAGGCCGACCTCGTCTATGGGAGTTATTTCGGTGGCTCTAATGGAGACGCGGCAGTCGCCATAGCTCTGGATGGAAATGGTAATGTTCATCTGGCGGGAACGACTCTGTCTACTGATCTTCCGCACACGCCGGATGCGTTCCAGACGACCTTCGGTGGCCCACAATTTGGAAATGACGGATTTGTCGCGGCGATTCCGATCGGTAACTTCTCGCTTGACGCAGTGGCGCCGATCACAGCAGATGTTGGGGGATCAGGTAAGTCGTTCGTCACGGCGAACGCCACCGGGGAATTCAATGCACCGGTGACCCTGAGTGTATCTGGTGCGGCTGGTGTCAACGCATCGTTCAATCCGACTTCAGTGACACCGTTTTTCGGTAATCCGACGTCGTCACTGATGACGGTCAGCATCGGATTGGCGACGACACCGGGCACGTTTAACTTGAACGTCGCTGGAACGTCCGGTTTGTTGGCGCATTCAACGTCAACCCAGTTGACGGTGCGTGCTTCCGCAGACGGAACCGGCAAAGTGATCGACGGGATTACTGCCGCTGGTTGCATCGACAACTCCGGCATAAGCGGCGCGCTCGTCAACAAGTTGGTCCAGGCACAGCGATTCATCGATGCAGGACAAATTCAGAACGCTGTGAACACGCTGAGCGCGTTGCTTAATCAGCTACAGGCCCAGAGCGGCAAACACATTTCGTTCACGTGTACGGTCGATGGTCAGACGTTCAATCCGGTTGATGTGCTCATCACAAATGTGCGAGCCATACTTGCGACGTTGCAGGGAGCGAATGCGCCGAACCCGATCATCGGCTACGTGGTAAACGGAAGCAATGTTGGAATTCCGGGAGTCACGGTGAGCATCATGAACACATCGAACACGGCGACAACGGATGCTACTGGCTTTTATTTCTTTGCGAACACGGGAAGCCTGTCGCTCGGCTCCAGCTATAGTGCTAAGGCCACGGGTCTGCCGGCAGGGTTCAAAAGCCCAACTCCGACATCGCAGATCTTTAAGTGGCAGGGGCAGGCGATCACACTTGCCAACTTTGTGCCCGGCAAGAAATAAGCATAGATTGCTCGGACCTTGACTGACTCTACGGGGAAACGAATCAGTGCCGCACTAGCGCACTGATTCCAATCCCCGTAGATGCTTTCGAAGCGATTCCCATTCGGCATCTATTATGAGGTGCGGGCACCGAGCCTACGTGTGGTTCGCGAGTAAAGTTGACGTGCACATGGCCGCAGAAGGCATTCGTCATTAGCTCAGCACCGCAACGCAGGCTAAGGATTTCCGCGAGCTTATGGCGTCCCGTACGGGAATCGAACCCGTGTCGCCGCCGTGAAAGAGAAGCGATTTACAGGAATTCAAAAGAAACTTTGCGGATCTAATACGTAGTTAGACTCCTTCGTTTATCCAGAGGCGGTTACGTGATGCGTTTGGTATTTGTGGTTTGGTTTCTTCTATCGATGCCCGTGTTGGCCCAACAGGCTAACAAACCGACGGCGGTACCCTCTCGTCGGTTGGTAACTCGTGGTGAGACGTACAGTCCGCTCCAAGAGATCTATTTGGATCTCGAAGGGTCGGCTGGAAAGCCGGGTGACATGATGGCGATGCGAATTTGTTCCGGAGAGCCTTTACCAGCAGCGATCTTTATGGCAGTTGTAAATCCTCTGGGTGTGGGCGAACGCATTGTTACAGAAGGCATAAATGGAAGAGTTTTCTTTTCTCAAGACCGAATCATGATCTTACGTTCTCCAGAATGTTCAGTTCCGCATCCTCCATACGTACCTCTTGAATTTTGGGGAGTGCCGAAAGGTGCTGAATTGCCACCCTTTGTTGAGTCGGCTAAGTTGTGCCAAGTGCTTTTGGAAGGCAGGCCTTCAGACGAACTTGCGAAAACCCGAAGTGCCTATAGGCAGTCTTTGAAAAGGGTCGTGGCAGAAGCACGAGCGACTGCCGATGCTGTCGTTATTGTGCTCGGAGAGTACAATGTCCGTCCCAGCTCCTCTATGAAGAGAGCTCTGAGAGAGGCGAACAGTTTTCTAAAACAGAGTCGCTTGCCGCAGAATCGATATTTTGTTCGAATAAAGCCGTCTGCTTATTACGATCCTGAATACAGTGCTGCCAGGGAACCTAAATACCCACGCGCAGTGGCTGTACGAATAGCTCAACATTGTGGTGGTTGATAGTCGCATGCTTAGGGCGGGAGTCTAACACGGACATGAAGAAGATCCTGTTTCCCATTTTCGTCCTGGTGCTCGTATCAGTTGAAGTCTCATCTAGCTCTTTCAGTGAAGAAGCGAGTCTGTTTGACCATTTCGAGAACATCTACTGCGAGGAGGAAAAAGCCCGACTCGACAATTTCGTAAATCAACTAAGGGACCAGCAGGTGGCTATTGGGTATATCGTGTTCTACGGTGGTTTGGAATACGGCCGAGAGCATGGTCGTCCGGGTCGAATAAGATTGCCTCGCAGGAATGAAGCAGAAGCCCGTGTGTCGCGTCTGAAGCCTTACATTGTTAATGGATGGCCTGACTTGGATCCCAAGCGAATCATAGTTGTTAACGGAGGCTATCGTAAAACCTGGCAGGCTGAACTATGGGTGGTCCCAAATGGAGCCAAACCACCCGTGCCTACGCCAACGTTGAAGCCCGAGCAGGTCAAATTCAGAAAAGGTGTTGCTCGCGAAAAGGATTATCGTTGCGACGAATAGGTCAGAGTAATCCTTTCGATCAGAGCGCCGCCGAACGAGCGCTTGGAGCGCGGACGATTCAAAGGAAACCTGCTGCATGGATAGCGCTGTAAGGTACTCAAAGGTATTCTACGGAATGGTTAATGGGCCCTCAATGGACCCGTGCCGCGATTGCGTCTTTCAGCCCTTGTAGCAAGGTGGTAGGGTGACAATATGATTGAGCCATCCCAGATAGAGAAGATGTCAGTAACCGAGGCGATGGACCAGCTTTGGGACTCCCTCACTCGCGACAGCGACGAGATACCTTCGCCGGATTGGCATCAAGACGTTTTGGCTGACAGAAAAGCACGAGCACAGAGTGGAGAAGCAAAGTTTCTGACTCTGGCAGAACTCAGATCTCGTCTACGAAGCTCTGAACGATGACCGTAGTAATATTCGAGGACGCAGCAGACGTAAAACATCGATAAGAATTGACGAGGCTCTTTCCGACTATCGTCACGTGAAGCTACATCAAAGTTACTCTCCGGCCTCAGAGTGATCGTTCTTCCGCCCGACTTTGATCCTGATAGAGAGAGCGATTGTTCATTCATGTCCAATTATATGTGGGCTCGAAACTGGGCTCCATCTTGTTCTCATGTACGCTCATTATCCCGGCGAGCATGTTTACGAGACTGTAATGCGTACGGTGACGGCGTACTCGCTGCCATCGCCCGTGAGCAAAGGTAGGACCCGGGAACTTGCTCCGCTCCACAGCAACAGCAATTCGTTGCGCGAAAGTTCCAATTGTCGTAAGCCGAGAAAATCGTCATTGGAACCCCAGTCGTATTCCATACCCGTGATCGTCAGCGTCAGGTAGGCTCCCGGGTCTGGCACTTCGAGTACCTGCGCCGAATAAGTATGTTGGTCACCAGTATCAACTGCACTTACTTTGGCCGTGGTCAGGCTTCGATTAACGCCATTGCCGGTCGCCAGCTCGAGGGTGAAGTAAGGAGTATCGCTACCGAGTTCATCCGATTCTTCGAGGCAGCGGAATCCAATCAGCTCGACCCTCACTTGCGTGATTGGCCGCCGCACGTCCACCGTGAACTCGCGTGTCTCCACCGCTTCGGCTGATAGCCCATAATGGTCAGACAGATCACGGCCCAAGCCGTCAGCGCCGACGCTCGATTGCAGGTGCAACACTTGCGTTCGTCTGAACTGCGGCGCGTAACGAACGCCGGGCCAACTGAGCATGTAATCAACGCGGTCGCCGTTCCTGTACCGTTCCGGGTCGTTGACCGCCAGTCGCGGACTGCCGCTATGAAAAGATCTTTTGCGGTCAATGGTCACGCCCGCTGAGCCGTCGCCGCTCGTCATCCAGAGGTCTTGCGGGAAGTTGAGCCGCCGTCTGAACTCGTCACGGAGCGCCGCGTCGAATGCATCCGTGTTCAGGTCGCCCATCAGGATTGCCGGACGCTCCGGGCCGCTGTAAGCGCGAACGAAAGCACTCAGGTGCGCCCACTGCTTTTTGAGCGCGCGCAGGGCGTTGCCGGGCGGCGTGGCGTCCGGGTTTTGCGTGTGGCTGAGAAAAACGTCGAAGCCGGCCGCCAGGCCGGGAATCTGAAGACGTGCGTGGAGAACACCTTTATTGGCAAAACTATCATCCCCCACCGTCTGGCGATAGATCGTTTGCTGCCGCTCGATAATCGGGTAACGGCTCATCAGCAACAGGCCGCCGTCCGACTCAATATCGGCTTCGTCCGGGCCTTCCAGAGGAGCGTGTGGGTAGATGTCGCGCAGGGCGTTCCAGATTCTCTTCCGCTCACCATCGGCAAAACATTCTGACAAGCCGACCACGTCGTACTGATTGGCTCGGACGTGATTAATCAAAGCTTGAATCGCGCGGTCTCTTTCGGTGCCGAGGTAAGTTCCCGGAAAGACCAGCAAGGCCATATTCTGTGCGAAGAATCTCAAAGGTGGCGTTTGCGTCAACCGCCAGGTGATGCTGCCGAATTCAAACTGCTGAATGCGCCTGCCCTCAGGCGCGTCTTGCTCTTCGGCGAGTGGGTAGCCGAGCGCAGGATTTCCAAGCAGGCTGCTGGGACTGGGATGGTAGAGCGGGTCTTGGAACTCCGGGCGGCTGCGGTCGGGGTCGTGATCCAAGTCTTTGACCCAGGTCTCCCACAACCTCCACACGTCGCCGTAGATGGCGTGCACGCCAGTTGTGGCGGTGTGGTAGATCGTGCCGTTATCGCACAATTGATAAGTACCGCGCCCGTCACGCATCGGTAGCCTGTCCAAGCGTGGATAACCTAACGCCGCCGCCCTGCGCCAGGCTTCGTAAAAGTCGCCGTAGATGGCCGCCGCAACCGGGTCTGGGTCAGGTCGGCAGACGACGAGTCCCCGTTCGAAATAATTGGAAAAGCCGTGACGATCGTCCAACGCACGCACTTCCGACCGCGGGTAACCGAGTAGCCGTAACTGATCTTCGAGAAAACCCCCGGCTCCGGGTCTTACGAGACTAAGGTCGAGAAACTTCCGATAATTTTCGCCGTGGAGCTCGAACGCGCCCCACACCGGGTCTTCGATGATGATGCCGCTGGCGCATAGCTGATACCGTCCGCGCCCGCCCGACAAAAGCACTTCGGGACCATTCAAACTTCCCAGCAAGGCGCGGTGAACACTGTAGACTTCCGGGATGCTGCGTCTGACGCGGCTAATTCGAAAGGTTTCCCACTCGCGAGCCTGACGGGACGAGACTCGCACGATCCCGCCACCGCCATTTACAGCCATAATGTAGTTCACTCCGTTCTGGGCCAGGAATGACACGCTGTCACTCAAAGAAATCTCACCGCCGCCGACCTTCTTAATGGTGAAGATCTCCGAGCCGGCGGCGCGGTAACGACTGGCCGGCAGATTGCCTCCCCCGCCGCCTTCCGCAGATACAAACCTGCCATCCCAGACTTGGAGGCACACCTTGTCGCCGTCACGCAGGCCGGACTTGCGGCTCCGGTTGACAAGGACGAATGTCTCCCATATGTCCGCGGAGCTTTGTGTGGCGGCGACCCCACGTCCGCCCCCGTCCTCCGCTGTCACATAGTGAGAGTCGTGAGCACGGAGATGAACGGGCATCGAATTCCAGAACTCAACGGCGAAGGTTTCCCACTCCAGGCGGTTTAAAGACTCCGCAGTGACATCCCCGCCACCACCGTCGCGGGCCATTAAGAAATTCCTTCCGTTGTTGGCTCGGAAAGTCACACGGTCGCCGTGGACGATCTCGCCGCCGCCCCGTTTCTCGATGGTGAATGTTTCCCAGATGCTCGGCAACGTCGCCTCTCCGCTGACAGCGCCGCCGCCGCCGTCGCGGGCCATCACGTATCGCCCGTGGTTGGTCTGAATATGAATCTGATCGCCGCTTCTTATTGAATCGGCATTCCTCCCGTCCGTTGGAATGATCGTGAACACCTCCCATGAACCCACCCCTGCCGAGGTCGTGTCGATTCGGTAGTTCGTTCTCGAATCGTTCGCTATTAAGTAATGTCCGTTATGCGTTTTGAGGCTGACCTTAATCATGATGATCCCCTTTCGAACGCTCGGGGCTGTCAACGATGGGTTGTCTGGTTGCGCAACGATCCCGGCTTCGCTGATCGGCTTTGAAACGTTACGCGCTCAACTTACTGAAGTAAGGAGCCGTCGGCTATCGCATGATGATGTGAAGCAGCTTCAAACCAGCTTTTCGCGGATGGCGCGGGCCACGGCTTCGGCGACGCTGTGAACCTGGAGCTTGCGGTACACGGCGCGAATGTGGGTGCGCACCGTGTCGATGCTAATGTTGAGTTGTAATGCGACTTGCTTGTAGGAGAGACCCTTCACCAATGCTTGCAGCACGGCGTGCTCGCGTTCGGTCAAGTCGAGTTTGGTGGGGGCAGCATTTCGGAAGAATTGTCCCGAGATGCGTTTCGGCGTCCTTTCCCGCAAAAGCGAAAGGACGGTGCGTGCTACGTCGGGCGTTAACGGAGAACCGCCTGAGACTATCACTTTTAACTGAGAGAGTAATTCCGGTGCTGATGTTTTTTTAAGCAAGTAACCGTCCGCGCCGGCTGTGATTGCTTCGAGAATAATCGTGGGATCTTCAAAGACTGTGAGCATGACTACAGTCAGAGCCGGGAGGTGTTTCTTCAACCGCCGGGTCGCTTCAATGCCGTTCATGCCCGGCAATTCAATATCGATCAGAGCAAGTTGCCATGAAGGGTCTCGTCCCGCACGCTCATGATTTTCCAGCTCCTGCAACATCGCATGAGCCGAACTGAAACTCGCGCCGAGTCGAAAGCCGGGCGCGTTATTGAACAGCGTCTCAAGACTGTGCCGATAACGCGGATCATCTTCAAGGATGACAATGCTCAAGTCCATTTGGTTATGTCAGGCGGGGCCGCTTCAGGCCGTCAGTTTATCCGAGGCCGAACGGCTCCGCACATCACATGATCATGCGAGGCTTTAGCCGCGCTCTTTGGCTTGCGGATTGAAAGTCAGGGATACAACTGTGCCGCCGCCGTTCTTCGACGTGATGCTAAGTTGTGCGCCAATCTCTTCAGCGCGGCGTTGCATGGTTTGCATGCCCATGCCCAAGCCATTGTCTTCGGCCTTATTACTGAAGCCACAACCGTCATCTTCAATTCGCATCAGCCATTTGCTTCCGTCCGCAGGCGCGAACAGCAGCGTGACGTTTTCGGCCTGCGCGTGTTTCGCGACGTTATGCAGAGATTCCACCGCAATCAGAAGCACATTGCGGCGCGCGGAAAGCGAGAGATTGATTGACTGCCAATCGTCGGGAAACCTCGTAGTAAGTTGAGTGCGATCATCAGCAAACAAACTTTTGGCGCGGCGCGTCAAGTGAGAGGCGAGACTCTCGATCGTCGTAGCATCCGCACGCAATGACCAAACAATGTCCGTCAATGACGTACCCAGTTCGCCAGCGGTCTCGGCAATCCTTTGACTCATCTCTTGCCGTTGTTCCTCAGGAATAATTTTCGAGGCGGCGACGCTGGACAGGATCCCAATGCTACCCAGGCCTGAACCTATTTCATCGTGTAGATCCATCGCAATCTGCGTGCGTTGTCTTTCCAACTGCAACAACACCCGCACACGCACACGATGCGCCACGATCAAAATGATCGCTGCCAGCACTCCGAAGAGCGCTATGGCCCACCAATGCAAATACCAGGGCGACAAGACTTCAAAACTGATCGTCGCCGGCACACTTGACCAGTTGACGCCATCCAGCGAAGCCCTGATTTCGACTGTATAGTCGCCCGCACCCAAATCGTAGAAACGGAAGAGAGGAAGATTGTCGCCGCCTTCAGTCCACGGGTCATTGGGATGAAGTCTGTATTGATATCTCAGACGGCCGCGGTCGCGATATGAAAGCGCGGCGAAGCGAACTTCAATTTGATTACGCCCTGGCGGTATATGGAGTGACCTGGTTGAGTTGACGCGCCGCCCGTTGATCGACAAATCAATGAGTTGCACTCGCGGCGGCTCAAGTTTTGGGAACCGTACACTGGGGGGTAGATGAGCTATACCGGTCGAAGCTGCCAACCATATACCTCCGTCGCGCTCTTCGATCAGATCAGCAACTGAGCCGATGGGTATGCCTTGCAAGTTGGACAATCGTTCGACTACTTGCCAACCATCAGCCGAATCAGGACGCGGTATCACTCTGAAGGCTCCGGCGGCTCCCAGAATCCACACGCCTTCGAAACGCGAGCGGATCGGTTTTGCACTCCTGGAAATCTGTCGCAGTGATGCCGGAATCGAGGTCCAACCACTCGCCTCTGTGAAGCGTAAGATGCCCAACATATCAGTTCCCACCCACAGACTACCGTCAGGTACTTCAATCGGTTTGCCAATTGCTCGCGCGCCCTTGATGCTTTCGCAGGACCAGTCCACCGGTTCATCTGCCTTGAGCGGCGCTGCTGACACGTGACAGATATCTTCATTGACAGTGAGCCAGAAACGGCCCTTGCTGTCTTCAAAAACGTTACCCGATAAATCATTACCGGGAGCGGGGCTAACCAGCTTGGGAGATTGACCGGACCGCACGCGCCAGATCCCTAGACTGGTGCTTATCCAAACAGCACCGTCCGGTGCACTATCGCAGCCATTAACGACGCTACGCGTCTGCTGTGGGTGTCGGATGAACTTACCGTCACGACGCTCCCAGAAATCGCGGAAGTCATAAAGCCACAGACTGCCCAAACCATCGCTGCACATTTGACCTTGATGCATCAGATGATCGTCGAAAGCGCGCCACTCTGCACCACGCTCCAGATGGCCCAACCCGCTCCATGTAGACAGCCAAATGCCTTCCTCAGTTTCAGCCAGGGCAATGGTGGCCAACTTAGGCAGCCCTTCTTGCGACGTCCAGATTTCCGTTTCCGGTTCCGGCACTTGAAAAATGTCTTTGCTGTTGCCCATCCAGAGACTGCTTTCCTGATCAACTAACATCGCACCGCCGATAGGAGCGTCCTTGCCTGCTTCGAGGACTTCAGGCTCGCGGTTCGGCCTGAAAGCCACCATATAACGATCGCCGTTCGCCCACACTGTATCGCCGCGCAAAACGAAATAGTGCAAGTTGGTCTTCAGTGCGATGCGTTCGATTACCTGGCCGTCGCGCCACTGAAAGATCTTGCCGCCGTCGGAATACTTTTCCATGTAGAAGACAGAGCCGTCAGGGTGAGCGATAACATTGCTGATGTAGCCCTCGAAGTTTCGCGTGAGAATCTTTCTGAAACTCAGGTCAGAATCGATTTTCCAAATGCTGTTCGTGGTAGCGACCCAAAGTGCGCCGTCGAAGCTCGCGCTGAGATTCCAGATGCGATCATTGGCGCGAATCTCCTCGGGCATAGCCACCCATCGTTGCTGCTCGTCGCGATAGAACAACGCGTCAAGGCGTGACACCCAAAGTTTTCCACTACGCGTGAACTCGACATCGTGTACGTTGGTAAAAGGTTTTCCATCCGGGCCGATGACTGCTTCCGCGTCGTCATTGGGCAGAATTCGAAATAGCGTGGCATCAGGCTCACAAGCCACCAGGACTTCCCCGTTTGGTCCGGCATACACCTGATAAAACGATCCGGTGATCTTGTCTTTAGCCCACTGACGAAACTCAACACCGTCGAACCGGAACAATCCGGCGGCCGTGCCAAACCAAAAGAATCCATTCGTGTCCTGTGAAAACCCTGAAAACGAGGAAACCGGAAGACTAGTGCTCTGGTTGATGACGTTATATGTGCGCTCTTTGGCACGAATGGCACTGGCCATGAGAAGAAAAGTGAGTAGGCAAACTCGGTACGCAGAAAGCGTGCGTATCTTTCGGCAATACCAGCGAGAGAAAGGCATGAGATTGTGCCTCAAGCGAGGAACCAAGCAGAAGCGAACGAGACACGTTTTATGGGTGGATATTCTGACCGCGAGCAAAGACTTTTTCAAGCCTGCCGGGTCGCAAATCTAATGGGAGGACGACCAGGGACAGAGTCATCAGAGCGTCTCAAATTACCTTGATGTTACCGCCGTAGGACTGCGATAACATCCACGAAGCTGACTCGTAAGAGCAAACAATTACGGCTACAAATGAGATCCGTTCTGATTCACCAGTAACTCCGCGCGTCCAGTAAGGACGTGGTCGTGGATCTAGCGCACGCGTGAAATCTTGTTATTCCTTAGGAAAACTGGCGTCCCGTACGGGAATCGAACCCGTGTCGCCGCCGTGAAAGAGAAGCGACCTATTGTGATTCAACGGAACTTAGCGGCATGGATAGCACTTTCCCGCACTTGAAGGACTTACGGGAACGCTTATTGGACGTTTAATGGACGCGCGTAAATGTCGAGGCTGGACTCCAAAAGCAACTGTGAGAAGGCCACCCAAACGCAGCTAAGTAGGCAGTCAGGCCGGCAATTCGAAGTGCACCAAAGTGGCGGAGGTGATTGTTGACCTCGGTGTATTGGTGTCTTAGTGGTTCGACTAAGAAATGTTTTGCCGGTGCACTTCATAAGGTATGTAGACTTAGTGAGCAATGCCCAAATTTGTTTTGGTAACGTGGGTTGGCGAATAAGCCTTTCACGAGGACTGGAGTTTAGCTCCTCTTCAACCTCTTTCCCCCGGGAGGGATCACATGACCAAACAGTCTGCCTTTAACCTGCTAAGCGTCTGCAGTCTTCTGCTGCTTGCTTTTGCGTCGGAAGTTTCCGCGCAAAGAATTATTGGCGCGGTTGCGCCCGTAACTCCCGGTCAGCGCGCACTGCGTTTTACCGTCGATACCGATCGTTTCGATCGGCCGGAACTTCTTGTTGTTACTGTTTTCTATGCGAAGGACCCTGCGCTATTGAATGACCTTACTGAGCCTCTGTTGTCGCGCGGGCGGCCAGTGTTGCAGTCTGCTCAGTTCAGGTGGCAGTTGGACGCCACCTTTATCTTTCCACACGACGATGCCAAAGAACCGAACCGCTTGCTTTATCTAAAACGCAAGCTGGAGCGTGGGGACAGGATTGTTACCTATCCGGATGTCGAAAACACTGTAAACAACCTGGCCGGCTCGCCCATTGATGTCAACCCTAAAGTCTATCGCAAAGATTGTGTCTATTACCGAGTGCAACTCAGAGCCGGCAGCGGCGGGAACGTTGTCTTTACCTCGGAGACAACCCTCTTTCACATGCCCGACACTTTTAACGTTGGTCTGGTCGGCGACTCCTACGGCTCAGGAGAAGGCGCTCCGCGTGAGGGCAATAACAAGTGGAGTCATAACGATTGCCATCGTTCGATTAACAGCGGTCTGGTGCGCGGCGTGAAAAAGTTTATCCAGGATAATCCCGACGTGGCGGTTGACTACATGCACACAGCATGTAGCGGTGCGACCATAGAAAGGCTGACGAACCCGCAGTCAAGAAACTACCATGAATTTGAGGAAGAGGTCCCGGCGCAGTTTGACGCGCTCAAATCAAAATTATTGGACGACCGCGATCACGATGAATTGCATCTGCTGGTGATGTCAGTCGGTGGCAACGACGCTAAGTTCGGCGACTACCTGCTCAAATACATTGTTGGACCGTGGAACGCGGCAACAGAGGATGGACTGGCAGGAAATATCGATGGCGACCTCGGAAACTTGGGCGAAGCTTATGATGTGCTGGATAGTGACATAGGAGACATGTTCCCCGTAGCGCGGGTGGCTATTGCGACTTATCCCGATCCGACGAATGGCCGTTATGGCGCGTGTGGCAGGGCCCCGGGGCCTTTCGAATATCACGCGGAGTATCGGTGCTGTGAGGTTGAGGTTAACCCGACTAACCCACCTGAGGAATTTTTGTTTACTGCAAGACGTTTTATCAGTCCGCTTAACCGAACAATTCGCGATGCCGCACACGAGCACGACTGGCTAGTAGTAGGAGTGGACACAAGAATGGGCCGGCACGGCGTCTGCAACTGTGACGATCCTTACATCAACACCTATGGCGGTTCGATGTTCGTTCAGGGCGATATTTGGGGATTCATGCATCCCAACAAAAAAGGCTACCGTGAGGTTTATGAAACCCCAGTAGCCAACGTTGTGAACGCCGCATTTAATGATTTTGCCGATCGCCGCGCGGCGGAGGTCGCTACCGCTACCACGCTTGACGAGGAGAGCGCGGTGGTTCCCCCGATCTGCACTCCTACGCCGGAACTGATCGACACAGCAGAACCGCCGATAGGCAATATTTTTTCATCTCTATTTATCAACCCGCCCGCGCGGGTGAAGGAGAGTAAGCCGTTCAGCGCTCTCCTCTCCGACAAGGACGCCAAAGCCGCTTTAGTCAAAGGGGATTTGGCGCAACTAAAGAAGTTGCCTGCTTACCGTGCGTTCATAGCGCGGCGAGCGGAGTTGTTGCCTTTACTTACTGCGACTCGAACACACCGGGCCGTGAGCACCTCCTCGCGAACTCCGCGGCCATTGCCGCCGTCCGTACTCAGGATGCGGACCGAGGTGCAGGATTTTCTCAAATCGCAACGGCACAAAGAACTGAACGAACGAATGAAAGCCGCGAACACCCACCGAGTGATCACAGTAAAGGATGACGCTCTGGATGGCATGTACAACCGCCCAAGTCCATAGTTTGGCGGCTGTTTGTAGATCAATACGCGCATGGCCGTCGCGCGTCGCCGCGAACAGGTGCTCAGATTACCGAAACGGATCTTTAAATTGAGTGATTGCTGGCGTCCCGTACGGGAATCGAACCCGTGTCGCCGCCGTGAAAGAGAGGCGATTTGTAGGAATTCAAAGGAAACCTGCGGCATGGATAGCACCGTAAGGTAGTCAAAGGTACTCTCAGGACAAGTTATTGGACGCTTAATGGACGCACGTTGAGCGTCTCTTTCCATTAAAGACCGACTCACTTTTCCCCACAACCTAAACAGCCATTCCACGAAAGCGAGTAGCGGAAAGTGCTACTTATTTCTATTCGTGTGCAAACAGGAGACTGACAATGAGATTCATACTAGGACTTCTCGTAGGCTATTGCATACGCGGCAAACAGCGACTGCTAATAGCCACTCTCACGGCGATTGCTGTCGGCTGTTTCGTAGTGCTGCCAGCAATCGCCCTATCACTACTTGCGTTAGATGTTAGGCGCGAACGACTCTCACGGCCTCCACAAACATCGGTTCCGGTGGTTATCGGTTTGAACTACAAGACAGCGCAAATGAAGTTACGTGATGCGAATCTCAACATCCGTGTTCTGGCGGAGCGACGCGATCTCCAGCTTGAATCCGGAACAATCATCGCTCAGACACCCCAGGGCGGCGAGCGTGTAGATTGTGGCACTGTGATCGGAGTAACGATGAGCGCCGAAGACCTGATGAAATAACCCTCTCTTGATGCCTTCTTATTGCGAAGCTCAGTTCGTTTGCCTACCGATAGCGAGCCCACAAGTGATGGGAACATTAGTGCATTTTCAATCTACGTGTGGCGCTACATTGATCGATATCCGACCCGTCCACCCACTACAGTGGGCGTGAGCGTGGATTCGTCACCGTAGGTTACTAAGCCATGTCGCTAGCCAATCTGTAAACTCAAGGTGCTCTTCGTATTTCGTTCTTAACTCTGAGTCCTGTCGCAGCGGCGCAAAAGTTCGTGATTCTTCATCAAAGGAGACATACATCACGCTGTTGCGGAACGCAAATAGATTCCTCGCCACCTCATCGAGCTGTTTATATATTTGTCGCCAATTATATTCGTATTCCTCTGTGTTATGTACAATCTCCCGAGCTAACTTGCTAAGTGCTTGTTTGTGTGCATGATTTTTGAAAGCCAACCACCATTTAGTCCAGTCCGTCGGTTTTTGGTTCAGAGCAATGCGTAGCCACATGGCTTTGCCGAGTTCCTCGCTGGCGTGAAGAGTCATTAAGTACGCGGCGCGATAGCGCCCATGATCACCCAATAACCTTGCATCAGCGAGAATCCGATTAGCGTTTGAAACACATTCTTTATTTCCTTCAACGATCTGTTCTTTCGTTAACTCAGTGGCGGGATCTTTCGTGGTCTTGGATTTCTTGAGTCCATCTCGTTTCGAACGGCTCTGCGGTTTGATGTCTCGGTGTGCTTGGAGAATCTTTCGGTTTGTCACACGTCACAACGGTTTCCTTCTAAGTTTGGCAGGAAACCCCTATTAGAGGGAATAGGTCGAAGCATCGAACTTTTAGTGCCAAATCTTGAATAAGTCAATATGAAGACGAAAAAGTCCGAGACGTCGAGTAGGTTAGATCATCAGGAAGATATAAAAGAAGTTGCCCTGTATATTTAGGCAAGCATAACAACCCGCTGAAACCCTGTTTAGCTTTCAATCCTTGCCGGTGGTTTTAGAAGGAAATATATGGAAGCAGATCAACCCATACAGACGACAAATGAAGATCGGTTTGGTCGAAAACACTTCGCACAGCGAATAGCGCATATTGTAGCGACGCGAGAGGTCAAGAGCGGAATCGTCGTGGGGATATATGGACCTTGGGGTGAAGGAAAGACTTCCGTTCTTAATATGATCAGGGAGGAACTAGCTAAGCATGACCACGCGCTAGTAATCCCTTTCAACCCATGGTATTTCCACGAAGAACTCCAACTACTCAGCGGCTTTTTTGTAGAGGTAGCAGAAAAATTCGACGCCTCATTGCAAACTCGGGGCGAAAAATTAGGCTCTATAGCCCATCAATACGCCGATCTATTGACCCTTATTCCAAAAGCCGGAGACGCTCTTGCCACGATCGTTAGAAAGCAAACAGCTAAATATGCCAAATCTGATATTGATCAACTTAAGAATCAGTTTTCAAGAATTATTTCCGAATCGTCAACTAGGCTCGTTGTCATCATGGATGACATTGACCGACTCGATAAAGCCGAAATTCAGACTGTCTTTAAGCTTGTGAAGTTACTGGCTGATTTCCCAAATACCACATACATTTTGGCATTTGACGATAAGAGAGTCGCTGAAGCGCTTAAAGACAAATATGGAAGCATTGATGCTGGCCGCAGTTTTCTGGAGAAGATCGTCCAAGTTCCCTTGTCGCTTCCGCCAGCGAGCAGACAGGCCCGAAGAGCCTTAGCGTTGGAGGGGCTTGAGGCTGCCCTGACGCTAGCAGGAGTACAGTTGTCGGATGAGGAAAGTCGCCGCCTGGGCGATGTTTTTGATAAAGCATTTCTCAATAGAATCACAACGCCTCGACTGGCCAAACGGTTTGCAAATGCCCTTACCTTTGCGGTCCCGATGCTAATTGGCGAAGTCGATCTTGTTGACCTTATCTTTCTTGAGGCCATTCGCACTTTCTATGCTGAGTTATACATAACAATTCGAGACAACCCCGAAGTATTTCTTGGATCGGTGTTTGATCCTCTCAGTTCGATGAATGAGAACGAGGCTAAAAAACATGTGGAGAATACAATTAAGGGAGCGCTTGAAAGTTACTCAGAACAGGATAGGAAGGCTGCAAGCCTCGTCATTCAAGATCTCTTTCCAAGAACAGGGGCACGTGGTTTGTTTGGAGCGGGAGCATATTCAGCAGATTTCAATGAGCGTTGGGCGGGGGCGAAGCGTGTTGCTGCCCGAGATTATTTTTCGCGTTATTTTAACTACGGAGTTCCATCTGACGATATTAGTGACGTAGAAGTAGAAGCCTTCTTGGAACGCGTTCCGCGAACGGCACCCAATGATCTTAGAAATGAGTTCAAAGCACTATCATCCAATAATCGAATTAATGTTCTAATCGAGAAGCTTCGAGCGCGTGAAGATGAGTTGCCAGCAGATACGGCCGGGGTGTTGGCTGTGTTTATCGCGGGAATCGGCAACGAACTGCCTTACAGCCATCCTATTGATCGATCGTTTGGATTAGCTGCTTATTCTCAGGCCTGTGCGTTAATCCGCCATCTTCTTCGTCGAATCACCGATCAGAGCGCAAGAGAGTTGCTTGCACTTGATATTGCGAGGTCTATTGAGCCACTCCCACTAGCCTATGACTATTCACGCATAATGCAGAGAATGAAGGAATCGAGTTACTCAGAGGAAACGATCTCAGTACTATCTAAAGAAAGCGAAACTGAGATTCAAGCGATAGTTGTGCAACGTATAGTCGAACTCAGTGACAGTGGCCCAATAGAGAGAACATATCCATTAGAGGCCCAGCAGTTCTATAGACTCTGGGCCTTCGTCAATAAGCAAAGCCTGCAAGCATACCTGAAACAGCGAATTGCGGCTCATCCTGCTGAGGCTGCGGAGTTCATCAGCGCCGCAAATGGAATTGATCCCGCTTTGGAAACATCGCGTGACTGGACAGAGGACAGTGGTTGGTTTGACTTCATTTGCGATCTGATTCCTCCAGATCAACTTCTTCACGCATTGAGAGAAACGTATCCTGAACTGAGTTCAGCGGAATACAGTTTTGTTGAATCGAAACCAGTAAACAACAAAGAAAGAGCGGCTAAGTGGTTTCAACGGTTGTATGAACAAAGAAGGGGGGCGGTTATCGTACCTGATCCAGAAGAGTCATAGGTTCGACAGAGGTTATGGAAGTGGCGAGGACAATTCCAAAAGCAGGCGCAAGGCCATGAAGGAAGAAAAAAATCGATTAATGCTGGATTCTACCAACTCACATCGAGATAAAAATAACCACCACCGCCAATTCCGTCGACCTCCATGTAGGACCTCCTGGAGGATCGCATTACATCGAAGCTAACCCCCTTTCGGTGTAACCATTTCTTCCTCGCTGAAGCCACAAAGTGAACACTTGTAGGTTCGTAATAAGATACCCATTTCGCCGAAGTGAGGATGCTTTCGGCTGCTTTCAATTTGCCATCCGCGTTTGCGACACTTCGGACAGGGATCACCTTCCACGCTTTCCAGTTGCTTAATCCTATTTTGAAGTTCTAAGTTTTCATTCATTAGACCAGCCATCTTCATTTTAACTTCGGCCAGCTCAATCGTGAGATCCGCAAGTACACTTTTGAATTCAGCATCGCGGACGTTTTCGGCGATCTTTTTCAATCGCGTAACCAAGCCGATTGCATTTGTTATTGCAGCGATTTCTACCATTTTAGTTAGCTCCCTCGATTAGATCATTGCGCCGGATTGCATGCTTCCATTCGCCGTTTCGGATGTTTCTTTCTATAAACCTTTCAATCATTGAAACAGCATAAGATTCGTTGCCCCCTTCAATTCTCGCCCGCTCCTGTTTGCATCTTTCACAGTAAAATGGAACGCTTAAGGTAGGTCTAAGCGAAAACTGGTTTTCCTTGACGTATACCAATTGTGAATCACAGATCGGACAAAAAGGCACGACATTAACCGGAGTACCCGAATAATCGTATGACCATCGCCAGGTAATTCCTTCAAACAAATCCTGCCTATACATCCTAAATGTCGGCTCGTCATTCTCACCTTTCTTTAAGAATGATTTGAGGACTCTGACCAATGTCGGCACGGCAAGAATCAGGAGGACCCATAGCAACCAGGTCGGAATATTTACGCTCGATATAAAGTGTTGCCACAACCAACCAAGAATGCTGATAATCCATTCAAATAACTTTGGCACGGCATAAAAGATCGCAGCAAGAATCAATCCGCTTACAACTCCCGCGACGACTTTAGTTTTGATTGGATGCTTATCCTCTTTGGACATTTGAGCGACCCTCCATCATTTCCCCAGCACAGCAACCGTGCTATGCCACGGATGCCCGTCGCTGTCGTGACTCGTCTCCGAGCCAATATGAAAAACTTTATAACCATGCATCTCAATGTAATGGTTCATGGATTTAGCAAAATCATCCAGACCAATGCGAAAGTTGTGACAGACTTCGCAACTCGTTCCAATGTTCGTGCTGATGTGAACCACGTGCTTAACACCATAATCTTTCTGTGGCATCTGGCTTTTACTCCTTACTGACCTTCACGATCTTGGTTGAGAATGCTGTCATTGGCGAATAATCACCTGCGTTCCATGCGTTGAGGCTTTGGGCTTTACGGCGGCTGGTGTTCCCTTGAAACGGCTCTCCGCCCGAGCGGCGATCCTGAAGGGAGTGACGGGATTCGAACCCGTGGTCGGCGACTGCGATCCGCCTGCCTTGCCACTTGGCTACACCCCCGTAAATCATTGAACGGGGCCAAGTTGCGGGTTCCGTATTGACACAGTCAATACGCAGGCGTATATTTTGCGCGAACCAAATCCCAAGCATGGCCCAATGTCATCTGCGATAGGTTCCGAGGCCAGCGGTGCTGCGATCACCGGCTGGCCTCTTTGCTTGCGAATGTAGCTCTGTTAACAGAACTAAGGGGCAAGCAAAAGAAGTCCTTTAAACCTTAAGTTCTTCTTTCACATCATTTATAGCCTCTGGAATAACGATATATTCCGTAACTGATTGACCGCCCTCATTTGTGCTTACATCCTTCTGAAAAAACTGCGGTAACTCGTTTTCTTGTGCTAGTTTGGCTGCCTTATAGAGAGGCAATAGTTTCCCCGCGAGCGCCATGTTGTTCTTGGCATGAATAACCTTAACGAGGTCCGAATCAATCATTCGGCCTCCGTTTCGGACAATAGCCTTCAGCGCCTTTTTCGCATTCGGAGTGAGTCCCGCCACAAGTCCTTTAATTGTAATGGCTTGCGTGTTTCCGTCACCTTTATTATTACCGTTTAGCCGGAGGTCCAACGGGGCGGCATTCCGTTTGGCCTGCCTTTCGGCCAGAGCGTCTAACTCGTCGAGGTTGTCAACCACAACTTGTAGCCCCTTATATAAAACATGGTAGCTCATAAAGTATCCTTTCCTTAAGCAGGGCTTCCTTAGGCAAGGCTAGACTACGCCTTTGTAGAATAGGCGTCAAGAGCCTTGCTGAGCCGATAAAGGCTTGAAATGCCTTCCAGTGCTATATACGGCTTGTGGAAAAGCATTGGTGGCCTTAAGTGCCATCGAAGGGTTTGCGAGGTAAGGGTTTGGTAGAATTACGCTTAGAGAATTGACCAGTATTTGCGACCTTTTCCACAGCTTTGTGTAAAATCTTTTTCTTAAGATTCTACTTTAAGGACATTTTTCGCTGGATCAGCACGCCTTTGTGCGGATAGCACAGCGTTTCGTCTGTAATAATCCAACTTGCGTTATTGAAAATTCTCTGAGAATTATGGTCCCTCACTTAAACGATGGCGCCGCATATTACCTCGTCTTTGTACGTGCAATTCTCAAAGAATTCTCAAAGAGTTAATAGATGATTTGCAACCGCCTAAATGTGATTTCCAGATTGTCATAGAGAACCCGCAAGCTTTGAATAGTTCCATAGCACCGTTACAAGCAAATCATCCTCATCGTTTTCATAAGCAACGATCTCCGCACCTGTCCTCGCTCCTACTCTGGGCGCGATTTCCTCTGGAGTTAATTTGAAGTGCTCGCGGATCCTTGTCAGTTTTTCCGGTATGCGTTTTGGAAGGTCCAAGTCGATCTCAACAGGCATTGCATTTACTTTCTGCGTTGTCGTTGACGCACCGGAGTGCGTTTCTCGAGCAAGTGAGGGTGTCGGTTTTTAATGATGTAGATAAGTCCCGGATAGGTCACCCCTATTAATGGAGCGGCACGAGTAACACTGAGTGATGAGAAACGTAAGGCGCAGAGCAAGGTTGTCGAGATGATTATGCCTGGCATTCGCAAAGCAGCACGTTAGCTTAATGGACGCTTATTGGACGCACGGTGAAAACGGGACTCTTTGTAAATTATTGACAGTATTGGCGTCCCGTACGGGAATCGAACCCGTGTCGCCGCCGTGAAAGGGCGGTGTCCTAGGCCGCTAGACGAACGGGACGCAGATGGTGGGAAATTGCACGCTAGCGCAAGCGCGTTACGTTAGCGTATTGGATTTGACGCTGTCAAACGAACACGCCCCGATCGCACTTTTATCCACAGATTACACGGATACAGACTATAATGCCTGTCGCGGTTTCTGCCGTCGCCATTCCGGTCGAGCACCAGGAGAATTGTAAATGTCGAGCCCCCGTCTAATAACTCTGTCCGCAGTCCTTATACTTTTCGCCAGCGCAAGCGTCGTGTTCGCCCAACACGATGCGGGTGGTGTCACCGGTGGCGGCATGATTGGAGGCAGCACCGGCCGGCCAACCACTAAGCCCACCACTACCAAACCGGCAACGACAACGAAACCACCGGTCAGAAAACCAGCTCCACCAGTAAGGCGACCAACAACGACAACCAGCGGCGCCGATTCCCTGTACCAGCAGGGCGAAGCGCTCTACGCCGCGAAAAAATATCGCGAAGCTCTCGATATGTATTTAAAGGCCATCGACATCAATCCGTCGATGACGTCGGCCCTCTACCGCATCGGCTGGATCTATAACGACCTCGAAGATTATAGCTCAGCAGTCGATCCGCTGAAGCAAGCGGTCGCCGCACAACCCAATAACGCCGCCGCGAATTTCGAGTTGGGCTACGCTTACAAAAAACTCGAACAATACGCCGACGCGTTAAGGCTCTTTAACCAAACCATCGTTATCAAACCCGACTACGCCGCGGCTCACTACGAGATCGGCTGGATTCAAAACGAGCAAAAGAACTACACCGAAGCGATCAGGAGTTTGCAGCGTGCACTGTCCTACCGTTCGACTTACCCCGAAGCACATAACGAACTCGGTTACGCACTCAGAAATCTCAGCCGCAATAGTGAAGCAATCCAGTCGTATCAGGAAGCGATTCGTCAAAAACCCGATATGGGTCTCGCGCATCTCGGGCTCGCCGATGTCTATTACTACAGCACCAAGCAGTACGCGGAAGCGGCGAATGAATACAAAGAAGGTCTGAGATTGCGACCCGGCAATGCAACCGCGCAATATAATCTCGGCTGGTGTTACAACGATCTACAGCGCTACACCGAAGCTTCCGATGCACTGCGTGAAGCAGTCCGGCTGAAACCCAACTACCCCGAAGCACACAACGAACTCGGCTATGCGCTACATCAACTGAGTCGATACGCTGAAGCGATCCAGCAGTACTTGATTGCAGTTCAGCAGAAGCCTGACTATCCTTCCGCGCACTACAACCTCGGGATGTCGTACATCGCGATGAACAATCGCCAGGGCGCACTCCAGCAGTATCGAATTCTGCAGCGCATTGACGGCGCGCGCGCCACCAAACTTTTCAACAACATGAAGTAAGCATCCTAAAGACGCAGCGTCTCATCACATTGCCGATTATCAGTCTCCTCAGAGCGTCACCTTTTCACTGGTTTCGGTAACAAGCAATAGAAGCTCCCCGTAACACGGATTTTACGGATCTCTTTAATTTTAGATCCGCGCCTATCCGTGTTTCCTTACAAAGCCAATGAGGTTCTGCGATGAGTATTGCTCACTCTACTGAAAGATCATCCCGCGACTATCAACCCACGATAATTGAGACTCGACCGCTGATTAGCCGTCTTGCGATCCAGCTTGCATTCTTTAGAGAAGAAGTAAAACGAAGCTGGCCCGAGTTCAAAAAGGATCCAGTTGCTTGCACGAAAGCAAAGACGCGCGAACTAACGCAAAGTTTACGTTCATGTCCAAACACGATACCCGCAACGCTCGCCGGAGTCGTTGCGATCATTTGCGGGATCGTCATGTTGTTGACGCTCGCCAAGGGCACACGCACTTTCGACTATGCGATGGTTGAAGTACAGCCACAGATAGTTTTCATGGATGTCACACACCCGCCTGATTCGGCAAACAATTCGATCGGTCTTAATGGACGAGGAAGAGTTGGTTTCCAGAACAAAACCGGCGAAGGTTCCGCAGCCTCGAGCCAGGTCGCGCATGGAGGTGGTGGCGGAGGCAATCACTCTCCGTTGCCGTCGCAATCAGGAAAGTTGCCGCCGCCATCAAACATACAAGCAGCAATCCCCACCGCTCCGCCAATCCACACGCCGGCACTTCCGGTTGCCGGAATGGATATCGATCCCGCCCTCTGGAAAGATCTCAAGGCCCCCGTTTTTGGAGATCCGAGATCGAAGTCAACTTTAGAGTCCAAAGGTCCGGGCGCAGGTGAGGGAATCGGAACAGGTGATGGACTCGGAATAGGCAGCGGATCTGGACCAGGCTATGGACCGGGCAAAGACGGAAACATCGGCGACGGATCCAAAGCGCTCGGCTGTTGTGGCATAGGTGGCGGTGACAACAACAGAAGTGCAGGCGGCTTTTATCGAGCTACGGAAGTTGAGCAAAAGGCACGTCTGTTATCGAAACCAGAACCGCAATACACCGAAGAAGCGCGGCTGAATCAGGTTACTGGGACAGTTGTGTTACGCGTCGTCTTTTCGAGTTCCGGCGAGGTCGTACAAATACGTGCGGTTCGCACGCTACCCTTTGGCTTAACGGAACGAGCGATTGCCGCGGCGCGCCGGATCCAGTTTGTGCCGGCAGTGAAAGGTGGACAGCCGGTATCGGTCGCCATGCAGCTCGAATACAACTTCAATCTGTATTGATAGGTTTATCGACTTGCTCTTGGACCGGGTCAGAACCACCACGCGGTAGCGGGTGGGTGCTGCGCAGCACTTTACGAATGGTGCCTACGGCGTACCCACCTGCTACCGCGTGGTGGTTCTGTCCCGGATGCAAGTTGGAACCCTCGTCCCGTTCTATCCTCAACACGTTCGGGAACTGATACGGGCCCATCGGGTTCTAACTCTGTCGAAATTGCGCTTCGGAGGATTTATGAAGATACAGCTCCTTCCCAAATCGTTGCTGATACTCACCCTCGGAATTCTCGCTCTGCCAATAGCGATGTTCTTCGTCCCAGAGCGCACTGTACTTGCGCAAGGCGGCTATACGTCGGGCGCACTGACGGTGACTGACTCGTCTGGCAAGCCGAAGGGCTTGTGTCCGCTAAAGCACACTGACGTCAAAGCCGAGATCAGTGGGTTCATTTCGCGAGTCGTCGTCACGCAACAGTTTGAGAATTCTTTCAAGGAGAAGATCGAAGCAGTTTACACCTTCCCGCTTCCGCAAAATGCCGCCGTTGACGACATGACGATGATGGTCGGTGAACGAACGATCCGCGGGAAGATTCTGCCTCGCGACGAAGCACAGGCAGTTTACGATGCTGCGAAATCAAGCGGAAAAGTGGCGAGTCTGCTCGATCAGGAACGTCCGAATATTTTCACGCAGTCAGTCGCAAATATTCTTCCGGGCGAACAGATAAAGATCACGATCAGCTACGTCGAAACACTGAACTACGTTAACGGTGCGTACGAGTTTGTGTTTCCGATGGTTGTTGGACCACGTTACGTGCCCGGCTCTCCCACCGGAAGAAACCAGGGCAACGGCTTTGCTCCCGACACCGATCGAGTTCCGGATGCCTCGCGCATCACTCCCAAGTCCGTGCCGCCGGCGACGAGAAGCGGTCACGACATCTCACTCGATGTGTCACTCGATGCCGGCTTGATTCTCGACGACGTCAGTTCGAAGACACACGACGTTGATATTGAACGTACCGATTCTCACCGCGCGCGCCTGCGACTCCGCGAAGGCTCGACGATTCCCAACAAGGACTTCGTGCTTCGTTACGATGTCGCAGGCCGCGCGATCCAGGATGCGCTGTTAACTCATCGCTCGGACAAGGGAGGTTACTTCACGTTGATTCTTCAGCCACCCGACCGCGTTACGGCTGAAGACGTGAGGCCAAAGGAGCTCGTGTTTGTGCTCGACACGTCGGGTTCGATGGGGGGATTTCCGATCGAGAAGGCGAAAGAGACGATGAAGCTGGCGCTCGACAATCTGTATCCGTCCGACACGTTCAACCTCATCACGTTTGCCGGCGACACGCAGATACTCTTTTCCAAACCCGTGCCGGCAACACGCGCGAATCTGAACAAGGCGCAGGCATTTCTCAACTCGCGTTCAGGCTCGGGTGGCACGGAAATGATGACGGCGATCAAAGCGGCGCTCGAACCATCTGACGATCAGTCGCACATTCGCATCGTTTGCTTCATGACCGATGGTTATGTCGGCAACGACATGGAGATCATCTCGGAAGTGCAGAAGCATCCGAACGCGCGCGTGTTTTCATTCGGGATCGGAAGTTCTGTAAACCGGTTCCTGTTAGACAAGATGGCGGAAGCGGGACGCGGCGAGGTTGAGTATGTGAACCTGAACGACGATGGCTCCGCTGCTGCTCGGCGTTTTCACGAACGGGTGCGAAATCCGTTGCTGACGGATATCTCGATCGATTGGAATAATCTTCCGGTCGCGGACGTTTATCCGCAGCGCATTCCCGATCTGTTTGGCGCGAAGCCGCTGATTCTCACTGGACGATTTACTGCTGCCGGACGCGGAACGATCCGTTTGAAGGGCAAAATGGGTGGCAGTGATTTCGTGCGCGACATTCCGGTTGAATTGCCGGAGACGATGGCCTTGCACGATGTGCTGGCGCCACTCTGGGCGCGCGCGCGCGTCGACAATTTGATGAACGAAGACTACGCGGGTGCGCAGTCGGGGAATATACGTGCCGATCTAAAAGACACGATCACGCAGCTCGGCATCGAATATCGTCTGATGACGCAGTTTACTTCTTTTGTTGCGGTGGAAGAGATGGTCGTCACCGACGGTGGACAGCCGCGACGAATCGACGTGCCGGTTGAGACGCCGCAGGGAACTTCCGAAGATGCTGGGTTCAACCAGCTAAACAAAGCGGCGCCGGTGAAAAATATGCAATACCGAGTTATGGCGGGAAAGGTAGCAACGGCACGTGGAATAGGAGGCGGCGTCGCGGTTGCTAGTTCGGATCCACCCGCACGCGCGGATTCGATAGTAAGCCAGCCACCGATGCCGGTGAGCGGAGGTGTCCTTGGGCCAACGCCGGTAGTGGAAGAACGGAAGGATGCGGCGTTGCAACAGAAACTCCACCGCTCGTTGCTCCCGGTCGTAGAAAAGTTGCAAAGGAAAGAAAGCTTAACCGCTGCGGATGAAGGTGGCTTTATTCGTAACGGTAAAGCTGAAGTGCAAGTGTGGCTCACAGACAAATCACCTGCGTCGCTCGCGAAACTGAAAGAGCTTGGGTTTGAAGTAGTGCTCGACGTGAAGTCTTCGAATCTCATCATCGGACGGCTTCCGGTCGAGAAGATCGAGATGTTGGCGCGATTGAGTTTTGTGAAATACGTTTCGCCACAAGTTTCGAAGTAAGGTTAGCCACGGATGACGCGGATTGGTTGCGGATTTCTTGACAAGTTTCCGATCTCGCTCTAACGTGTGTCATCACAAACTTGATCTTTTGATTTTAAAAGTAGAGGCGCGACCTCCAAGAGTAGGCAAACGTATCGCGAAGGGGTTTTCGTTTGACTGAAAGGGGCTGGTCGCCGAAGTTCACATTCGTTTCCTTCGACGGATGCGAGTTGGTTGCCGCGGCTAAATCCGCGGGACTGTCACCGGTAACCGGTGGAGTGCTACGACGAAAATTACGATTCTCAAATGAGGTCGGTCGTGTTCACTCGCGACCGGCCTTTTTGATCTTATGGCTATCGTAATGAAATTTGGTGGGACGTCCGTTGCAGACGCGGCCGCGTTTGAGAACGTCGCACGGATCGTGTCGTCGGAATACAAGGCTGCTCCTGTAGTCGTCGTGTCGGCGATGAGTGGCGTGACTGACAGTTTACTCAACGCAACGAGCATCGCTGCCTCACGCGGCGCTGAGCAGGCATTTGCGTCCCTCGAAAATGTTTTCAAACGACACGAAGCAGCAGCAGATGAGCTGCTATCTGAACGAGGACGGGAAGAATTTCTGAAACAGTTGCGCGGCGCGGCTGATCAGATCGCCGAGCGACTCAAACTGTTCGCCGACAAACCTTCCGAGCGAAAAGCACTTCAGGACACCGTTGTTTCGTTCGGCGAGATTCTCTCGAGCACTTTGCTCGCAACGGTTCTCAACGAACGCGAAGTCAAAGCGCGGCAGGTCGATGCACGTCGTTGCATCATCACGGATGAGGAATATACTTCCGCGGCTCCTTTGATTGCAGAGAGCTTGACCCACACACAGAATGAATTGCTTCCAGTTCTCGAAGATGGCATCGTTCCCGTCCTGGGGGGATTTATCGGTGCGACGAGAAACGGCGCAACGACAACGCTTGGTCGCGGAGGTTCGGATTACACCGCAGCGCTGCTCGGTGCCTTAATCGGTACGAGTGAAATACAGATCTGGACCGATGTCAGCGGAGTCTTGACTGCCGATCCACGTGTAGTTCCGAACGCCTACACAGTCGAGCGTCTATCATACAGCGAGGCCGCCGAGCTTGCTTACTTCGGCGCAAAAGTTCTCCACCCAAAAACAATCCAGCCTGCGATCGAGAATTCGATTCCGGTGCGCATCTGCAACTCAAGAATACCGGAAGCCGCGGGCACACTCGTTGGACCACAAGCCGAAACGTCGCCACGGACGATCAAGGCGATCGCCCACAAGACCGGTGTCACCGTCATGCAGATCACTTCGGCGCGAATGCTTGGCGCTTACGGTTTTCTGCGCGCGCTGTTTGAAGTTTTTGACCGGCATCGCACCGTAATCGACGTGGTCACGACCTCGGAAGTCAGCGTGTCGCTCTCATTGGATGAAATCCTCGAGTTGCCGGCAATCGTTGCGGAACTCGAGGTCTTCGGCACCGTGAAAGTCGAAAAAAGACAGGCGACCATTTGTGTTGTCGGCGAGGGGTTGCGAGGAACTCCGGGTGTTGCGGCGCGAGTGTTCAGTACGATCAGTGACATCAATGTATCTTTGATCTCACAGGGCGCATCGAGTATCAATTTCACTTTCGTGGTTGACGAACGACGAGTGCAGGAAGTGGTCACAAGACTGCACGAAGAATTCTTTGCCACAAAAACCCACAAGAAAGAAGCGTAGCCACAAAAAGGCACATAAAGCACAAAAAGAAGAATGAATCTTTTCGGTTTAACCAGGGAGTTGATCGACATTCCGTCCGTTAC
>JBKPPU010000085.1:0-9631 GCA_046733695.1 Acidobacteriota bacterium
CTATCACTGCGGCAATGGCACTGGACAGCATCCGGTTTACATGGCAACTGATGAATTTGCGCATCCGGGTTCGGTGTTTCGCATGCAGTATTGTTACCTGCACGATCAAAACGGTGGCAACAACATCAAGAGCCGCGCGGAGCGCAACGAGATCTATTACAACTGGGTGTCGGGCGGTTTCTATGGCGAGATCGAACTGATCGGTCCAGATCCGCACGGCAACAAGAATGTCAGCCACGGCACGGCCCGCGAAGACTCCGACGTCGTCGGTAATGTGTTTCAGCACATTGCCACCCAGGGCACACGCATGGCCCGCGTTGGTGGAGACGGTACCGGTGATACCGATGGTCGTTATCGTTTCGTCAATAACACCTTCATTCTGCGCCAGGGACAGACGAGCCCAGGCGTTGAGGTCTTCAACGGCATCGAGAGTCTCGAAATGCACAACAACGTGTTCTTCCGTGTCGGTGGTGCGGCGATCGATAAGATCGTGTTGGAGACGCGTGTGCGTTGGGTCTCGGGTCGAGTCAGCACCGGTAGCAACAATTGGGTGACGACAGGTTCAGCATTGATTCCGACCGCATGGACTGGAACTGTGACTGGAGCCAACCCGGGATTTGTAAACATCGCGACGCTTGACCTGCGACCAGCGGCGGGGAGTCCGCTTGTAGACGCAGGCAATGGCGCGCCGCAGAGTCCGGCTGGACATCCGTTCATCAGTCCACTATTTCCACCGGCTTTCCTGCCGCCGTTTCATACCGCTCTGGCAGTTGGAACAGCGCAGGCGCGACCGGTGTTTGGTGCGATTGATATAGGAGCGTTTGAGTTCACGCCGTAAACATGAGGCTGGCTTTTTCAACGCTTGGTTGTCCTGACTGGGACCTCGCGGAAGTGATCGCGGGGGCGCGCAAATATGGTTACGCGGGTGTTGAGTTGCGCGCACTCAGCGGAAGTTTGGATCTCCCTGGCTGTGATGATTTTGCTGCGGAGCGAATCGCCACGACCAGGGAGTTTCTCAAACGCGAGGGAGTCGAAATCTGTTGTGTTGATAGTTCGTGCACGTTTCATTCAGTAGACGCGAGTGAACGAGCGGCTCAGGTAAATGTTGCGTTGGACCATGCTGATTTGGCAACGAAACTCGGTGCTCCGTTGATTCGCGTCTTTCCAGACAGGATTCAGCCCGGCGCGCAACGCGAGCAGACACGCGATTGGATCGCTGCCTGTCTCCACGAGGTTGCGGAGCGAATGCCCATTGATGTCGACGTGGCGCTGGAAACGCATGGTGATTTTGCACGCGCTGAAGCGGCAGTCGAGATTGTGGAGCTTGCAAATCATCGAAAGGTAAAGCTGATCTGGGACGTCGCGAATTCGCTGGCTGCAGGTGACACGATTGAATCGGCTGCGGAAATCGTTCAGCCGCATCTGGGACATATTCATCTCCGAGACGCAAAGCCGGTCAGCGGTTCGGAACACTGGTTACCCGTGTTGGCAGGTTGTGGCCGCGTCTCGTTTGCCGATGCGGTAGTCGCGATCAGAAATTTGAATTACGACGGTTACGTCAGTTTTGAATGGGAGAAGTACTGGCACCCGGAAATCGAGGAACCGGAGATTGCATTGCCTGACTTCAGCAATGCGATTCGAAATTTGCTTGGAGATCGAAGTGACGCGACCGACTGTTCTGGTGTTGGCAAGTGACGTCTTGTTCCAACACTTCTTTACCGACAGATCGCTGCAAAAGCTTGCTGAAGTGACGAGCTGGAGTAGATCTGCCTTGCGCGAAGATTCGCCGGAATTGCGGAATGAGATTGCGAATGCCGATGTGCTGGTGACGACGTGGCATTCTCCGTTTCTGACCGCGGAGATGCTGGCGCCACGTGTGAGATTGATCGCGCACTGTGGCGGAGAAGTTAAGTCGCGTGTGGCGGAAGAAGTTTTTGAGTTCGTGACGATTACAAACGCTGCGGATCCGATGGCGAGAGGTGTTGCTGAGATGGCGCTGGCGTTGGCACTGACGCTCGTCAGGCGCATTCCTGACTACGCTGTGGAGATGCGCGAGGGAGTGATCAGGACCAACGCGGAGGTGAGTGAAGGTGAGACGTTTTTTGGCCGGCGCGTGGGGATAGTTGGATTTGGGCGCATCGGACGCGCGTTCGCAAGATTGTTGCCGCCGCTCGGCGTTGATGTGCTGGTGAGCGATCCGTATGCGGCGGGGCACTCGGTTGCGGCGCATGGCGCGATGTTGGTCGAGATCGACGAGTTAGTTGCGTCGTGTTCGGTTGTTGTGCTGTGTGCGGCGCTGACGCCGGAGACACGTGGGATGATCGACAAGCGGCGTTTGTCGCTGCTGATGGATGGGGCGTATTTGATCAATGTTGCGCGAGGCGGGTTGGTTGAGATGGATGCGCTGTTGGATGAGCTGAGACAGGGACGCATCAGTGTCGCACTCGACGTTACCGATCCTTTAGAACCGTTGCCGGTCGATCACGATTTGCGTCGATTGCCGAACGTGATTCTTACGCCGCACATTGCGGCCGGCGGGATCGAGATGCGTCGCGAGATTGGCGCGATGGCGGTTGAGGAAGTAGTGCGGTTTGCCAAAGGAGAACCACCGCTAAATCGCGTGACAACAGAAATGCTCGCAACAATGACATAACGATTTGGGCGTAACTGTAGGGGCGGCCCTCCGTGGCGGCCGGGCGTCGAATCGATCTCTTTGTGAAATGACTGATCGATATATTGCCAAAGGATCGAGTTTCACGCCGGGCGGCCACGGAGGGCCGCCCCTACAGTACGTCCTACAGGGCGTTTCGTCGGTTGTGTTGCACCGGGTGCGGGTGCCGTTTGTTGAACCGTTTCGGATCAGCAATGGCGTGGTGGCTGAGAAGGACGCGATTCTGATTGAAGTGACTACGGACGAGGGAATCGTGGGTTGGGGAGAAGCGTCGCCGATGTCGGGCTCGTTTTACTCTGCCGACACGCCCGATAGCTCATGGACGGTACTGAAGAACGAAATCGTACCGGCACTGTTCTCGCTAAGAGTCGATGAGAAATTCCCGGGTGACAATTTTGCGAGAGCGGGAATCGAAGGCGCCGTTTGGGACGTACATGCGCACACTCGCCAGATGCCGTTGTGTGACTTGTTCGGAATCGATCGACGTCCGGTGCCCTCAGGGGTCGCAATCGGAATCTTCGACACGATTGACGAGTTACTCGAAAGAGTTCGCCGTTACGTCAGTGACGGCTATCAACGCGTAAAGATCAAGATTCAACCTGGTTGGGATATTGAGCCGGTTACCGCTGTGCGAACTAACTTTCCACAACTTCCATTGATGGTCGACGCAAACGCTGCGTACACGCTTGACGACTCGCAGATCTTTCGAGAGTTGGATCGCTTTCAACTAATGATGATCGAACAGCCACTCGCCGCCGGTGCCATCGCCGAAGCAGGCGAACTGCAGGCGAATCTGAAAACTCCCCTGTGCGCCGATGAGTCGGCGGATTCGTTGGCCGCGTTGGACCAGTTAATTACACAGAGGGCTGCCCGAATCATTAATATCAAAGTGCAGCGCGTCGGTGGACTCAGTGAAGCGCTCTCGATGTTGCAGGCGGCGCGCGCTGCCGATCTTCAATGTTGGGTGGGAACGATGCCCGAGCTTGGTATCGCATCCGCACAGGCGCTGCACCTTGCCATGCATGCGGATTTTTCATTTCCAACCGACATTGAAGCCTCGGCGCGTTGGTACACGGACGATGTTATTCAGCCTTTGATCGTGATTGATGAAGGCGGTTTTATCGATGTTCCGCGTGGGCCGGGGAGTGGATTCACCGTCGATCGCGAAAAAGTTCAGCGCTACACGGTCGCAGTAGAAAGTTTTGCCTTATGAAATGTCTATTGATTTATCTATCTCTAATTGTCGTGCTGGGAAGCCAGGCGGCTGCGCAGTCCAAAGACGCTCCACGCGTTTGGGAGGCGCCGCTCGTCATCCCAACCTACGAACTGAATTCCCCAAATCCGTATCCGGCATTGCTCGATTGGCAGCGACGTAAATGGCGTCCCGTTTATCCCTATCCATTTCTCGATTCACTCGGCAGTGAAAAGAAAGACAAAGCGTGGAAAGCTGTCTATCTCGAAAACGAATACCTGAAGGTGACTGTACTGCCCGAACTCGGCGGACACGTCTACGCGATCTTCGACAAGACACTTAACCGCGACATTCTCTATTCAAACCCGGTAATGAAATACGCCATGGTCGCGCTGCGCGGCGCGTGGGTTTCGGGCGGTATCGAGTGGAATTTTCCAGACGGTCACACGCTGACTACAGTGAGCCCGATCGATTACCTAACTCGCACCGAAAGCGACGGCAGTGCAGCCGTTGCTATCGGCGATACCGAACGTGTTCAGGGAATGCAATGGCAGGTGATCCTGCGTTTGCGACCGGGAACGCGAGTGCTCGAATCAGAAGTGACGTTGAATAACCGTCGTGAGGTTCCCGGACGTTACTGGTATTGGTCCACGGCGGGGGCGCCTGCCGCACCTGATTTACGATTCAACTATCCGATGCGTGAAACGTACCCGCATGCGTTCTGGCCCGTGTTCAAATTTCCGATTGAAAAAGGAGTGGACATCGGCCGGTTCAGTGAAGTGCCAAACTTCCTTTCGCTGTTTGCGCGCGATTCCAAGCGAGATTATTTCGGCATTTACTACGAGAAGTCCGATTGGGGTGTGGTCCATGTCGCCGACCATCGCGAGCTGCCCGGCAAGAAAACATGGACGTGGGGAACTGACGACAACGGCGACGTCTGGATCGATAAACTGACGGATGGCGGCGGGCAATACGTGGAGTTTCAGGGAGGCCGCTTTGAAACGCAGATGGAGCACCAGTTCATCGCGCCGCATCGAGTCGAGCATTTCTTCGAATACTGGTATGGCGTTAATCAGATGGGTGGAGCGTGGAATGAGGCGACACGCGATGCTGCTGTACGAATCAGTTTGCAGGGGAGAGAAGCAACTGTTTCAGTCTCTCCTAATCGACGATTCGATGGGGCCGACCTTGAGTTGAAAAATGGCGGTCACGCGCGAATAGAAAGTGTTGCTCTAAATCCGGCAAACATTTTTACGACCACGCTCGACATTACCGACCCCGCGACTCCGGTTGAGTTAACACTCAAGAGCAAAGACGGCCGGCAACTGCTTCAGTACCGCACCGACTCACCCGTCGATAACAATCCTGACTTCAAACCAGCCACGCGCCCGGTTGCCGATCCGAAGAATCCCGCGAGCGCGGAGCAAAGCTACGTCGAAGGACTCGCGTTCGACAAAAAGAGTAAAGAACGTGAAGCGCGCCAGGCCTACTTCGAAGCATTGAACCGCGATCCGGTGTTCGCTCCGGCGCACATCGCGCTCGGTCTGTCCTTTTATAGAAGCGGTGAATACGACACAGCCGCGAAACATTTGGAAGCCGCCCTTGTGCGTAATAAAGATGCGGGCGACGCTCATTATTATCTCGCTCTTGTTCGGCGTGCATTGGGCCAGACTTCCGAAGCCGAGGACCATTTGCTGTGGCTGGTGCGTTCCGGTTATCGCGAATCGTTATCGCGTTACGTTTTGGGAGAGATTGCGTTAGCAAAAGGCGACACGAAGCTCGCGCTCGAACACCTCCAGCAGGCAGTAACGCTCGACCCACGCGACCTGAAAGCGCGCACCGGGTTGGCGATCGCCGAACGATTGGATGGAAACACGCGGTCGGCACTGGCTCGAATCAATCAGGTTGTCGACGAGTTGCCGATCGATTATCTCGCGCTTCATGAACAGTATTTACTCAACAAAGCCGCAGGTGATGCGGCGAGGGAAAAGTCGGCGGCTGATCAGTTGCGACACCTGTTATCGCGCGAGCCTGATGCCGTGCTGGAGTTGGCCTTTAACTATGTTGCTCTTGGACGCAGCCGGGAGGCTATCGACATCCTGGAGAATGCGATCAAGGCTGGACCATCAGGCATCCTGGCCGTCGATAAGAGCCGCATCCATCCGATGCTGCACTACACACTTGGCTACCTGTACGACAAGATTGGTGATAGTGAACGCGCGCGCTCTCAACGCGCCCTGGCCATAAAAGGCGATCCCGCGTTTGTCTTTCCTCATCGTGTCGAAGAGATCGACGTCTTATCGTTGGCGATTGCTGCGAATGCAAACGACGGCCGCGCTGCTTACTACCTTGGGAACGTTCTGGCAGCGAAGAATCGTGACAAGGAAGCACTCGTGGCGTGGGGTGAGGCAGTGCGATTCGACCGCGCCAACACTATCGCGCAACGAAATTATGCCCGAGCTTTATGGCTCGTGTCTCAGAAGCGGGAAGAAGCGGCCACGCAATATCAACGCGCTATTGGCGTTTCGCCGGCTGACTATCGTCTTTACGTAGAGCTCGACAAGTTGCTCGCTGAATTGGGCGCAACTGATCGTCGTGTCAAATTATTCGAAGGTGCTCCGCCTGCCGTACTCGCTCAATCAGCCGCCGTGCAATCACTCGCCGGCGCCTACATAGATGCCGGTCGTTTCTCTGATGCGGCATCTTTACTCGCCAAAACAACTTTCACATCGGGGGAGGGAGAGGACGCCGCGCTCGGACTGTATCGCAAAGCACATCTCGGCCTCGCTCGCAAATATCGCGAAGCGGGCGATCATGCAAAAGCGGCGGCTGAGTTTGCTGCGGTTACTGAATTCCCGCGCAACTTCGGTGTCGGGCGTCCGGCGATGCAGTCGCAGGCGCAGTATTACGTCGCGGCCGCGCGTGAGTTCGATGCTGCGGGACAACGTGATGAAGCTGAGCGCTGGTGGCGGCGAGCGGCAACTGAGGAATTGAATCCTCCTTCGCAGCCTGAAGAGCCATGGTCAGAACATTACTACTTCAAAGCCGTGGCACTCGAACACGTCGGGCGCGCGCCTGATGCTCGAAAACTTTACGAGCGACTCGCACGGCTGAATGATGATCAAAAAATGCTGGAGGCCGAGCCGTGGCCTGCTTCCGGCGCCATTCGTTTCGTGCTTGCCGGCGCCGCTTTAAAAGCGCTCGGTCGTAACGATGAAGCACGCGTTGCTCTTGAGCGTGCATTGAAGATCGATCCCCAAAACGAACTCGCAATATCACAACTGGCAGAACTGAAACGCAGCGCGAATTCGGCTGTAGGGGCGAGTCTACGTGGCGGTGCGCGAAATTAATGAATGACAAAGCTTTGTCTTAAAAGCTGGGCAGTGCGAGCTTGAGCAAGACGAATGCAAAACACGCTGCAACTCCTGCGCGACATGATCGCTATTCCGAGTGTGAACCCGATGGGAGCGACGAACCAGTCTGCCGAAAAGGGAATGGCGAACTTCATCGAGAATGTGCTTAACGGCGCACGCATCGATTGCGAACGTCAAACTGTGTCGGAAGGCCGCGACAATGTCGTTGCCATTGTTCATTCAACCGACCGTGATGTGAACGGAATCATGCTCAATTCACACATGGACACGGTCCCGGTCGATAACATGTCAATCAAGCCATTCGATCCAGTCATCGAGAATGGTTGCGTATTCGGACGCGGCTCATGCGATGCCAAAGCGTCGCTTGCGGCGATGATGTCGGCCTTGATCGAATATGCGAACCAGCCGCACCGTCCGCGTCCAGCGGTACTTGCTGCCATGGCTGATGAGGAGTTTGGTTTTTCCGGATCGTGGAAGCTGATCGAAAGGTCGTGGCCGGTTTCTGCGTGTGTAGTGGGTGAGCCCACACTGCTTACACGCGTGATTGCGCACAAGGGGATCGTGCGTTGGCGTATCGCGGTCGACGGGTTGAGTGCTCATGGCGCAGAACCTCATCTCGGGCGAAATGCTGTCTATGATGGCGCTCGGGTTGCGCTTGCACTCGAAGAGTACGCGCATCGGCTCGCAGAAAAACAACCTCACCCGCTGTTGGGCCACTCTACTTTGAATGTAGGCAGAGTCGCCGGCGGTCACGCAGTCAATATCGTTCCAGACAAATGTGTGTTCGAGTTGGAGTGCCGCTTGTTGCCCGGTGAAGATGGGCAGCAGGCAGTTAAGAACTGCAAACAGTTCTTGCGCGACAAGCTTGATGACTCGGTGCAACTAACATTCGAAGCGCCTTATCTGATCGATCCTGCGATGGAGACAGCACCTGAGACCGAGATTGTTGAAGCCTTAGAGTATGCCCAACAGCAGGAACTCGGATTTAAACGCGAGCTCGCCGGCGCGAATTACGGCACGGATGGAAGCAAGCTATCACGCGCTGGTATTCAAACGGTCGTCTGCGGCCCCGGCGATATCGCACAGGCACACACCGCTAACGAATTTGTCGAAATCAAACAGCTGGACCTCGCGACACGAATGTACAGTCGCTTGCTGGCGAATTGGAACGCGGACCAATGATGAAGAGCAGAATCACAGTCTTTGTTGCAATCATCGTGGCATTGACCGCAATCCATTCTGTTCACGCACAAACTCGTGATCAACGTCTCGCTAAACTCGTCGAAGCCAACGTCATTGCTGTCCACGCGTTCCAGGTGCTGCTGGCGAAGAGTTCGGGCAAGGGCCAGAGGTGTTTTGCTGCGAATACTGTTTCTGACACTGAACTCAATGCTCTCTCAGAGCACCAGGCAAATTTACTGAAGACCGATCTGAAGCAATTACGTCTCTGGGTGAAGGGACTTGAAAGCACCTTCAATCCCGAGCAGGACCTTCAGCCTATCCTCGTGACTGAACTCCGCATTCCTGACAACGCTCCCGTAAATGTCTTCACGCGCTATCTCCGACAAAACACCACGGCGAGCGACGTGAAGACCCGGGCTGTCGCAAGTCTTTATCAAACAGTTCTCGAAGTTGAACGTGACGGTGATCGACTGCAAGAAGAGTTTGCTTTTTATATAGGACTGGGTCTGCCTGTTTATGTGGGGCAGTTCAAATTATCGGGAACTGATGCAGACTTGCTTGGTACCGGTCGCAAACTGGAAGGGCAGTCGTGTGAAGCGCCAGTTGGCACAAGCGCGGCTGAGTGGCAGATAGCGGGGCGAAAGATTTGGAATTGGGGTGAAAAGAATCTGCACATTCGCGACGAGCATGTGCTGGCCGCCGAATTACTGAAAGAACCCGAAGTTAAAAAACTTGCACCGCAGTTGCGCGCGATGAACTCGCAGAGAATTGCCGTGGTGGGCCATTCGTTCACGATGGGCCTGCACTGGTCTTCACCATCCAGTTTCGTCCCGGTAGTGATCGACGTCTTTCGTCGTGAGAATCCCAAAGTTGAATTCAAACAATTTGCGGCAGGTGGTCTGACTGCTTCGCGGGCACAGAAGCGCTTTTACAACGACTTGCTCGCGTGGAAGCCTGACAGAGTGTTGTTCGTGGTGATGACGAGAACTGACGAAGATTACGAAGCACTGAAGCAAATGGCCTACGGGCTTCACGACGCAGGCGTCAAGGTCTACATGTTCGACGAGGTACACGATCCGGCGGCGGCGACGCCCGGCACAGTGGAACGAGTCCGCAAGGTTGCCGAAGAAGCCCGAATCCAGGTTATCGAAGTCGGCAACATCCTCGCGAACGCCCCGGACCGCGCGAAGTTCATCTGTCTCGACGGCATTC
>JBKPPU010000086.1:0-8262 GCA_046733695.1 Acidobacteriota bacterium
AAGCTGCGCGCGGTGGGCGCGAATATCGAACGAATCATCTCGCCGGTGGTGACGGCGCAGATTCTGGAACCGGTTTAGGTGTAAGGAAGGGGAACTGTAGTGGCTGAAGAGAATTGTTTGTTTTGCAAGATCGTCTCGGGAACGATTCCGGGAGACTTTGTTTATCAGGATGATCGTTGCCTCGTGATTCGCGACATCAACCCGCAGGCGCCGACCCACGTGCTCGTGATTCCGCGCGAGCACCTCGAATCACTTGACGATGTTTCTCAAAGAGATGAAGGGTTAGTGGGACATTTGCTTCACGTCGCCGCACGTGTCGCGAATGATCTAGGGAATGACGCCTATCGGACGGTAATTAATACCGGTGCGGGCGCAGGACAATCGGTGTTTCATTTGCACGTGCACGTGCTGGCTGGCCGCCCTATGACCTGGCCACCCGGGTAACGCGGATGAAATCCGGATTTTATCCGCGTTTATCCGCGTCCTAATCTGCCTTCGGAGCTACGGCCCTCACAGCTTCCGACACGCCTGCCTCATACTTCTTAAAGTTCTCATTAAATCGTCTTGCGAGATCCTTCGCCTGGCGATCGTAAGCATCCTTGTCTTCCCACGTATTACGCGGCTGCAGGACTTCATTCGGCACATCAGGACACGAAACCGGAACGTTCACACCGAAGATCGGATCGGATGTGGTTTCAGTCTGCGCCAGAGAGCCATTCAGGATCGCGCGAATCATCGCTCGCGTGTAGCTGATCTTCATGCGCTTTCCAACGCCGTATGGACCACCACTCCAACCGGTGTTAACCAGCCAGCATGCAGCATTGTGACGTGCCATCTGCTTGCCGAGCAGGTCGGCATAGACACCCGGATGAAGAACCATGAACGGCGCGCCGAAGCACGTCGAGAAAGTCGCCTGCGGTTCGGTGATACCTCTTTCAGTGCCCGCAACTTTCGCCGTGTAGCCTGAGAGGAAGTGATACATCGCCTGTTCCGGCGACAGACGCGCGACGGGCGGCAGCACGCCAAAAGCGTCCGCGGTCAGCATGATGATGTTGCGCGGATTACCAGCGCGTCCTTCCGGCACGATGTTGCTAATACTCGTGAGCGGATACGAGGCGCGCGTGTTTTCAGTCTTGCGCGCGTCGTCGAGATCGATCGCGCGAGTCTCCTGATCGTAAACAACATTCTCGAGGATCGTCCCAAACATTCTCGTGGTGCGATAAATATCTGGCTCAGCTTCTTCAGACAACTTGATCACTTTGGCGTAGCAACCACCTTCGAAGTTGAAGACGCCATCTTCGGACCAGCCATGCTCGTCGTCACCAATCAGCCGGCGTTCCGGATCGGCTGAGAGCGTCGTCTTGCCCGTGCCGGAGAGTCCAAAGAAGATTGCGACGTCGCCTTCGCCGCCGATGTTGGCCGAGCAGTGCATGCTCATCACATCGCGTTGCGGCAGCAGGTAGTTCATGATCGTAAACGCGCTCTTCTTCGTTTCACCTGCGTAAGACGTTCCACCGATCAAGACCAAACGCTGGCTGAAGTCCATCAGGATAAACGTGGGCGATCTCGTGCCGTCGCGTTGAGGGTCGGCCTGGAAACTCGGAAAGTTAATGATCGTGAACTCGGGTTGGTGCGGCGCGGACGCCGTGGTGTCGCTGATGAACATTGTTCGTGCAAACAGCGAGTGCCAGGCCAGTTCATTGATCACGCGGATTGGCAGCCGGTATGTAGGATCGGCGCCGACAAAAGTGTCCTGCACAAAAATGTCGCGACCCTTTGCGTGCGCCATCATTCGATCTTTCACTGCATTGAACTTCTCCTGCGAGAAGTCTTTATTGACGTCGCCCCAGAACACTTTATCTGCGCTGTCAGGTTCGCGGACAATGGCTTTGTCTTTCGCAGCGCGGCCGGTATGTTCACCTGTGTCGACAATCATGGCGCCGTGATTTGAGAGGACGCCTTCTTCGCGGCGCGCGATCTCTTCATAAAGTTCAGACGCGTTGAGGTTCCAATAAACGCGAGCTGGTTCTTTGATACCGTAATTGTCCAACTCGTATGAGGTATTTTTTCGGCCCAGGTGTTCAGTCGTTGCGGCAGCGCGAATTGATGCCATTAAGCAGTCTCCAATCAAAAACGAAGAAGGTCCATAAAACGATTGATCGAGGCACGTGGTTGATTACAAGAGTTCCGGGCTCTTGCGCTGTTCTGCGAGTTCGCGCAAGGCGTCGGCGAGGTCACGGGCGGCGCGCTCGATGCGGTCGGCCGCGGTGCTTAGCGATTCAACCTCGTCTGGTGAACGAGAGACAACCGACAATAGAGCGGCGTCCACTTGCTCTCGGAGACGATTTGCCTCATTTTCAGTTTCTTGTTCAGCGCGAGTTTTTTGGGAAGCTGTAGCCTGCTGGTTCATTGCTGGAATATTTCGAACGGAAATCCCTTATGTATGATTTACGCCAACATGGTTCTTTGGCGCTCGTTCAGTCTGACATTTGCGATTGAATCAGGCAAGTGCAGCTATTATCTTTTGTCTCGTGGGCGAACAAAGTCTCGCAAATTCACGCATGATCCCTGACAAAAAATGCTTCACTGCTGCTGAGTGGAAACTGGTGCAACGACTCAACACTCCGGCGAAGGTGCAACGCTTCTTCAGCTCGATGCCTTACAACTGGGAGCGCGAAGGAGGCACGATGCGATCGTTTCGGGAAGTCGTGAAGCGAAAGGAGGCGCATTGTCTCGAAGCGGCTGTCGGCGCGGCGGTGATTTTGGAGCAGCATGGTTACCCACCACTGTTGCTTGATCTTCAATCGCAGGATCTTCTGGACCACGTTGTTTTTGCATTTAATATGGATGGGCGCTGGGGATCGGTGGCGCGTTCGCGTGATGCGGGGCTTCACGGGCGCAAACCGCTTTATCGATCTATTAGAGACTTGGCGTTGAGTTATTTCGATCCTTTTGTCGATCTCACCGGGCGGTTGAAGGGATACGGTCTAACTAGTCTGTACGACCTTGGAGAGTACGATTGGCGTTTCTCACCACGCAGGATGCTGAAGATCGAGGATCATCTGCGGGCCATTCCACACAAGAAGGTGAAGTCGTCAGATAAGCGCTATGAGAAACTGTTAGCGAGATATCGGCAATACAAGAAACGCTACCCCGATCGCACTCCAAGCTACTACGACAATCGCCCCAATTGGTTGGTTTAGCCTAGATTTTCGCGGATCAGTTACGGATTGAAGTGTGTTATACTCGAGTCACTAAATCCTCATCGGAGTTAACTCAAATGGCCAGGGTAAGTACATCACCATTAGTTAAGACGTATACGCTCGAGGAGTTCTGGGAACTGCCTGAGCCACCCGACCATTCAAAATTAGAACTAATAGCAGGAGTCCTCTATATGACACCCCCTCCTGGGTCTTTACATAACAATGCTGTCAGTCGGCTGAACCTTATATTGGCTGACTACCTGATCAAATGCGGCGGAGGCAGACTTTTTCTTCCACGGGCAGGAATTATCAGGGGACCAAATAGCTGGCTCGAACCAGATTTGTTCTACGTGGCCGCGGATACGAATGCCTATGCCGATCCCAAATATCCTCAGTACATGAGCACGGCGGACCTGGTAATCGAAGTGATCTCTCCTGGGTCGGCGATTTATGATCGCAACACTAAAGCTGACACTTATGCGGCGCTTGGCGTCAAAGAGCTTTGGCTAATAGACGAAGCGTCTGGGATCATCGAGGTTCGGGTTTTGAAGGATAACCGTTATGCTCCGAGTGTTGTGCTTGAGCGTGAGGATACGCTGAAATCAACAGTGCTTAGCGGTTTTGAGGTCAGAGTTGAGAAGGTGTTTGACGATTAGCCGTGGGCGGCTTCCAGGGGGAGGGAGTTCGCTTTCCGTTTTCCTCGCGCATCCAGGATCATGTGACACACGACGGCGACGATGATGATTGAGCCGCCGAGAAGTGCCCACTTTGAGGGTTGTTCTCCGAGGATGAGGAAGACCCAGACGGGATTCAGGACAGGTTCCACATAGCAAATGATGCCGGCATCCAGCGACCTCACGCCGCGTGCCATTCCAAGTGTAAAGAAGGTGTAGGCGACGCCCAGTTGAATGATGCCGAGGTAGGCGACGCCGATCATGTCGTGGCCGGTGATGCTGGTGAGAGTCGCGAGACCCCACGGCGCGGTCATGATAACTGCCAGAGTATTTCCGTAGATCACCGACGAGGCCCGATTAACTTCACGCGCGCGCGGATGTCGGAGCAACAGGAAATAAAGTGCGAAACAGAGGCCGGAAGCAAGCGCCATAACGTTTCCGGCGACGTCCTGCGGTCGTAATTGGCCCACGAAGAACAACGCCATTCCACCAAGACACACCGCCACTGTGATCAGATCGCGCGAGCGAAACTTCTCCTTGTAAATCACCGGTTCGAGGATCAGCAGGTACACGGGCGCGGTGTATTGCAGGAAGATCGCATTTGCCGCAGTCGTCGCTTTGGTTGCGAGAACAAAGAGGATGAGCAGAACGGCATAAAGAAACGATGCCGCTGCCGTGAGACGGTTTATGCCAAAGCCCTCGCGCCTCGTGAAGAATGCGACAGTGAAGATAGCGAACAAAGATCGCCAGAACGAGAGTTCAAGCCCCCCGATCGTGGTCCACTTGATGAACAGCCCGCCTGTACTCCAGAGCAGCGCGGCGGCAAGAACGTAGAGTAAAGGTGACAAATCGGTGACTCGATCAATCTTTCAACTTGTTCAAGTACTTTCCGTAGACACCATTCCACGGTGGAATCACGATCGACACAGCGCCGAGTGCCTGCGCCTGGCACGCCAGACGGATTAGCGGCTTCGATTCTGACGTGTCAACGTATCCAAACTCCTTGATCTTCTTTCCTTCACGAGCAGCGACGTCTGAAAGTTTTTCGGCGCCGCCGAGAACACCGACCCAACACGTTCCACATGATGCCGAGCGACACTCAACCGGGATCGGTCCTTCAACGCGTCGCGGATCCAGCTCGCGCCAGTTGCGCGTGCGATCGCCGGCCGCGCCCCAGGCGAGATCCTGCACGTGATTCAAACGATACTTCGCGCGGTCGTCGTTCTCGTCGTAAGTGACCGTCCATTTCTTATCGACGGTTTTGAGAAAACTGAAGAAGCCCTGGCTATCATCCACTGCTCGTTCACGCAAGACATCCGCAGGCGACTTGCGGGCATGTTTTTTATCAATAAGAACCTGGCCCGGTGCAGCTTCGAATGCGGCCAATCCAGCTTGCCTTATTGTCATGAAAGCGACCGCTGTGATGCCAATCACGAGTGACTCGTCGACCTTTGCTTTTTTCGCGACTTGCTGAGCCACGGATAAAATCTGATCTGAAAGGCGATTTTCACCGATCGAAAAACCGTGGGCATGGTTTTGTACAGCAGTCTTCACATCGGGCCAGTAACGATGTCCGTAAAGAAACGTGTGTGACGAATCAATCTGATCTTTCAGGTAAAACTTGCCCTGCAGTAACAAACGCTGCGCGAGCGTCTCCGGATCATCTGACTGCTCGAGTGCCTGGAAGAGGGACAACGGATAAAACGCAAACCAGATCTGTGTAGCGTTGCGATCTACGTCGTGGATTGAACGCAGTAAAGTGGTCAGTGTCGCCGACCACGCTTCTTCGTCTTGCTGTTTTAGAAAAGTTTCGAAAGGAGTCATATCATTTGACAAGCGTTCCCGTGCAGGAGTAAAAGTCAGTTACCAAGCTCTAAAGCGTCTCCCCAGAACATCCCAACGCATCCAGGAGGTCTTAAGATGGACGCCGATCGACCAGAAGTTGCGAAACCAGGCCGTACATTCGACAGCGCTTACAGCTTTTCGTTCAGCGTCGGCATTGGCCTTGTACTCTTCATCGCCGGCCTCGTAATCAGCCTGACACTTGGTCAAGGCGCGACCATCGGCCTCATTTTTGGCATCCCGCTACTCATTGCCGGCCTCGTGCTGCCGGTTATCATGATGCGCGACCTCTTCCACCACAACGTAGTTAACGGGGTTTGTCCTTTCTGTGATGCGCCCATCAAAACGTCAGACGCCACCATCCGTTTGAATTGCCCTTCGTGTAAGCGAGTGATCGAGGTGCGGGAAACAACTCTACAACCTGGCGAGTAAAGCTAGTACGCACTGGGAATCCAACCGCGCGTATTGTAATCGCTGAATGTTAGCGCGAACAGTATCGCCATCCAGAACAAAGCAGCTGCCACAATCACCCAAACCAGACGTGTGCTGTAGCGCACGTGCATGAAATAGAGCACGACAAAAGTCGCCTTCGTGGTGGCAATCGTCAACGCGATGATTGTGTTGAGCTGCCATGGAAAATCGTAAAACGCCGCCATGACAGTCAACGCGGTGCCCACCAGCAACACCATGAAGATGGTCACGTAAATTCTGACTGGAACTATGTGTTCGCTCATTCCGATTAACCGCCGTGTTCCAGGTGGCGTCCCAGCAAGTAAAGCAGCGGGAACAGAAATATCCACACAATGTCGACGAAGTGCCAGTAAAGTCCGATCACTTCTACCGGACTGTGATACTCCGGATCGAACCGCCCCTTGATTGAATAGATCAACAGAAACGTCAGCAGTCCGGCGCCGATGATCATGTGCAGCGCGTGCATGCCGGTCATGGCGAAGTAGATCCAGTAAAACATCTCGACCTGCTTCAGGCTTGCGCCCTCGAGCAGATGTAATCCGTGTTCCCTGGCCTGGGCTTCATTTTCTAAAAACGGGCTGCCGGGTATCAGGTGGCCCGGAATCAAATGGTCTCTGTACTTGTCGTGATACTCGACACCCTTTATGCCAAGGAACGTCAATCCAAGGATCAACGTCGCGATCAAGCAAAGAATCTGCGGACGTCGCTTCCCGATCTGAGTGAAGTAGACGGCCATTGCCATCGTGAAACTACTCAGGATCAGGACGCCGGTATTGACTGTTCCGAGCGTGATGTCGAGGTGATTACTGGCTGACGCAAACGCTGCCGGATATGTTGACCTGTAGAGCGTGTAAGCCAGAAACATCCCGCCAAAGAACATGATCTCGGTCACGAGAAACACCCACATTCCCAGCGTACCCGCTTCACGTTGCTGCTCCATGTTCTCAAAATGGTGCTGCAACGCGCGGTGGTGGTGCGCTTCAGACGTTGTCGCGTGACTGTTCATTACATCGGCCATGTTTGCTCGTCTCAAATCTGCTCTAATTCAGGTCCGAATTTACCAACCACCTGAGTCTCTTCCGGAGGCGCAAACTCGTAAGCTTCCCACGTCACGATCGGTGTTACTTCAAAATTTTCAGTCGGCGGCGGTGACGGCGTGCGCCACTCGAGTCCCGGGAGGTGCCATGGATTTGCCTCAGCACGTTTGCCGTAACGCATGGACCACACGAAGTAGATTGCCGGTATGAGCATTCCGAATCCGAGAATCGATGCGCCCGCAGTCGAGAGCACGTTGAATACCTGAAACTCCGGTGGATAAGCGTGATACCTGCGCGGCATGCCGAGATAACCCGCGACAAACTGCGGCAGGAATGTCAGGTTGAAACCGACAAAGATCACGAGGGCGCTGAATCGTCCCCAACCTTCCGGATACATGCGTCCGCTGATCTTGGGCCACCAGTAGTGCAGGCCGCCCAGATAACCCATCAACGCTCCGCCAACCATGATGTAGTGGAAATGTGCGACGACGAAGTAGGTGTCGCTCAAGTGCACGTCGACAGCGAGCGACGCCAGGAACAAGCCCGTCATGCCGCCGACTGTGAACAGGCCAATGAATCCCAGCCCGTAGAGCATTGGAGTGTCGTACGAGATCGACGATTTGTAGAGCGTCGCCGTCCAGTTGAAGACTTTGATCGCCGAAGGAATCGCCACCGCGAAGCTCAGGAACGAGAAGATCATTCCCGCATAGACTGACTGGCTCGTCACGAACAGGTGATGACCCCAAACGAGGAAGCCAAACACCGCGATAGCCAGACTTGAAAATGCGACGAAGCTGTAACCGAAGATGTTCTTGCGCGAGAAGTTTGCGATCAACTCGCTGACAACGCCCATCGACGGCAGCACCATGATGTAAACGGCCGGATGGGAGTAGAACCAGAACAGGTGTTGAAAGAGGATCGGGTCCCCGCCCAGTGCCGGATCAAAAATGCCTACTCTCGCAACCCGCTCAAACGCCAGGAGCAGAATCGTGATTGCGATGACCGGCGTACCGAGGACCATGATCAGGCTGGTCG
>JBKPPU010000087.1:0-19410 GCA_046733695.1 Acidobacteriota bacterium
GGAATGGCGCCTAGAGTGGCGCATAATTCTCTTTACCAAATACAGAAACTTTGTAGTCGCCGGCCTATCGAATTTCAGGGAGCAAGCTCATTGTGCTCGTAACCTGCGGGCGGGCAAACTCACCGGAGTATAGCCACAAAGCGCCACAAAACGCAAAATGTAAAGAATAGGTCGTATAAGGCTATAGGACCTATTGCTCGTTTCTGGGGTTGTACTTCGGCAGTGATTCGACAATAAAGTCGAACCCCAACCACAGACTCCAACTGTGATGATAGAAAGCGACCGGGAAAAGCAGAGCCATGATAAAGAGCAGGACCAGGACATGGTCGTAGTCCGCGCCGATTATCAGCAGGAAAAAGAAACACACCAGCAGAATGAAGAGTTCCGTAGTGACGACGTTGGCGAGAATTGCGCCCACAAAGAAGCCGTCTTCGCGTTTGAAAAGGGCCATGCAGTGCGGACAGTGATGCCGGATGTGGAACGGTTGGTTAACAATCTTCGACTCGCCACACGCAGGACAACGGAGTCGCATAGAGCGACCCAGAACCCGCTTGATCTGTTCTAAATCGACTTGCAAGGGTTGGCATATATTACGGTACACGGCCGCAATAAAGAAACCCATAGCCAGGGATTTCTCCCGCAGCGGCGCCACGGCGCTACGGAGTCCAAAACACCTCGAGAGTAGCGCAGCGCCGCGGCGTCGTTGCGGGAGAAACTGCTTTATTGGGCCAGTCCATTAACAACTCTCTGGATGCCATTTTTCATTAACTCCACGTTAAAGTTAAGCAACAATCCAAGGTGAAGATTCATTAATCGCAAGTAGGTAAGCAGTTGCTTCCTATGGACCGGAGCCAAAGCCTCCACTGATTTGATCTCGATGATAACCTTGTCACCGACTATCAGGTCGACACGAAAGCCAAGCTCGAGTTTGATGTCGTCATAATAGACGGGAAGACCAACCTGTTGAGCGACACGCAGCCCTCGCCGTTGCAGCTCAAAATCAAGTGTGGTCTGGTACACCGACTCCAACAATCCAGGCCCGAGAGTTCTGTGAATTTTAAACGCGGCATCAAGAATGATGGTGGCTATCTCATTTTCAGTCATTGTGAGGATCTCCTGTGAGTGATTTAAGGAGACTATACAACACTCAGCGTCACGGAGACGCCTTCGGACTGGCGGCGGGGACGGCTTTTGGGTCCACGATCTTCAGGCTGGTGCGTACGAGGTCCCAAACAGCCGCGCGCTGTTTTAGTTCTTTGTCGGGACCGAAGAGCGTCAACACGACGAAGCGTTGGCCCACGAGCACCCAGTAGATTTTGGCTGCCCCAGTTTCATTGCCAAACGAGGCATTGACACTCGTTCCGTCCGCTTTGAGACCTGCGATCTCAGTACTGTCAGGGACTTGTTCCGTCTTTGCCCCCATTGCCACAAACTGTTTTGCGTTTCCAGCGATTAAAGGATCGACTAAAGCCTTCTTTGCATCGGCCATTTTCTCAGGCGTGGTGCGGCCTTTGTGAACGAAGACGCCGATCTTTACATCGCTGTCTGCCTTGCTCAACGTGATCTGCTGCAGGTCGGAATTGCTGTCGTCCAGAAGTTGCCACGAAGCCGGATAGTCAAACGAGAGTCCGTCTTTCGAGAAGTTTTTTGAGTCGGGTGTTTGCGCTGTGGCCAGTACACAAAAAACTACGATTCCGGCGACGAGTTGAAGAATTCTGCTCATGTGTTCCTCCAGATTTGATCAGCGAAGCAACTGCAACTGTTCGTTAAGTAACTGCCACACCTGTCGCACGTGCTGCTCAGCGGTGCGAATGTTTCCGATCGAGAGTCGCAACGTCAGCTTATCGTTCAGGCGTGTGTGTGACAGTAAGGCGCGACCACTCGCATTCACGCCGTGCATTACGCCCTCATTCAACGCGTCGAGATCGTCTCTGTCTTTGAGATTCGCGCGAAAACAAACGAGACCAAGCGGAACGGGTGCCATTATTTCCCAATCGTCAGATTCGTCGATCCAGCCCGCAAACAATCGCGCGAGTCGACAGTGTTCGCGGATGCGCGCTGCCAATCCTTCATGTCCGAAGTAACGCAGCACCATCCACAACTTCAGCGCTCGAAAGCGACGGCCCAGTTGAATGCCGTAGTCTGAGCCACTGCGAACTTTTTCCTGCTCGGGAGTGCGAAGATATTCCGGTACGAGCGAGAACGCGCGTTTGAGCAGATCCATGTGACGGCAGTAAAGCACCGAAAGATCGAACGGCGTGAACAACCACTTGTGTGGGTTCGTCACAATCGAATCGGCCCGCTCACAACCGTCTAGGATCTTTCTGAACTCCGGAACGATGGCGGCCGAACCCGCATAAGCTGCATCGACGTGCAACCACATCGCATGCTCTTCACCGATCGGAATAATCTCACGCACCGGATCGATGCTCGAAGTTGAAGTCGTGCCGACAGTAGCCACGATACAAAACGGTAGATAGCCGTTACGCTTGTCTTCGTCGATGGCTTCGGCAAGCGCTTTCGCACTCATGCGAAACTCGGAGTCAGTGGGAATCTTGCGCATGCCACGCTGGCCCAAACCGAGCGTGATAACTGCCTTTTCAACCGAGGAGTGAGACTGCTCGGAAACGTAGACTCGCAGCAATGGCAGATCCGGACGGCCGCTCATTCCTTCTTCGCGAATGCGCTGTTCGACACCTTCGCGCGCCGCCGCGAGTGCATGCAGAGTCGAAACGGAGGCTGTGTCGTAAATGATTCCCTGCATTCCGGGGTCAAGCCCCATCATTTGCCGCAACCAGTCGAGCACGACTTCCTCCAGCTCAGTCGAGGCGGGCGAAGTACGCCAGAGCATGGCTTTGTTATCGAAAGCCGCGCTCAATAGCTCACCAAAGATGCCGGGCGCTGAGGTTGAAGTAGCGAAATAAGCGAAGAAAGAGGGGTGACTCCAGTGCGTCAGCGCCGGAACGATCAGGCGATCGAGGTCAGCAACGATATCTGCCATCGGTTCGCCGTGGGCCGGCGGTGTGGACGGAAGTTTGGCTTTTAAGTCACCGGGCTCCATGGCCGCGAGCACGGGAAGATCGTCGATCTTTTCAAAGTAATCGGCAACCCAGTCAATCAGCTCATGACCGATACGCCGAAACTCTTCCGCATTCATGTCGCCCAACTCGGGCGCAAGATAGGTTTTGGGGCTATTCACGGGCGTAATCTTACAATAGGTCCTATAAGTCCTATAGGACCTATGTCAACCTTTTTGACTAACTAGCGTCTGAAAGCTATTATTCAGCGCGATTACGGCAGACATCAAAAGCTCTAAGTCTCCCTTCTTCAGTTCCGGTTCGGACTTAAGTTCGTCAGAAACTCTAGCCCTGTGAGGATTTGTATGAAACGTATTCTGTTAGTTTCGTTTGTTATTGCGAGTTTGCTGAGCGCATGCAATACGCAAGGTGGCGACAACAAAGTTCGGATCGGCGTCTTTATGTCGACAACCGGCACCACCGCAAATTTCGGTATCTCTTCTGTCAACGGAATCAAGATGGCCGCAGACGAGATCAACGCCGCCGGCGGCATCAACGGTAAGCAGGTCGAGTTGCTGGTGCAGGACGATCGCTCCGATGCTTCAGAAGCAGCCACGATCGTGACGAAGTTTGTCACCCAGGATATGGTTCATGCAGTGATCGGCGAAGTGGCCAGCTCGCGCTCTATCGCGGCTGCGCCAATCGCGCAAAACGCGAAGATCCCAATGCTGACGCCGTCTTCGACAAATCCCGAAGTCACCAAGAAGGGCGACTTCATCTTCCGTAGTTGCTTCATTGATCCGTACCAGGGCGCCGCGATCGCACAGTTTGCAGCCAAGACTTTAGGCGCAAAAACAGCCGCGATCATGGTTGACCGGAAAAACGATTACTCAACCGGACTCGAGAAGGTCATCGATGCAACTTTCACGAAGTTTGGCGGCAAGATCGTCGCCACGCAGTCGTACCAGGAAGGCGACCAGGACTTCAACGCGCAGTTGACGTCACTGAAAGGCACGAATCCCGAAGTGATTTTCGTCCCGGGCTACTACAACGACGTCGGCTTGATCGCCAAGCAGGCACGCGACAAAGGCATCACCGTTCCACTGATCGGCGGTGACGGCTGGGATTCAGAACAACTTTACAAGATCGGCGGCTCCGCCCTGAACGGTTCGTATTTCACCAACCACTACTCGCCATTCGATACGGCGCCGAATGTCGTGAAGTTTGTTAACGACTATAAAGCAAAATACAACGGCAGCACGCCTGACGCTCTCGCGGCTACTGCTTACGACGCCGCCAACATCATGTTTGACGCCATCAAGCGTTCCAAATCGCTCAATGGACCTGACATTCGGGACGCACTGGCAGCCACGAACGCCTTCCCCGGCGTCACCGGCACCGTCACCTTCAACCAACAACGCGACGCAGTTAAGCCAATCGTGATGATCGAGATCAAACCCGGTGGCACATATGCAGTGAAGGAACGCGTCAACGTGGAAGGTGCTGCTCCTACAACCGCAAGTGCGGCTACGGCGCCAGCAACCAAGCCGTGATCGCTACGGCCCGCCCGGTTCTCGGACACAGGCAACAGTGAATCACGAGTATGAGCACTTTCCTCCAACAACTAATTAACGGTATCTCACTGGGCGCAATCTACTCGCTGATTGCGCTCGGCTATACGATGGTCTATGGGGTACTGAAGCTGATTAACTTCGCTCACGGCGACGTGTACATGGTGGGCGCCTTCATGGGCTACTACCTCGCCAACGGTCTCGGCCAACGCGGCGCACAAGCCCTCGGATTAAGCGCCGATGGACTCATCGCACGCGGATTACTCGGCGGTGGCACACTCGAACCGTCGCTGATCACGGCGCTAGTGGTGATGCTGCTGGCGATGGCGATCTGTGCAGCGATAGGCGTCATCATCGAACGCCTGGCGTATCGTCCTGTGCGCAAGTATTCGCGATTGACTGCGCTGATCACCGCGATTGGCGTTTCGCTTCTGCTCGAGAATGGCGGTCAGGTCGTTTTCGGCGCCGAGCCGAAGTTCTTCCCTGAGTTGTTTACCAAACGCAACATCGACCTCGTAGGTGGCGCGAGTATCAACAGCGCCGACATCGTCGTGCTGATTATCGCCCTCGCTTTGATGATCGTGTTGCAGTTGATCGTCTATCGCACGAAGACAGGACGAGCGATGCGCGCGGTGTCGTTCAACTTGCAGTCGGCGAAGCTGATGGGAATCAACACCGACCGCATCATCGCTTTCACGTTTGCACTCGGATCGGCACTCGCCGCGGCCGCGGGCGTGCTGGTTGCGATTCGCATCCCGCGGATCGATCCTTTGATGGGCATCCTCGTCGGGCTGAAGGCGTTCGTCGCCGCAGTGCTGGGCGGTATCGGCAATATTCCCGGAGCCGTGCTGGGCGGATTGTTGATTGGCATCACGGAGACAATGGTCGTCGGCTACCTTTCACCGACCTATAAAGACGCGGTGGCCTTTGCCATTTTGATTCTGATACTACTTTTCCGACCTTCCGGGTTACTCGGTACGGTCGCCCAGGAGAAAGTTTAACCACAGATTACACAGATTAATCTGTGATTGATATGCCTCGGTATCTTCGTAATCTCATCATTGCGCTGATTGTAATCGGCGTCCTTTACGGCCTGGATTTTGTCTTTCAGGGGCGACTAATCAATCCTTACTACAGCCGCATCCTGATGCTCTGCGGCATCTCGATTACCCTCGCAGTTTCACTGAATCTCATCAACGGATTCACAGGTCAGTTCTCGATTGGCCACGCCGGCTTCATGGCAGTCGGCGCATATTCGTCGGCATATTTCTCGGTTACGTATGGAGTGAATCTGGCGAATTCACTCGGCGGTGGAAAACTCGGCTGGGTGGTCGCACTCGCACTTGCCACGATCGTCGGCGCTATCGCCGCCGGCATCGCAGGACTCGCAGTAGGAATCCCTTCATTGCGATTAAAGGGGGACTATCTCGCGATCGTCACCCTTGGCTTCGGTCAAATCATCGTTGTCTTTCTCAACAACATCGAGGCCGTCGGCGGCGCGCGTGGTTATTCCGGAATCCCAATCGTCAAGAGTTTCTTCTGGATCTTTTTCATTGCGATCCTGACGATTGTCATCGTGTACAACATCGTCAACTCGGCTTTTGGACGCGCGCTGATCTCAATTCGTGAAGACGAACTTGCGGCTGAAGCGATGGGTGTCAACACCACACAATACAAAGTGATGGCGTTCGTGATCTCGTCGCCCATGGCCGGAGCGGGCGGTGTGTTGCTGGCCCACTTCGACGGTTATCTCAATCCGAAATCGTTTGAGTTCATCAAGTCGTTCGAGATCCTGATCATGATCATTCTCGGCGGACTGGGATCGATTGTGGGTTCAGTGCTGGGCGCGATCGTGCTGACGATCCTGCCTGAAGGATTACGCGGCTTTGCCGAGTATCGCATGGTCATTTATTCGCTGTTGCTGATCATACTCATGATCACGCGACCGCAGGGATTACTGGGATCGACGGCTGCATTCTCAGGATTGCGTAAACGGATCAGGCGATTGACGGAAGGCCCGAGCGGCACCGCAAGTTCCCCGACGCAAAGCGAGACTTCAATCGGAGGTGAAAATCCTCGATGAGCAGTAACGGTTCGCCAGTAGTTCTGCAAACCGATAAAACCACGATTCGTTTCGGCGGACTGTGCGCCGTCAACGAGCTCGACATGTCCGTCAAGAAGGGCGAGATCTACGGGCTGATCGGACCAAACGGCGCCGGCAAGACCACGATCTTTAATCTGCTCACGGGAGTTTATCAACCGACCTCCGGCACGATTCAGTTCAACGGCCAGCGTATCGATGGTCTGCGCCCGTATCAGATCGCGGCGCGTGGTGTTTCGCGAACGTTCCAGAACATTCGCCTTTTTCCGAGTATGTCGGTGCTCGATAACGTTATGACGGCCTGCCACATTCACATGGGCCAGAACCTGATTGACGCCGTCCTGCGCACACCGCGATTCAACAGTGACGAAAAGAAACATCGCGATTATTGTTTCGAGCTGCTCGAGATATTCGATCTCGCGCGCGTCTGTGAGGAAGGCGGCACCAGCCTGCCGTACGGTTCACAGCGTCGGTTGGAGATCGTCCGTGCGCTCGCGACCAGACCGCAGTTGCTGTTACTGGACGAACCGGCGGCCGGCATGAACCCTTCGGAGCAGGAAGATCTGATGCACCTGATCAAACAGATCCGAGATCGTTTCGGACTCACAATCCTGCTCGTCGAACACAACATGAAAGTGGTGATGGGCGTCTGCGAGCGCATTCAAGTGGTCGACTACGGCAAATCGATCGCGCTGGGCCTGCCGCAGGAGATCAAGAACGATCCGAAGGTGATCGAAGCGTATTTAGGAGACTAGGAAATTTCCAATTGTCGGTTGCCAATTTGAAATAAATCGGCAATTGGCAATTGGAAATCGGCAATAAAGATGCTCACGCTCGACAACGTTTCCGTAAACTACGGCGCCATCGAAGCCCTGACCGGCATTTCGCTGCATGTCCAGAACGGTGAAGTCGTTACGCTCATCGGCGCTAACGGCGCGGGCAAGACTACGACGCTGCGCACCATCACCGGTCTACTCGAACCACGCTCCGGAAAGATAACTTTCGAGGAAGAGGACATTAGCGGCAAGCCAACCCACAAGCTGGTCGCGCGCGGTATCTCGATGTCGCCCGAAGGACGCGGCGTCTTCGCGAATCTCTCCGTGCGCGAGAACCTTCAGATGGGCGCGTATCTGAACACGAACAAGAAGGCCGTCGCCGCCGATATGGAACGCGCCTTCAGGATGTTTCCACGTCTGAAAGAACGCGAATCACAGAAAGCCGGAACTCTTTCGGGTGGTGAGCAACAGATGCTGGCAATCGGCCGAGCGCTGATGTCGAATCCACGACTGTTGCTCCTCGACGAGCCGTCGCTGGGTCTGGCGCCACTCGTGGTCCATACCATTTTCGAAGCCATCGACGAAATTAAAAGCAAGGGGACTACGATTCTTCTGGTCGAACAGAACGCACACGCGGCATTGGGTCATTCCGATCGCGCGTACGTTCTGGAAACCGGGCGAATAGTTATGGAAGGTCCATCAAAAGACCTGGCCAATGATCCCAGGATTAAAGAAGCCTATCTCGGTGAATAGTTCTACCGTTCGTCGCCAATCGATCTCCCGTTTCACAGTGCGACCTCGGACTACTCACAAACTGCGAAAAGCATTTATACCGGTTGCCATCATCCTGATGGCTCTTGCCTATTCCTGTACCAGACCAAACGACGAAAACGGCACACAGATTCGGACCACGATCAAGATCGGTTACTTCGGCGATATGACTGGACCAACCTTCAACTTCGGACAGTCGGCCTACAACGGCGTGCTGATGGCGGCCACAGAAATCAACCAGAACGGCGGCATCAACGGGCGCCAGATCGATATCGTCTTCGAAGACGATAAAGGCAGTCCTGAAGAAGCGGCTCGTTTGACCGCGAAGCTGATCGACCAGGACAAAGTCGTGGCGATCATCGCCGGTGGCACGTCCGGTAATAGCCGTGCGGCGGCGCCCAAAGCCCAGGCATCACACATTCCGTTAATTTCACCTTCGTCTACCGATCCAGCAGTCACACAAGTCGGCAACTACATCTTTCGCGCCTGCTTCGTCGATTCCTTTCAGGGTGAAGTGATGGCCCGCTTTGCCGTAAACACGCTCAAAGCGCAGAAGGCCGCCGTCCTCTACGATTTCAACTCGCCTTACGCGCGCGGGCTGACACAGTACTTTAAACTCAGTTTCGGAAAGCTGAACGGGCGAGTTGTCAGCGAGCAGTCGTACATGCAGGGCGACGCGGACTTCAAAGGTCAATTGAGCACGATCAAAGCCGCGGAACCCGACGTGATCTACATCCCCGGTTACTACGGCGACGTCGCGCTCATCGCAAAGCAGGCACGCCTGATTGGACTCACACAACCCCTGCTCGGCGCTGACGGCTGGGACGCTCCGGAGCTCTGGCAGTTGGGCGGCGACGCACTGAATGGAGCCTATATTTCAACTCACTATTCGATCGACAATCCGTCACCGGCGATTCAATCGTTCGTGGAACAGTACAAACAACGTTACAGCAATACGCTTCCGGATGCTCACGCCGCACTCGCTTACGACGCTGCACGTATTTTGTTTGATGCCTTCATGCAAATCGGTTCGACTGACAGCGACAAATTGCGTGAGGCTTTGGCCCAGACAAAGAACTTCGCCGGTGTTACGGGAGTGATCAGCATGGACGCCAATCGCAATGCCGTGAAGCCTGCGGTAGTTTTGAAGTTGGAAGACTTGAAGTTTATCTACCAGGAAACAATCCAGCCCGATGTTGCGCAGCCGAGTCCGTCACCCAATCCATCGCCGAGCTCAACTCCAAGTCCCACGAAGAAGCGTTAATTGTCTCGCTCAAACATATATTTCGTTTCTTCACGTATCTTTTGCGCGTCAAACGTGAAGTCGGCGGTACGATTCTCGCCGGGTACGACTGTTATTTCTATCTCCTGCTCGCCAAATACTTCGTGCCAGACTGCCAGTTTATAAGTTCCCGGCGGCAGGTTGCGTATTTCAAACTTTCCTGACTTATCACTGACGGCGAAGTATGGATGATTCATCACGCCGACGTAAGCCTTCATCCAGGGATGTTGGTTGCATTTAATCGGTATCATTACCTCCGCGCGTCGAAAAGTCTTCATGAGCGGCGGAGAATCGGCTGCCTGCGTTTGATTCCACTCCGGGTTAAGTTTTGGCGTTGGATGGACATTGTGGAAGGTCGGATCGCCGTTGATTACCATCAGCGTCTGGCCCGCCCGCAGGCCGAAGACGTGTGGTTCAAAATAGCAGGCGTGCTGGTTTAGCATCACCTCCGTGTCAGGCACCTCAAATCGATAGACGTCCAGGATATCGCCCTTCACGTAAATAAACGCATTCGCGAGAGCGCCTTGCTTTGTAATGACCCAATCCGCTTGCGGTTTGCGATTCTGCTGCTGGCACGCCGGGTCGGCGGTCATGTCGAGGATGCGCAGCTTAGGCGGCGTGCCTTTGAGCGTGATTGTGCCGACGACGGTAGCCTCGTTACCGGTGGGGAAGAAGAGCGGCTTCTCCGGCTCCTGCGCCATAACTGAGACAACCACCGAGACCAAAAGCAGGATGAACAATTTGATTCTCATAACCCTCCTTATCCACAGATTACACAGATTGATCTAATAATCTGCGTAATCTGTGGATAGCGGCTGCAACTGTTTCAGGAGACGTGCCGCCTGTTTGCGACTTGGACTTTAAGGTCTGGTCGAGTGATAAAGCAATGTGGACCTCTTCACCAAAAAGCGTGGAAAACGCCTGCAGCTCTGAAAGCGGCAGCTGTTCGAGCTCACTCCCCAATTCGATCGCACGTCTGACAACTTTCCCAACTACTTCATGCGCATCTCGGAACGGCATCCCCTTGCGCACAAGATAGTCAGCCAGCTCAGTGGCATTCATGTATCCGCCAGTTGATGCGGCGAGTGCGCGATCTTTGTTGACGCAGAGATTCTTGAAGACCGTCGTAGTCACTGCGAGACTTGAGGACACAGTATCAAATGCATCAAAGACAGCTTCCTTGTCCTCCTGCATGTCCTTGTTATAAGCGAGCGGCAGTCCCTTCAACGTCGTGAGCAACGCCAGCAGATCGCCAAACACGCGTCCTGCCTTTCCACGCACGAGCTCCATCGAATCGGGATTTTTCTTCTGCGGCATCAGACTCGAACCCGTAGCGATCGCATCGCCTAGTTCGAAAAATCCAAACTCACTCGTCGCGTAAAGAATGACGTCTTCCGCGAGACGCGAGAGATGGACCATGATCAACGAACACGCGCTCAGAAACTCCACACAGAAATCACGATCGCTTACGGCGTCCAGACTGTTGCGCGATACGTCGTCGAAGCCAAGTGACTTTGCAAGGTCCTCACGATCGATTGGAAACGCCGTCCCTGCGAGCGCTGCGGAACCTAAAGGCATGACGTTGACGCGCCTTCGCACATCGCGGAGACGTTCGCGATCGCGGGCCAACATTTCGAAATACGCAAGCGACCAGTGAGCGAGTAACACCGGCTGGGCTCGTTGCAGGTGTGTGTAGCCCGGAATGACAACATCCCGGTGAGCGTCGGCAAAATCGATGAGTGAGGTTTGCGTAGCGCGAATAGTTTCGTTGAGCTCGTCGATCGAACCGCGAATCCAGAGCCGAAAGTCAGTAGCAACCTGATCGTTGCGGCTGCGTCCGGTGTGCAGCTTGCGCCCCACGTCGCCGGCTACTTCAATCAAACGCGCTTCGACGAATGAGTGCACATCTTCCGCGGCGGAGTTCTCATCAACCCCTGCTTTTAGAATCGTGTCGAGAGCTGTTCGTATCTGACTTCCTTCATCGGATGTAATGACAGCTGCATCCTCCAGCGCACGGCAATACGCGATGCTGGCCGCGACGTCGACCTCGAATAGCCTGCGGTCGAAGCGAAAGGAATTATTGAACTCGGCAAAATCCGGATCGATCTTCCCCTCGAATCTCCCACCCCAAAGTTTTTTAGATTCAGTCATTGCTTCACAGGATAGACAGCATTTATCAGGATGAACATGTAAATCCTGTCCAAATCTTGTAAATCCTGTCAAAGGCTTTCGGTTTGACGCTCGCGCAACCGTCGTGGTAGTTTATGCATCTATGCATTGTTTATGCAAGTTATGTGCATAATCAGCTATGAATAAGCGAGAGCGACAGCAACAGATTCTGAGCTTGATCAGAGCCAAGCCGATTGGCACACAGGAAGACCTGCGTGCCCTGCTCGAGCGCTCAGGAGTCCCGGCAACGCAGTCGAGTGTCTCCCGTGATCTCGAAGAGCTCGGCGTGGTCAAACACCACGGGCATTACACCATGCCCCGCACAAACGGCGCCGCCACTCGCGGCCTGCTGAGTTTAGACCAGGCGGGCGACACGTTGATAGTGGCGCGCACTATCCCTGGACTCGCATCCGCCGTCGCTGTCGAGATCGACGCCGCTGCCATTGTGGAGATCGTCGGCACAATCGCCGGTGAAGACACGATATTCATCGCCGTGCGCGACGCGAAATCACAGCGCACAGCAATCAAAGAGATTTGGGACTTATTTGGGGGCACGGACAATAACTGATGACGGATAGACAGATTCGCAAAATCGTTCTCGCTTACTCGGGTGGGCTCGACACCTCGGTAATGCTGCGCTGGTTGAAAGAAAACTACCACTGTGAAGTTGTTTGTTACTGTGCCGACGTCGGCCAGGGCGCCGAGTTGTCAGGTCTGGAAGAGAAGGCGTTTGCGACTGGCGCTTCGAAGCTCTACGTCGAAGACCTGCGCGAAGAGTTTGTGCGCGACTACGTCTGGACCGCAGTCAAGGCAAATGCGGTGTACGAAGGCGTCTATCTGATGGGCACTTCCCTCGCCCGTCCTGTGATCGCGAAACGTCAGATCGAGATCGCGCAGAAGGAAGGCGCTGATGCAGTCGCACACGGAGCAACCGGCAAAGGCAACGATCAGGTGCGCTTCGAGCTTACTTACTACGCGCTTCAGCCCGATATCAAAGTGATTGCTCCGTGGCGCGAGTGGGACTTCAAAGGCCGCACGGATCTGATCGCGTACGCAAAGCAGCACAACATTCCGGTGACGGCGACGGCCGAGAAGCCTTACTCGACCGACGCGAACCTGATGCACATCTCTTACGAGGGCGGCATTCTCGAAGATCCCTGGGCAGAACCTCCCGAGAATATTTTTCAACTCACGCGTTCGCCCGAAAACGCGCTCGCGGAAGCACAGTACGTCGAGATCTCTTTTGACAAAGGCGAGCCCGTAGCGATTGACGGTAACAAACTCGATCCAGTCGCGTTGCTCGAGAAGTTGAACAATCTTGGCGGCGCACACGGTATCGGACGGGTCGATCTGGTTGAGAATCGCTTCGTCGGCATGAAGTCGCGCGGTGTGTATGAAACGCCGGGAGTCACGATTCTTCAGGCAGCACATCGCGCGCTCGAGTCGATCACGCTCGATCGTGAAGTGATGCACTTGCGCGACTCACTCGGCGTGAAGTTTGCGGAAAGTGTGTATTACGGATTCTGGTTCGCGCCTGAATTCAAGTTGATGCGAAAAATGATCGACGAGACTCAGGCAACTGTGGGCGGCGATGTTCGTCTAAAGCTCTTTCGCGGAAACGCGATCGTCGTGGGCCGGCGCTCGCCGCATTCGCTCTACGACGAAAACGTCGCCACGTTTGAGGCGGACACTGTTTACAACCAGCGCGACGCGGAAGGTTTCATCAAGCTGAACGCGCTGCGACTCAGATTGGGAGGTGGACGATGACGAAAAATATCAACGTGATCGATGTCGACAAGATCGGCTCCGCAACGTCACCGCTCGGTTTAGCGAAGACTGTGGGGTTCGTTTCGAGTTCTGAGTCAACGAAAGCTGGCGACGTTGTTGTCGTTCGTGCGCTCACTGACAGTGCTACCTACAACATGCTTGAGTTGCCGACCGGCAGACTCGCCAAGATCAATCCCGGCGATTTGTTGATTGGCGTGCTTGGTCGTCGTCGTGCTTTGAAGGGTTTCGTCGGCGACGTTCCGGCGTCGCTGACGAGTGGCGATCAGCTTCACCTGCTGAACATGGGCGGTGTGATTGGTCTGTGCACCGGTCATCACTCGAGTCTCGGCGATGCAATCAAGCTCGAAGTGATTGGACTTGTATGCGATGAAAACGGCCGTGTGCAGAATATCGCGGATGCCGCGTTGCCGGTGCGAACAAGTCTCAGTGACTCGGCGCCGATCGTGATGATCGCCGGGACGAGTATGAACAGCGGCAAGACTTATGCGGCGACAGAGTTGATCAAGCAGGCGACGCGCGCAGGGTTGCGCGTGGCCGCAGGAAAGCTTTCTGGTGTTGCGTGCCTGCGCGACACGCTGAACATGGCGGACCACGGCGCCGTGACCACTGCCAGTTTTCTCGATTGCGGAATGCCGTCGACCGTCGATATTGCGGATCTTGCGCCCGCAGCAAAAGCGATCATCGCAAAGTTGAATGAAGTGAATCCCGATTTGATCGTGATTGAGTTGGGTGATGGAATCCTTGGTGGGTATTCGGTCGATACCGTGTTCGCCGACTTCGAACTACTCGATGCGACCGCTGCGATCGTGTTCTGTGCGTCTGACTACGTTGGCGCATGGGGCGGTATCGAGTTGTTGCGACGGCGAGGTGTTGAGATCGACGTGATCTCAGGTTCGGTAACGGATTCGAAGATGGGCGAAGATTACGTCAAGACAGAGTTTGGCGTGCCTGCGGCAAACGCGCGTCGCGAGGGTAGCGCGCTGTTTGAGTTGGTGATGGAGAGTGTTGAAGAATTTCGGGAAGTACCGGTCTGAGGTTTCAGTTTGACAGGATTACAGGATTTTCATGATTTACGAGATGAATCTTGTTCATCATGAAAATCTTCTTAATCCTGTCTAACAACATGTATGGCAATGGCGTCATCAGAAAAAATCAAAGTGGGAATTTTTGGCGGGTCCGGGTACGGTGGCTCGGAGTTGCTGCGTATTCTGCTGTTTCATCCGCAGGTTGAGATCGCGTTTGTGACGGCGAATGAGCAGGCTGGGAAACCGGTTGGCGAGGTTCATAAGAATTTAAATGGGCTGACTGAGCTTAGCTTCATTAAGGAACCGCAGAAGTTAGACGGCGTCGAGTGTGTTTTCCTCGCGCTCCCGCACGGGCAGGCCATGGACATCGTTCCGCGTCTGCCCGGAAGTATCAAAGCTATCGATCTCTCGGGCGACTTTCGCCTGCGCGACCAGGCGGTTTTCGAGAAACACTACAAACAAACACACACTGCCATGGGTGCGCAGTCGGAGTTTGTTTACGGCCTGACTGAAACTAATCGTGATGCGATTCGAGGCGCACGTTTGATTGCGAATCCTGGTTGTTTTGCAACGGCAACACTGTTGGGTCTCGCGCCACTCGTCGCCGGAAACCTGCTCAACGGGCGGGTCATTGTTGACGCGAAAACCGGATCGTCGGGCTCGGGAGCAAAAGCGGCCGCCAACACGCATCATCCGCAGCGTATGAATTCGTTCTACGCTTACAAGCCGTTCGCGCACCAGCATGTCCCTGAGATCGAACAGGAACTCGAGCACGTCGGCGATTGGACCAACGAACTTGTGTTCATGACACACTCGCTACCCGTCGCGCGCGGAATCTTTGCGTCAATCTACGCTGAAACCAAAAGCGAATTAACGGAAGACGAGCTGCGCAAAATTTTCACCGACTATTATCGCGAATCATTTTTCGTGCGACTCGTTCAAGGCTCGCCCGACATTAATTGGGTGAAGACGACGAACTTCTGCGACATCGGTCTCGCAGTGCGCGGACAACAGATCGTGGTCTTCTCTGCCATCGACAACCTCGTGAAAGGCGCTGCCGGACAAGCGATTCAAAACATGAACCTGATGTTCGGTCTTGACGAAACAACAGGCCTGAAGCTCGTAGGGACAAATCCGTGAATCAATCCGTGTTATCCGTGGCCAATAGCGAAGATAAATTTCAACTGGCTACGTATAAAAAGATGCCGATCGTTGCCGAGTCTGGCCAGGGCGCCTGGATCTGTGCGAGCGACGGCGAGAGTTATCTAGATCTCTACGGCGGGCATGCAGTCGCGGGGACCGGTCATTGTCATCCGCACGTCGTCGAAGCGATCCAGGCGCAAGCCGAGAAGCTAATCTTCTATTCGAATCTCATTTACTCCGACACGCGTGCCCGTGCCGCGGAGAAGCTCGTCTCGATCGCACCCGACGCCCTCACCAAAGCTTTTTTCTGCAACTCCGGCACAGAAGCAAACGAGAACGCGATGCGTATGGCGCGCATGTTCACCGGACGCGAAAAGATCATCACCTTCAGGGGTGGTTTTCACGGGCGCACAGCCGACGCGATCAGCGCCACGTTCCTCGGCAAGTATCGCGAGATCGGAAAACCAAATGTTCCCGGACACCTCGAAGCGGAGTTCGGCAACATCGACTCTGTTCGCGCACTGGCGGACGACACCGTCGCCGCGATCATGCTCGAGCCGATCCAATCGATGGCTGGCGTCAACATGGCCCAGCCCGAGTTCTATCGCGCACTACGAACGCTATGTGACGACCGTGGCCTTGTTCTCATTTACGATGAAGTGCAAACGGGTGTCGGCCGCACCGGCCAGTGGTTCTTCGCGGGGAGCGAAGCGGGTGATGGTGTAGTCCCCGATATCGTAACGCTTGCGAAGGCGCTAGGCAGCGGTGTTCCGGTCGGTGCCTGTCTTGTCACTGACGCAATCTCGTCGCGCATCAAGGAAAATGATCTCGGTACGACTTTCGGTGGCGGCATGCTGGCGATGACTGCAGTAACTGCAACCCTGGAAGCGATTGAAAACGATGGGATGCTCGAAAACGTGAGACGTGTTGAGGCGCATTTACGCGAGCGCCTGAAGGAAGTCGATCGAGTCGTCGCTGTTCGCGGGCTGGGATTTCTTTTGGGAATCGAGTTTAAGGAAGATGCAGCGATCGTTCACAAGGCTTTGCTGGATCGGAAAATAATTACGGGCACGTCCAGTAATCCAAAGGTGTTGAGGCTGCTACCGCCGTTGTGTTTGGAAGAATACGAGGCCGACATGTTCGTCGCAGCGGCGAAGTTCTGGTGAAATGGATCTGCTTAGCACTAAAGATATGTCGCGCGAAGAGATCGAGCAGTTGCTCGATGCGGCGCTGCGTTTCAAGAGCGGCGATGATCGCTCGAAACCATTAGCGGGCAAATCCATTGCGCTCGTGTTCTTTAATCCGAGTTTGCGTACGCGTGCATCGATGCAGGTCGGAATTTATGAGCTCGGCGGGAATGCGGTGGTGCTGGAGCCGGGCGGCACGAGTTGGACGCTCGAACACCGTGCAGGCGCCGTGATGGATTCGGATAAGACCGAGCACGTGGCCGAATTTGTACGCGTGCTCGAACGGTATTGCACGGCGATCGGCGTGAGAACTTTTGCGGCCTTGAAAGACTGGCAGGAAGAACGAACCGATCCCATTCTCAATGCTTTCGCACGATATGCTTCCGTGCCGATCATCAATCTCGAGTCGGCGATGCATCACCCCTGCCAGTCCCTCGCGGATATGCTGACGATTCGTGAAAAGCTCGGCAACGGGCGCAAACGCGTGGTGCTCACATGGGCCTGGCACCCTAAGGCGCTTCCCATGGCTGTGCCAAATAGTTTCGCGCTCGCAGCAGCGCAGATCGGTCACGATCTCGTGATCGCACACCCGCCGGGCTACGATCTCGATGAAGAGTTGATCGAGAGTCTGGGAGACAATGTGGAGGTAACAAACGACATCGCCACTGCGTTCGAGGGCGCGGAAGTGATCTACGCAAAGAGCTGGGGATCGAAACAGTTTTACGGCAATACCGATCAGGACCTCGCGACACGTGCTCCATATCGCAGCAAATGGATCGTCGATGACGAAAAGATGTTGCGCACGAACAACGCGATCTTCATGCACTGTCTGCCTGTGCGTCGCAACGTAATCGTGACTGACGGCGTGATCGATTCCCCCGCGTCAGTCGTGATCGATGAAGCTGAAAACCGTCTGCACGTGCAGAAGGCGATACTCGTAAGACAATGACCGATACTCATCCCATCGTCGACGACCAGCTTCGCCTCGATCTATTGCGCGAGGCGTTGCCTTACATCCAACGCTTCAAGGGGCAAACGTTTGTCGTCAAACTCTCCGGCAAGGTCACGGAGAATCAGGAAAATCTGATCTCGCTCGCCGAAGAGATGGCGCTGCTTCACCAGGTCGGCATTCGCATCTGCGTTGTTCACGGCGGCGGCAAACAATTGAGCGAGCTAGCCAGGAAGCTGGGCATCGAACAGACGATAATCGAAGGCCGTCGCGTGACCGACGACGCCACCCTCGAAATGGCGAAGATGATCTTTGCCGGGAAGATCAATACCGACATTCTCGCCGCACTCCGGAATCGCGGCATCGAAGCAGTCGGACTTTCAGGCGTCGACGGCAACATCGTGCACGCCGAAAAGCGCCCGCCCAAAGAAATCCTGAATCGCCAGACCGGCGTCAGAGACAAAGTAGATTTTGGTCACGTCGGCGACGTGGTCCAGATCAATGCCCGGCTGCTAACGGTGCTGCTCGATCACGGTTATCTGCCGGTAATCTCCTCTCTCGGCGCGGACGATGAAGGAACAGTCTTCAACATCAACGCCGACACGATCGCCGCAGAAATCGCTGTCCAACTCAAAGCCGAAAAGCTCGTACTGCTGAGCGACGTCGACGGTCTTTATCTGACCGCGGGCGATCCGGACACGAAGGTATCTCGCGTCACCGCCACCGAGGCCGGCGACTTGATCAGCAGCGGTGCAGCCTCAGGCGGAATGATCCCAAAGCTGCAAAGCATCATCGTGCTACTGGATCGCGGTGTTCACAGCGCCCACATCATCAGCGGCACCAAACGCAACGCCCTCCTTTCTGAGATCTTCACGGACCAAGGCACCGGGACAATGATCGTTTCCTAGCCATCCACAGATTACGCCGATTATCTGTGTAATCTGTGGATGGACTTTTGTTAGCCCAATGGAGATTGGGGTAAGAATCGATCACGATCGAACGGCGGATCCTCATGGTCCGGCAAAGGATCGTCAGGCCAGTCGTGGGCCCACTGCCGGCGATGTTCCTCGTCAGCGTAGTACTTGAGATAAGTCTGATTGTCCTCATCGCCGCCACTGCCGGTGAGATCGATCATGTAGGCGTAGCTCGGATTCTCCGGAAACAGCACCACTTCTTCACGCAAAGCATCCCCGTAAAGATATTCGTAAAGCCCGCGATCGGAGAGATGATTCGTGTGAAGCAGGTAGGCGCCAAGCGAGGCCATGCGCTCGATAATTTCTTTTAACTTGATCCTGAGCGTGTCCTTGTCGAGTTGCTCGGGCGGTTGCACTTCCAACCCGGCGTTCGCAAGTAAACTCATCAAACTGATCGGCGCTGTGGTTTCGTATTCGAGTACGTGCCGCAGAAACTCTTCTTCCATGTCGGCCGGCATCGACTCGATCGACATGGTACTGCCACCAAGCTTCTTCAGCTCGGCACGAAGTTTTGCAATACGTTCTTCCTGGCTGGGTTCGTCGGCAAATTGTATAAACGACATTCTTCTGGCTCCTTAAGGTTAGAGGTTAAGGGGCAATGCCAAATGGTAATGAGGTGGGTGGACGGCATTTTCATACTTGTGTGAGGAAAAGTAA
>JBKPPU010000088.1:0-12243 GCA_046733695.1 Acidobacteriota bacterium
GTCTGGATCTGTGGCAAAGCCTCAATTGCGTGCGGTGGCGGGCTTGCCGGCGGCCGCTTCTGCCAGTGCAAAAAGTTGATTGCGGTTGGAAATGTAGAGCACTCCGTTGGCCGGCACAGCCGTCGAGTAAACGGAGCTGCCCATATTGATTTCGCCCAGCACTTTCTTTACCTTTCCTTCCTGCATGATCACCACGTCGCCATCTTCATCGCCCAGGTAGATCTTGCCGTCGATCAATACGGGCGATCCCCAAACCGCGGCGAAGAGATCGTGGTTCCAGTATTCTTGTCCCGTCTTGGCATCGAGACAGTGCAGGAAGCCGCTGAAGTCAGCCTGGTAAACAAGTCCATCCTTGATTGCCGGCGTCGAAATCGAGCGACGAATTTTGTCGAAGTGCCAGACTAAACCGCTCTGCGTGATATCGCCGCGCTTCGTAGCGTCGATGCAGTACATGTGACCGACGCCTTCACCGTGTTCGGGATCCTGTCCGTTTGAGATATAGACGCGGTCCTGATAGACGACCGGAGTACTGATCAGTTCGTTCCGTGTTTTGGGCCAAACTGAATCTTTCGGATTCGTGTCAAACTCCCAAAGCTTCTTGCCGGTTAAGGCTTCGTATCCTCGAATCCAGCCATCGCCCTGTCCGTGAATCACCTGGACCACACCGCCGATCGTTCCCACTGTCGGCGATGACCACTGCCCGTGCAGAATCTTGTCGAAGACGGAATTATCTTCCCAGACCAGTTTCCCGGTCTTTTTATTGATCGCGATGATCGCGGGCGCCTTGGGCGAGGGAATGTTGACGTGACTCTCATCCTGGCCGTTGGACGTGCTGATAAAGATCAGATCGCCATACATGACTGGAGACGAGTTCGCGAGGTTATGCGGCAACGAGCCGACTTCCTCAATCATGTCAAACTTCCAAACAATGTCGGCGTTAGTTTCGCCGGTCAGCTTTTCTTCCTTGTAGGGACCGTCGTTTTCCCCGTCGCGAAAGCCCTGGGTGTCGAGACACATCAACTCGGCGCGATTCGAAACGTAGTAAACACGATCGCCGTCGACTAACGGTGACGACGCCACGCCCTGATATGGCCAGTCGTTCACACGTCCGGCGACCAGCTTGTCGTGGACCATCTGCCACATGAACTGCCCATCCGATTCACGAAACGCCATCAACACGCCTTTGTCGCCCGTGATCTTCGGATCGCGTAGTCCTTCGTTGTTGGTGCCGACGAAAACCATTCCGCCAGAGACGACTGCGTTGCCGTAGCTTTGCGAACCGAGTTGGGCCACCCACTTCACATTCTTCTTTGTCTTGACGTCCCAACTGGTTGGCAGTCCCTTCATGTCCGAGACCATGTTTCGATCCGGTGAACCACCCCACATGGGCCAGTCAGCAGAAGCGGAACCGGCAGTAGTCGGAGGCACGAGGGAGTACGCAGCAGCGGCAGTCAGCAGAAGCAGTGTGCCGAAGAGAACAGCCGGGCGTTTAATGAGTGCGTTGGATTTAAGCTTTATGAATTTCATTTGTTTGCGTACACCTTTATGTTGTCGAAATAAACATCAGAGAGACCGTTGCCGAATATTCCGGGTGCTCCCTGGCGATTAGGAATCGGATCGATGCGTTCGACCATCCATGCAGACGGCTCGGGTTCGTTAGCGGGCCATGCTTTGCCGCGCGCACGAGTCTTCCCGTCAGGCAGATTCTCTACCTGTAGTTTGAGGCGGTACCAGGTGTCGGGCTTCCAGGCGTAGGGAACACTTTGTGTGCGTTTAATTTCAGGTTGCCACGGCTCGATATGCAGCATCTGGCTGTTACCGTAAAGAGTCAGCACATAACGTTGAGCAATCACGCCTGCGTCACCCTGCTGCCGGCGCTTCTGCGTTGCATAAACATCGCCTTCAACGGTGTAGTTGGACCAGTCGGATGGTCCGATGTACGCGCGCGAGCGGGTCAACAGCGATGAACCCTCAGTCAGTTTCGCGAGCACTTTGTTACCGTTCAAGTCGCGCACGCCAAACTTCAAGGCCATGCTCACCCACGATGGGGGCGCGGCGTTAAGGTCGTACGAATCGAACGTTTCACTCCACGGCAATGGCGGGAAAACACGTACACTTGCTGTTCCGCTTATGTTCCCAACAGTGGCTTTCACCAAACCCGCCTGCGCGACTGACTCGTTGCCGGCAGTAAAGTGACCATTCTCAACTGTTCCTTTTAACTGTTCGAGTGACCACGTCGCCGACGGTTCTTCACGAATAAAATTCCCCTGCGCATCGAAAAGCCGCACGCGGAAATTCACCTTATCGCCGGGTTTGAGCATCAACTCGGTGGGCACTACCTGAACCCAGGTTGGCGGATTTGAGCTGACAGGTGTTCCGACAGCCGATGCAGTGCTGTGTGATGAGGCGTGATTTCCTTTCTTACCGATGGCGTAGAGTGCGGATTCAGTTGCGAAGTAGACACGGCCGTTCGCTACTGCTGCTGATCCGATCACCTTGTCAGGCAATGCTTCAGTTCCCAATTGCTCCTCGTCGAGAATCTCACAACCCGTGGCGGACGGCTTGAGAATGAAAAACTTTCCATTCTCAGTGCCGACGTATAGTTTCCCGTCGGCCAGGACCGGAGATGCCTTCTGAATCGTGCCCAGGGTTTTAATCCAGAGCTGCTTGCCTGTGTTTACGTCGAAGGCTGCGATATTCGCGCTGTTGTCGATCTGGTACATCCGATCGCCGTCGAGCACCGGGGAAGAAAAACCGCCTTGCCAGCCATAGGTAGTCCACTTAACCTGCTCTTTCTTGATCGGACCTGTGCCCGTCGCATCGACAGCGACCATCATCCCCATTTCACTCGACTCGAGATTCTCCTCACTGTGAGTGAGGATTGCCGTGTTGTTGTAAACGACGACTCCGGTGTTCAGGCCGCGCTTACTGATTTCGTACTTCCAAACGGGCTCGCCGGTCTGTGCCTTGATCGCATGGACCACGCCGTCGCTGGCGCCCTGAATAAGTAGCCGTGTTCCATTGACGTTGACGATGATGGGAGGCGCATAAGTGGTGTCGTAGGGACGGCCACCGGGAGCACTTACCCAGACAGTCTCGCCAGTCTTCTTATCGAATGCCATGAAGCGATGTGCGCCACGTCCATGCTGGCCCCACTGGAAAGTGACGGCGCTCACAATCACGAGATCGCCATCGACGATTGGCGACACGGTACGCCCGCCGTGCGTCGTCAGTAATCCGAAGTCTTCGCCGAGCGATCGTTCCCAGAGAACTTTTCCGTCGCGGTTCAACCCGATCAAGGTTCCACCCACGCCAAAGACGTAGACGTTTCCAGTTGCGGGGTCACCGGCTGGAGAAGCCCAGCCGACCCGGTGTGGCGGCACGTCGCTCAAGTACACGTTGAAGCGATGCTCCCACAGAAGCTTACCGGTGTCGGCATTGAAGCACATGATGCGCTCCTGCTCGGTTTCGCCGGAACCGGAGGTGTTCTGCAGGTAGATGTGATCTCCCATGACGATCGGTCCGGAGCGACCACCGTAAGGAGCTTTCCACAGAAGGTTCTCACCGGTTGGTGACCACTTCACGGGAAGATTTTTTTCGGTCGAGATGCCGTCGCGAGCTGGACCGCGCCATTCGGCCCAATCACTGACGGCAATGATCGACAAACCAAGACAAAGGTTCAAAAAAATGGAGATTAGGGTAGTCATTTTGGAGGCCCGTCACTAATAATGGATAAAAGCGTTTTCGAGTCCGCAAAAACCTGTTCAGGAGTTAAGATGTATCTGCGTGCCAGCAACCTTAACGATGTACAATACGTACGCTCACGTTGCTGCGTTACACAATTTTTCGAGATTCTATCAGGTTCTGTCTCATCCGTTAATCCGGGCTGATTTGGTTTTCTTCAGCGCGAGGAGAAATCATGCTGCTGCTACATAAGATCTTCGTCTATTCGCTATTGGCTCTGCTGGTCCCGCAAACCACACCGACCTCGAAGCAGGAATTAAACGATCAATTGTTCGAAGCTGTTCGCAAGGGTGATACTGCGGGTGTCACGGCAGCGCTCGACAAGGGCGCCGATGTGAATGCGAAGTTCCGTTATGGCGCGACCGCGCTATTCAAAGCTGCCGAGCGTGGGAATGCTGACGTTGCGAAGATCCTGCTCGATCATGGCGCTGACGTTAAAGTAAAAGATACGTTCTACCAGGCGACGGCGATGTCATGGGCGCTTGACGGCAAACACGTCGCAGTCGTGAAACTAATCCTCGAGAAGAGCGCTGAAGATGTCGACGATGTTTTAGTGACCGGCACTCAGCAGGGCAATGAAGAACTGGTAAAGATTGCGCTCGACCGAGGCGGCGTCAAGCCCGAGACACTTACAGTCGCCCTGGTAACTGCAACTGAAGCAAAGAATGCCGCGATTTCCGAGATGTTGACGAAGGCTGGTGCTAAGCCGCCAATAGAGGTCGACGCGGCAACGCTCCAGTCGTATGCAGGTAAGTACAAAGGCGATCCTGGACCTGAGGCTACGGTTACTGTTAAGGACGGCAAGTTGATGGTTGCTGGGTTTTCACGCCAGCCACAGCCGCTAATGGCATTAGACAACACAACATTTCGGCCAATAGCGTTCGGTGGACTCAAGGTAATCTTCAACGTCGAAGCGGGCAAGGTCACCGGGATGGTTCTCAAGCAGGGCGACACCACAACACAAATGAAGCGCATAGATTAATCGAGGGTCGAACTTATGAAACGACTGTTAGTATCGTTAACTGTTTTGATGACTGCGGTTGGCATTGCACAGGCACAGAACTGGCCGCAGTTCCGTGGTCCAGGCGCGACCGGTGTGACTGAAGGTCTCGCGAAGCCCGTGAAGTTTGACGCGGCAACGTCACAGAACGTCCGTTGGAAAACTGCGATACCGGGACTCTCGCACGCAAGCCCCGTTGTGTGGGGCAACAAAGTATTTGTCGTGACCGCAGTCAGTACCGGCAAAGATGAAACTCGCTTCGGGCTGTTCGGTGACGTTGCGCCCGTGAAAGATGACCCCAAGCATATATGGAAGGTCTATGCGCTCGACAAGGCAAGCGGCAAGATACTTTGGGAACAGGTGGCTTACGAAGGCATTCCCAAAATCAAACGACATCCGAAGTCGACTCACGCTGCCTCTACACCCGCCACAGACGGCAAGTATCTGATCGTTAACTTCGGTTCCGAAGGTCTCTACGCCTACGACCTTAACGGCAAGCTCAAGTGGAAGACGGATCTCGGTGTATTGGACGCGGGTTGGTTTTACGACGCCGATTACCAGTGGGAATACGGTAGCTCACCCATCATCTACAAGAACCTTGTCTTCGTTCAGGCAGACATTCAGAAGAACTCCTTCATTGCCGCCTACGATCTCAAGACCGGAAAACAAGTCTGGAAGACGGCACGCGAAGAGATCCCTTCATGGGGATCACCGACGATTTATGAAGGCAAAACTCGAACTGAACTAATCACGGTTGGGCCAAAGTTTATTCGCGGTTACGATCCCGCAACTGGAAAAGAGTTGTGGCGTGTCGGGCCGATGTCAGAAATCACGACGCCCACGCCTTTCGTCGCCCACGATCTGATCTTCGTCACCAGCGGCTACGCGCCGATACAGCCGATCTACGCCATCCGTCCAGGTGGCAACGGAGATATCTCGCTGAAGGATGGAAAAGAATCAAACGACTTCATCGCCTGGAGCAAGCAGCGCGGTGGTCCATACATGCCCACGCCGATCGTCTACGGCGATCTGCTTTACACCTGCTCGAATCAGGGCGTGTTGACTGCCTACAATGCGAAGACCGGTGAACGCGTTTACCAGGAACGTCTCGGTGGAACTGGTGGGGCCTTTACAGCCTCGCCGGTGGCTTCGGATGGAAAGATATATCTCTCGAGTGAGGATGGAGACGTCTTCGTAGTGAAGACTGGACCAAAGTATGAGTTGCTCTCGAAGAACGCGGTGGGTGAAGTCATGATGGCGACACCAGCTATCTCGGATGGTCTCGTCATCGTACGTACGGTGTCGCATCTGTTCGCGTTTGGTGAAACGCCGGCCGCAACGAGCAGCAAAACAGGTAAATAAATCAAAAAGGAACTACAACAGTGAAACGAATCGCTTTAACTCTGGTCGTTGGATTATCGATGGCGCTCGCTGGCGTCAGTGTTTTCTCGGAGAAAGCACAAGCAGGAAACTGGCCGCAGTGGCGCGGTCCCGATGGCTCCGGAATCTCCAGCGAGAAGAACCTTCCCGCGGTATGGACCCCGACGACAAACATCAAGTGGAAGACTCCCATCGACGGCCGTTCGCATTCATCGCCGATCGTATGGGGCAACAGAGTGTTTCTGACGACGGCGGTTGAAGGAGTCGAGGTGCCGGGAGCGAAAGCAGTTAAGCACACCCTCGAAGGCGGTAAAGAGTTCCTGCATCCGGACAGCGTCGGCGCCGATCACAAACACACTTTCAAAGTGATCTGTCTTGATCGTGAGTCGGGCAAGATCCTTTGGCAGTCGACGGCGTGGGAAGGCACGCCTTACGACAATCGTCACCGCAAGAGTTCTTACGCGGCTTCCACTCCCACAACGGATGGGAAATTAGTCTATGCATTCTTCGGCACCGAAGGTCTTTACGCGTACGACTTCAACGGCAAGCTCGCGTGGAAAGTCGACCTCGGAAAACTCGGAACTGTCGGGATGGGCACAGGCACGTCGCCGATCCTCTTCGACAACCTCGTGATCGTCCAGTGTGACGAAGAGAACGGCGAAGCGTCGTTCATCGTCGCGCTCGATAAAAAAACGGGCAAAGAAGTCTGGAGGAAAGATCGTAAAGTGCAGGTGAGTTGGGCGACGCCCCTGCTTGTTCGTACGGCCAAGCGTGCAGAGTTGATCGCGAGTGGAACGGAGTCGGTGATTTCCTACGATCCGGCAACCGGCGCAGAACTCTGGCGTCACAAAGGCGTCGAGAGCAATGCGATTCCTTCGCCTGTAGCAAACAGCGAAATGGCCTATTTGGTCGCAGGCTTTCCCGCCAAAGTCGCGATGGCAATTCGTCTGGGTCAGAGTGGCGATCTCACCGGCACTCCAAACGTACCGTGGACTTATGCAAAGGGCACTGCGTATGTCCCCTCGCCGATTCTGTACGGCGACTATCTTTACCTCACTACCGATCGCGGAATTCTTACATGCCTCGACGCAAAGACGGGCGAAGTGAAATATGAAGGTGGACGAATTCCGATTCCCGCAACCTTCACCGCGTCGCCCGTGGCGTTTGAAGGCAAGATTCTGATGACCAGTGAAGACGGCGACACGTTTATCATCAAAGCGGGCCCGAAGCATGAGATTCTCGGGACGAATTCAATTGGAGAGCCCGTCTACGCCTCACCTGCAATCGCCGATGGACGCATCTTTATCCGCGGCGAGAAAAACCTCTATTGCATTGGAACATAAAGTCTTGAAAATCCGTCTAATCCGTGGCAAGTTCTAGCCACGGATTACACGGATTGAAAAGGATGTGTTTATGACGAAGCGAACGATCCTGGTTGCGCTGGTGGGGTGTGCCCTGTTCTGCGGAGCGTGTAGGAGCGGGAATGATGCTCACTATGCGGCAGTTGAGTCGAATCGCGCGGAGCAGGCGGCACAACCCGCGGCGTCGATCGCCGCAGCTCCCAGCCCGTCTCCGTCCCCGAGCGCCTCAGCATCACCCGGCGCAAGTCCCGTAGCCCCCGCGCCTGCGAGTAATTACTGGACAAACTTCCGTGGCCCAAAGCGTGATGGCAAGTATGACGAGACAGCCGTCTCGACCAACTGGCCATCGGGTGGACTGAAACAGATTTGGAAACAACCTGTTGGCGTTGGACACGCCTCATTTGTTGTCGCCGACGGGAAGGCCTATACGATCGAGCAGCGTCGCAGCCAGGAAGTGGTTGCAGCTTACGACATCAACACCGGTCGTGAACTCTGGACCCAGAAATGGAACGCCGCATTCAGTGATTCCACCGGTGATGGACCACGCGCGACTCCGACGTGGGACAACGGTCGCATTTATGCACTCGGTGCAACCGGCGAATTGCGTTGTCTTGATGCAAATACCGGCTCAGTGTTCTGGGGAAAGAATATTCTCTCTGACAATCAGGCCAGGAATCTTCCCTGGGCCATGGCTGCGTCGCCGCTGATCGTCGACGACAAAGTGATCGTGCTCCCCGGTGGCGCTAACGGCAAGTCGGTTGTCGCATACAACAAGCTGACGGGTGCTCCCGTGTGGCGAGTGCTCAACGATACGCAGGCTTACGTTTCACCAATGCTGGTTGATCTCGCCGGGCGACGCCAGATCGTTGTCGTTAGTGCGTCGCGTGTTGTCGGGCTCGCGCCTGAGAAGGGCGAGCTGCTTTGGGAGTATCCGTGGGATACGGATAACGGCATCAACGTTTCGCAACCGATTATGGTCGACCGCAATCGCTTCTTTATTTCGTCTGGATACGGCAAAGGCGCGGCCCTCGTCGAAGTGAAGGGAAGTGGAAGCAGTCTCACCGCGTCGACGGTCTGGGAGAACAAGAACATGAAGAACAAGTTTAATAGTTCTGTTCTTCATAACGGTTACATCTACGGACTGGACGAGGGAATTCTGGTTTGTTTGGATGTGAACACCGGTGAGCGCAAGTGGAAAGAAGGCCGCTTTGGATATGGTCAGATCATCCTGACCAATGGACACCTGATCATAACGTCGGACCAGGGTGAAGTTGCCCTCATTAAGGCGACGCCCGATAAGTACACCGAAGTTGCGCGCTTCACAGCGGTGCAAGGCCAGACCTGGAATTATCCCGCGATCGCGAGTGGGCGTCTCCTTGTACGCAACTCGAATGAGATGGCGGCCTACGATCTATCCGTAAAATAATCCGTCTCATCCGTGGCTAAAACTACTTTTTGATAAAGATCCGCTTCGCTTCATAAGAAACATTCGGATTGTCGACGTACATATCAATCACTAACTCACTACCCGACATGGTCCACTTCCTCACTATCTGCGATTGGACGGGCCCTTTCGGCGAATCTGTAATTGTGACATCCGTAACCTGAATGCCTTTGTCTCCCGGTAGCCACACCGCTGAACGTTTCCCCTTTGCGGGCGGTGTGAGATCGTACTCTTTACCGTCGAGTACGTACGTATCCTTCACGGTTCTATCGTTGTTCGGCTGGGTGATCTTCGTTTCAACTTCCATCTGGTCATCTTTCTGCACAACGGTGAGTGTCTGATTCATGTCATTGGGAAGACCGAAGCTACGGCCTCGATCCATCGTCCATGTGCCACTGAAATTCGGTTTCGCTGCTGCGAAGGCAATCAACGAGAGAGTCATCATCGCAGCGACTGTCAACAACGTCTTTCTTGCCATCATTGAGTCTCCTTTGCCTTGACCAGCGAGAGAAGCGGGCCAGTCATAAATGTCGTAACGAGTGCCATCAAAACCATCATCGCAAAAATTCTTCCCGACAGAATTCCGAGATCATAACCGATATTGAGTACGACGAGTTCAACTAATCCTCTCGTATTCATGAGTACGCCAATCGAGAACGATCGCGACCAGCTCATACCGGTCCAGCGACTCATCAACATGCTGCCACCCAGCTTGCCCGCGATTGCCACCAGGATAATAACCCCGCACATGAACCATCCCTGCCAATCATTTAACAGGCCCACTTGCATGCGGAGTCCCGTGAACGCAAAGAACAGCGGCAGTAGGGCGTGAGAGCCGAACGCTTCGAGCTTGTCTTTGAGAAAGATCCGAAATTCGGTAGAAGGCGGCATAATTACGCCGGCCAGGAATGCGCCAAAGAGTGCGTGAATGCCGATCGTTTCAGTGATCAGTGCACACGCCAGCACAAAGGCGAGGATGAGCGGAATTAAACGACGCCTGTGTTGTTGAGAATCCGGATCCTTTATTAGCCGGCCTAGTTGCGGCCGCACCAGAAAGATCATCACTGTGGCAAAGAGCAATGTCAGGCTGATCGTGATTGCCGCACTCGCAATCCCAGCTGATTTCACGATCGCGATCACGAGGGCGAGGATGCACCAGGCGGTGACGTCGTCGACGGCGGCACACGTGATGGCAATCGAGCCGAGGGTGGTGTGCGTAAGGTTGCGGTCTTCAAGAATTCGAGCGAGCACCGGAAACGCGGTAATGCTCATCGCAACCCCGATAAACAACGCAAAGGCGCTGAACGAGGTTCCGGCAGACGCTAGTGTTTGGTAGAGGAAGAGTGAGAGCGTAGTGCCGAGAAGAAACGGCACGATGATGCTGGCGTGACTGATCATCACTGCCGCAGTCCCTTTTTCTCGCACGAGTCTGAGATTCACCTCGGTGCCGACAATAAACATGAAGAGCACGACACCGATTTGGCTGAGCTGTCGTAAGGTGTCGAGGGAAGTTGTCGGGAAGAGAAACGACAACGCCGGAGGATATAACCACCCGAGGACCGAGGGACCCAGCACGATACCGGCGATCATTTCACCCATTACCGGTGGCTGGCCCAGACGGCGAAAGATGCAGCGAAATATTCCAGCCATTATTAATATGACGATGATCTGGGTGAGGAGAATGCTGAGAGGATTGCGGAAGTTTTCCCAGAGTACGGTCGTCGATGATGTCGCGGGAGCCGGTTGATTGACCGCTATTCCGCTCGCTGGTTGCAGACGCGCGCCTGCGGCCAGAAACAGCCAAACGCCGGCCACAAAAACCAGCAACATCAAGAAATACGGTAAATAGTGACGTGCGTCCGAGAAACTGAATCCGGGTCGAGAGGGCATCGGGTTTCTATACAACGGCAGCGGACACTGGCGCAACCTACTTCATGATTAACGCGTAGTACCAAGTCGGGCGCACGGCTCAGCGGTTTCTTTTACAGGATTACAGGATTATCAAGATTAACAGGAATATCGTGTAAATCCTGTCTATCCTGTAATCCTGTGAAACAAACTTTCGCATTTGGCAATTCCTAATCACAGATGCTAATTTGACGGTTTGCATGACGGCAGATATTGCTCAAACCAAAACTGAAGTAGGGAACTATTTTGTCTCGAATTACCCGCCGTTCTCCCAGTGGAAGCCCGAGTTTGTTTCCGAAGCTCTCGCGGCGTTAAATCAGCCTCCGCGAGTTGACGATCCTCTAGGTCTCTACATCCACATTCCCTTCTGTCGCAAGCGCTGTCACTTTTGTTACTTCAAAGTCTACACGGACAAGAACGCCTCCGAGATCGAGACGTATCTCGACGCACTGATCAAAGAGAACGAACTCTACAGTCGCATGCCCGCGTTTGAAGGACGCCAGCTTCGATTCGCTTACTTCGGTGGCGGCACGCCGTCGTACATCAGCGACAAGCAGTTGCGTTATCTCGTCGATGGTCTCAATCGTCATGTGAGTTGGGAGAAAGCGGAAGAAGTCACTTTCGAGTGCGAGCCCGGCACGTTGCAGAAAGCGAAACTCGAAACGCTCAAGGCGATCGGCGTGACGCGTCTCAGTCTCGGCATCGAACACTTTGACGACGAGATTCTCGCCGCCAACGGTCGCGCCCACCTGTCACCCGAAATATATCGTGCTTATCAATGGGCACGCGAAGTCGACTTCCCGCAAGTCAACATCGATCTGATTGCGGGAATGATGGGCGAGACGGAAGAGAAGTGGCGCGAAGCCGTGCGCCGGGCGATCGAGCTCCAGCCCGACTCCGTCACGATCTATCAGATGGAACTGCCGTACAACACCACCATCTCGCGAGACATTTTGAACAAGGGCATGGAGTCGCCAATTGCCGGTTGGAGCATTAAGCGACATTGGCTTGACTACGCGTTCGAGCAATTTCTTGCACATGACTACGAAATCGCGGGCACAGACATCGTGGCGACAAAGAAGAAGACGTGTCGCTTCATTTACCGCGACGCGCTCTGGCACGGAGGCGACATGATTGGCGTCGGTGTCTCGTCGTTTTCTCATTTCGGCGGTGTCAATTTCCAAAACGCGCACAACTTCGAAGAGTACGTGCGCATCCTTAACGAGGATCGCCTGCCGCTCTTGCGCGCCGTTTCGCTGACGCCAAAGCAGAGACTCATTCGCGAGATGGTTTTGCAGTTAAAGACCGGAGAGCTCGACACTGGTTACTTCACTAAGAAGTTTGGAGTCGATGTTTGGAGCGAGTTTCGTCCCGTTTATGAAGGATTGGAAGAAAAGAATCTGCTC
>JBKPPU010000089.1:0-14030 GCA_046733695.1 Acidobacteriota bacterium
GCTAATTTTGTTCGCGATCAGCCGCGTGATGATCTCGCAGCGCCGTCGTTGTTTCTCATTCAAGGTGATTGTCCCCATGCGGTTAGCATGCGGACATTTTCACTGAGCAGTTAAGCGGACATTTTAATTGAGCAGTAACAGGAGGATCCTTTTTTGTTGACTTTATTTTGAAGCGAGCATAGGCTTGGCGCTCGAAACGAATCATCGCCGGTCATATGGATGTTTTTACCTCCACCATATTACTGCGAAGCCTCAGTATGTTTACACAAGGCAGCCTTCCCTGCGCCGCAATATAGACCAGGTTGAGACTCAGCTGCGTGGGCTTCACTCTCATGTCGCTTGAGGTAATCGGCTAGCTCAAGCCCGTCAGTTAGCTGAAGAGCCAGAGGGGGCAGACTTCACAAAAATGGCAGACTTATTGAGAACTGCGCCTGAGGAAGAGGTGCCGCGCGTTGCGGTCGCAGGGCAGCCGCTCGACAATCTGCTGCGCGCCCTCGGACGACTTGATCAGCGACTCGAACGTGCCTCCGCTGTAATGCAGACCGGCCCCAGCGCTCAAGGCGCTGAGGATCCTTACCGCGGACTCTACGTTAGTAATGAGGATGTGGCGGGCTTGCTGGCGCGCCTTCCTTGCGAGTCGCCGTTCGCGGGAAGCAGTCGCGATGAAGATCATCTTTTCGACTCAATCGAGGAGTATCCCGCGCGCCTGGCCGACTTGGCCCAAACTTATAACCTTTCGCGCTTCGACCTGGATGTTGTCATTGTCGCTCTGGCACCCGAACTCGACCTGCGGTACGAGCGCGTCTACGGCTTTATTCAGGATGACGTCACACGCCGGCGCCCATGTGTCGAACTGGCGCTGAACTTATTTTGTTCATCTGCCGGGATGAAGCTCTCTCGTCGCGCGCACTTCTCCTCGGACGCTCCGCTCATCAGGGAGGGTCTGTTGCAGCTCGTGCCGGACCCGAATCAGGTTCATCCTCCGCTCCTTGCGCACTACCTGAAACTAGATAACCAGGTCGTCCGGCTGCTACTTGAGCAACCGAGCCTCGACGCTCGGCTGATGTCTTACTGTGAATGGGGCGAAGCGACCGCCGCACTTCAAGAGCTCCCGGTTGGAGGCGAACAGAAGCGCGCTCTGCTTGCGTTGGTTTCACGCGCACGGCAGACCGCCCGCCCGCTCAAGCTGCACTTCCACGGCGAACGTGGTGTCGGCAAGCGCCGCGTGGCGGAGGCCCTGGCTGTGGAGATCGGCGCGCGAGTGCTGATCTGTGACCTATCGCGCGTGCCCGCTTCGGCTGATTTCGGTCCGACTTTGAAACTCGTCTTCCGTGAGGCGCAGATGCAGAACGCGATCCTGTATTTGGATGGCGTTGACTCGCTCCGCGGCAACGACCGGGACGCGCACGCCAAGTGCATGGCCGAGGAGTTGAACGCTTGCGCAAACGGCGTCGTCATCCTGGCCGGTGAGCAGGAAACTCTCGCGGGCCGTTCTCACGGCTCGTTGAAAGTCATGGAAGTGCGTTTTCCCAGACAAGACTTCGCGCAGCGCCGCTCCTGCTGGCAGGACGCTTTGCGGCAAAGGGGCATGCTGCTCGATGCAGCCGACCTCGATGCGCTGGCTGGTCGCTTCCGTACGACGCAGGGCGAGGTCGCCGCGGCTGTCGTCGCTGCTTTCGACTGCGCTCTTTGGCGCGAGGCGTCGCATCCGCCAACGTCTGGGATGTCTACACCGCCGGCTGTGCGCCCGACCCTCCAGGACCTCTTCGCCGCCGCACGCGCGCAGGCGAGCCACAACCTCGGCGAACTCGCGCACAAGGTCGAGGCGAGGTACGGTTGGGACGACATCGTGCTGCCTTCCGACCAACTCTCGCAGTTGAAAGAAATCTGCCAGCAGGTGAAGCACCGGCATGTGGTCTATGACGAGTGGGGCTTCGACCGCAAGCTCTCGCTCGGCAAGGGGCTGAACGCGCTCTTCGCGGGGCCACCGGGCACGGGCAAGACGATGGCGGCCGAAGTCATCGCGCGCGAACTCCAGCTTGACCTTTACAAGATTGACCTCTCGCAAATCGTCAGCAAGTACATCGGCGAGACCGAGAAGAACCTTGACCGCATCTTCCGCGAGGCGCGGGCGAGCTACGCGATTCTTTTCTTCGACGAGGCCGACGCGCTCTTTGGCAAACGCTCCGAGGTCAAGGACGCGCACGACCGCTACGCCAACATCGAAGTTGGCTACCTGTTACAGAAGATGGAGGAGTACGACGGCATCGCCATCCTCGCGACCAACCTGCGCCAGCACATGGACGACGCGTTCGTCCGGCGCATGCACGTCATCATCGAGTTTCCCTTCCCCGACGAGGAATACCGCCGCCGCATCTGGGAAGTCACCTTCCCGCACGAAGCGCCGCTTGCCGAGGACGTCGACTTCGGTCTCCTCGCACGCGAAATAAAACTGGCCGGCGGCAACATAAAGAATATAGCGCTGGCCGCCGCCTTCTATGCGGCTGAAGACGTGGGCGTCGTCAGCCGGCGCCATCTTATGCGCGCCGCGCGGCGGGAATACGAGAAGCTCGGACGGACGTTGAACGAGTCCCGTGAATCGTAAGCGGAGCCGCCACTGGGCGGACTGCGCTGAACGAAGAGATAACTCAGAACAGACGCGTTGAAGCGCGATGGAGTCACCACCATGCGGACCAAACTAGCGCGGACGGAGAAAGAACAGAACATCGCCGGAGTCCAAGCCACACCGGCGACAAACCATGCGCGCGCGCAACCGCAGAGCATGACGGCGACCTTGCTCAACCTCCAACGCACTCGCGGTAACCGCCACGTTGAGAGGCTCTTGAGCACAAAGACGATCAATCAGGGCTGCGCGTGCGGTTCCACGAGCGCTCAGACAGGGGAGTGCGAAGAATGTCGGAAAAAGACACTCGAGCGCCGCAACATGGCGGGTGGCGAGACCACGACTTCCTCTCCCGGAGACAGAGAGACGAACACAACGCAGCGCTCCAGGGAATCATTTCTCGGTAACTACACCGGCCGCGGACGAGCTGCATCGAACAACCCGTTTCGGGGTCCCCTAACCACCGACACGCTCGAAGAAACGCCAGAGGGGACGGAAACGCTCAGCGTTGGATCGCGTTCCCCACTCTCAATCGACGGCTCGCCGGCCAGTACCTCTACTCTCGACGGGGGAACTACTACGGTAGACGGCTGTGTCATAACGGGCGCGTTCTCGACCATCCCATCGGGTACGCTGGCAGCCACCTTATCCGGCACGAAGCTGGGCGCGAGTTTTCAGATGATCGGTGATTTCGATGTCCCCATTCCCTGTGTTTGCTCGATGGGCGAGTACCGGCAGAGAGTGCGCGGCACCTTCACAAAGAACGGAACCAACGTCACGCATGCGTTGTGTGGGACGAACCTCCACCCGACGACCTTTCAGGAGGATTGCGGCATCTTTGGAGGGAAGACGTACAAATACGGGTACCGCTCAATACCGTTCGCCAATAGTAAGTTTACGCCGGATCAGGCAACAGGTTGTCGCTTCGAGGGTTTTGATTTCCCCGGGATCTCGGGGGCAACAGGGGACAAGCTCGCAATTAACCTGGACTTTGAAGGGGAGCTGATTGATACGCGTTCCGGGGCCTCGCTCGCTTCCTCGTCGTGGTCTGTACAGGGCTCCGCCACCGTGCCGTAAATCGCGGCGGTCATGTCCTAGTTGAGAATAAGTTATGCAAGCAGATTCCTTCATCGTTGAACCATTTTCGCAGTCGCTCACCGAGGTTTCGGTTTCCGCTCTACTCCGCCGCGATCACACGAACCGCGCCTGGGAGATAACTATCGTGATCTCGTACGCTCCCGATCAGAATTCGATCGACGGAAACGAAATAGACGCCCGCCTGATCGACGCCAACGGCAAGTCTATGGATCTCCTGGAGCGTCCTTCCGGCGCCCTGATGGGGGCGGGCACTAGCCTGAGTACTTCGTCAAACGCGCGCTTCGTTTTTCATGAGTCGGAGTCTCCTCCGGGGGAACTCCAGGTTATCTACCGAGGTGAGATAGCACGTTTCAAGGTTGTCCCAGGAGAGACAAATTGACCGTCGGGTTGCCGCAGGAGGGTGATCTGAGTTCTGGCCGGTAAGGCTGCGTTGGCCCCGCCGCGTGCCGCCGCAGTCAACGGCTCGGCGCATCGAGGAGTTGGTTCACCGTGATTAACGATTTGAGCCTAACGTTGCGGGCGATACTCGACGACCCGAAGCTGTCCACGGCGTTCCCGGAGTTGGTGGCGGCGCAGGTCGTATTCGACCGCCCAACCGAGCAGTTCAACCCGTCGCAGACGACCATCAACCTGTTCCTCTACGACGTGCGGGAAGACATGGAACTACGCACCAGCGAGCCGATCGTCGAGCGCCAAAACGGAAAGGCCCTCATCAAGCGCCCACCCCTGCGCGTTGCCTGCTCTTACCTGTTGACGGTGTGGGCCGTCGGCGGAGGGGAGTTGCCGTTGCAGGAGCAAAAGATTCTAAGCCAGGCGCTGATGGTGCTCTCACGCTACCCGACCATTCCGGAGGCGTTCCTCAAAGGAGGACTCATCGGGCAGGAGCCGCCCCTGCCGATGATAACTTCGCGCAGCGACGGGTTGAAGAACCCTTCGGAGTTCTGGACGGCCGTCGGCAACAAGCTGCGGGCTTCGATCACGATCGTCGCCACCATCGGGCTCGACGTGTTCGTGCCGGAAACGGCCCCGCTCGTCATCACCTCCGGCGTGCGCATCGGCGAGCGTACCGCGCCGCATGAGCAGAAGCTCTCGGAACAAACAACTCAAGACCTCTTCCGCATTAGCGGAATTATCAGAGGCGCCGACAACGCGCCCCTCGCGGGCGCAGTCGTGACGCTGAAGAACACGGGTTTCCGATCGGTAGCCGATGACGAAGGGCACTACAGCTTCGGTCCACTGGCGAAGGGTTCGTACATCGTCCGCGCGCAAGCGGGCCAATCAGTCAAGGAAGTCAACATCGTCGTCCCAGCCGCTTCTGGGACTAACTACAACGTGCAGTTCTAGCGGGATAGAGATTCTTATCCCTCAGGAGGATGACTATGCCACAGTATTTATCACCGGGCGTCTATGTCGAGGAAGTGCCTTCTGCAATTAAGGCCATCGCCGGAGTGAGTACCAGCACGGCTGGCTTCATCGGCACCTTCGGCGACACCCTCACCGTTCCCGTCAGCTCTGTCACGGAAGAGACCATCGGCACCGGCGACGGGACGAAGACGGTCTTCGATCTGCCGAAGGGACGCAGCCACGTTTCGACCGACAACAAGACGTTTCAGATTCGCGTCAACAACACCCCCGTCGCCGGGGCCACGTTGAGCAATGACGACACCAAGGGCGTCTCCCAGGTGACGTTCACAACGGCGCCGGCCGCGAAGGCCGTTATCACCGGCGACTACACAGTGGTCGATACCTTCAAGCCCGTACCCACTGGTCAGGCGAAGCTTTGTACAAACTTCACCGAGTTCAAAAAGTTCTTCGGTGACTTCTCGACCGATCCCGGTCAGCGCAACCTCGCCCACGCCGTCTACGGCTTCTTCAACAACGGCGGCGCACGCTGCTACGTGATGCGCGTGACTGATATCACCGTGACTACGCTGGCGGCGTTCGAGGCCATAGACGAGATTGCCATCGTCGCTGCGCCCGGCATCACCTCCGCTGCTGCGCTTGACGCCATCGTCACACACTGCAAAATTCGGACCCAGGATCGCTTCGCTATCTTCGACAGCGCCGAAGTGGTGGAAGCCAACGGCAATCTCGATCTGACGCTGCTCAAGGCTGGCACTTCCGGCACAGGCATGCCGCCGAACACAGACTTCGCAGCCTTCTACTTCCCGTGGATTCAGGTCTTCGATCCGGCGACCAAGATTCTCAACCCGCGCGGCGATGGCCTCGTCTTCGTGCCGCCGAGCGGCCACGTCGCCGGCATTTACGCGCGAGTAGACACCGAGCGCGGCGTACATAAAGCCCCGGCTAACGAGGTCGTGCTTGGAGCACTCGGCCTGAAGTACGGCATCAGCAAGGCGATGCAGGACGGATTGAATCCGCAAGGCATCAACGTCATTCGCGACATGAACGGCAATATCCGCACGTGGGGTGCGCGCACCATCGGCGGCGACGCCAATGCCGACCTGAAATACATCAACGTTAGGCGCACGCTGCTCTTCATCCGCGAGTCGATTGACGAGGGTACACAGTGGGTCGTCTTCGAGCCGAACACCCCGGCGCTCTGGCAGAAGATTACGCGCAACGCCACCGCCTTCCTGCTGAACGTCTGGCGGTCGGGTGCGCTCTTCGGTACCACAGCCAACGAGGCGTTCTACGTGAAGTGCGATGCGGAGACGAACCCGCCGGAGTTGCGTGAGTTGGGACAGGTCGTGACCGAGATCGGCATTGCACTCGTGCGACCGGCCGAGTTCGTGATCTTCCGCATCAGTCAGTGGACGGCTCCAGGTAAGTAGGCCAGAGGCGAGTAATGTCGTCGAACTTCAGCACCCCCGGCGTCTACCGGCAGGACGTGTTCATCCGCGCGTCCGCCAGCTTGCCGACAGGCGTGCCCGCATTCGTGGGGTTCGCCGCCGTCGTCGCGCGGCTCGATTCAATACCGCCACCACTCCCGGAATCGCTGCGGGAGCGGGTTCGCTATGACCCAAACCGCAGGACGTTGACATGCGAGGGCGTGCTATCGGCGGCGGAAGCCGACGCGTTGCGCGCCCTCACCACCGACGAGCAATTCAGGAAGGCTGTCGAAACGCTCGCGCGCAATGCGCGGCCGGTGCTAGCGCTGCAACGCAGAGAGGAGTTCTTCGACAGCTTCTCGCCGCCGGCAGGGAGTTTTCTTGCCGAGGCCGTCGCCGGCTTCTTCCAGAATGGAGGAGTGCGTTGCTACATCGCTCGCGCCGCCCCCACCAACACGAGCGACGGGCTGGTGAACAGTATGAAGGACGCTACGGACGCGCTCGCGCCGTTCGACGACCTTGACCTCGTCGCTGTCCCCGACGCGATGCTTCTCAACATCTCGAGCGGCGATCCGAATCAGGACATGCTCGACCCCGTGCCGAATGTACCTGCGATTGTGAGCGTGCAGGCGCACGTACTCAAGCATTGCGCAGAACACGTGGGGCGATTCGCCATCCTGGACGCGGTGCGCGGGGGGTCGCCGGTTGAAGTCATCAGGCAACGAGAGAGTATCGGGCAGCAAGCCGCCGAGACGATCAGCGGGGCGCTTTATTTCCCCTGGCTCAGAACAGTCGCTGGCCGCCTCCTGCCACCGAGCGGTCATGTCGCAGGCATCTACGCACGGACGGATGGTAAGGCCGGCGTTTTCAAAGCGCCCGCGAACGAGGAGGTGTTCGGCGTGATTGACCTCGAAGTGAGCGTCCCCTCCGAGATGCAGGGAGAACTCAACCCTCTGGGCATCAACTGTCTGCGAGCTTTTCCGGGGCGTGGCATTCGCGTCTGGGGAGCACGCACGCTCAGTCGTGACGCGAATTGGCGCTATGTCAGCGTCCGCCGGCTCTTTCTTACTGTCTGCCGTTGGATTGATTTCAATATGCCCTGGGCCAGCTACGAGCCGAACGAGCCGCGCCTCTGGGTACGAATCCAACGCGATCTGGGCGACTACCTGCGCGGGCTGTGGACCGCGGGCGCTCTTGCCGGTCAGACGCCGGAACAGGCTTTCTACGTAAAGTGTGACTCTGAAACCAATCCTCCTGAAGTCCGTGAGGCGGGCCAGGCGATTACCGAAATCGGTATTGCGCCGTCATCGCCTGCGGAGTTCGTCGTGGTGCGCGTCCTGCACCGCGCGGGCACGACGGAGGTGCTGTAACGAGGCGATAAACATTTAGCCGAAGGAGAATTCTCATGGCACGCACTGACCCCTACCGTGGGTTTAACTTTCTCGTCGAGATAGACGGGATTACACAGGCTGGCTTTCAGGAATGCGGAGGGCTGGACGCGACGACGGACGTCGTGGACTACCGCGAAGGCAATGAGCCGAACCACGTCCGCAAACTTCCGGGCTTGAACAAATTCTCCCCCGTCACGCTCAAGCGGGGCATCACTGACTCAGACGAGTTGTGGAAGTGGCGGCAAACGGTGCTCGACGGGAAGACGGTGCGGAAGAACGGCTCCATCATCCTGCTGAACGAGGCAGGGGAGGAGAAACTGCGTTGGAATTTCATGGACGCGTGGCCCTCGAAATGGACCGGCCCGGCGCTCAACTCGACCTCGACCGCCGTGGCCGTTGAGTCGCTGGAACTCACGCACGAAGAACTCCGCAAGGCTTGAGGCCGCGCGATAAGAGTCTGCGACCATCATGCTGCAAACCGAATTCACGTTCACTCTCCCCATGGGATATGTCGACGGTGAAGGCAACCTTCACCGTGAAGGTGTAATGCGCCTGGCGACGGCCTTCGACGAGATCGCGCCGCTCAAAGACCCGCGCGTGCAGGCTAACCCGGCCTTTCTGCTTGTCATCCTGCTCGCGCGCGTCGTGACGCGGCTCGGAACGCTCGATCAGGTCAACCCCAGGATTATCGAAGGCTTGTTCGCGGCTGACCTGGCCTACCTGCAAGACTTTTACCGGCGGGTCAACGAGGTGGGCCATGACCGTGTGCGGACCAAGTGCCCGCACTGTGAACGGGAGTTCGAGGTGGAGTTGAATCGCCCGGGGGGGTCTGGCGCTACCCCTTAGAGCGGCTCTATGAGGAGGTAGCGTACATAGCTTTTCATTTTCACTGGCCGCCCGAACAAATCATGGCGCTGGAGCATGGCGAAAGGCAGCACTGGGTGGAGGAGATAGCCAGAATTAACCAGCGCCTCAACGACCAAGCCGCGCAGTCATGAGGGTGCGCGGACGAAATTTTTAGACGAGGAGAGATTCATATGCCATCGCTCGGCATCGGCGCTGCCATTCCTTCCGTCGGACTCAACGCCGCCTTCACGGCGGCCATGAATCTGCTTGGCATCCGCTCCGACCCGTATCAGGTCTTCAACTTCTTCATCGAACTCGAGGGGATGATGGTCGGAGGGTTCTCGGAGTGTTCGGGTCTCGTCGCCGAGACGCAGTTCGAGGAGTACCGCGAGGGCGGGGTCAATGATTACGTGCACCGCCTCCCCGGCGCGAGCAGGAATCCGCCGCTTGTCCTCAAACACGGCCTGACGCTCGGTGCAGACCTGTGGGACTGGTACACGGATGTCGTGCAGGCGGTCAGCCTGGGCACGCCGGTCAAACGGAAGAACGGCACCGTCTATTTGCTCAACAAGGAACACATCCCCGTTATGTGGTGGAACTTCACCCAAGCCCTGCCGATGAAGTGGACGGGGCCGGAGTTGAACGCTGCCTCCAACGCCGTGGCGTTTGAGAGCGTGGAGTTGACGCACCACGGATTAGTCCGACCGACACTCAAGAGTGTCCTCACGGGACTCGGCATCGACATCTCTTTTTAGCCGAACAGAGGGGTAACACTGACCTGGGGTAAACCCGAGCTGAGATGAAGGACTCTTCTCTCCATGGCGGTAGACCCGCCGATTCCGATCCGCCCGGCGAATTGGCTGGGCGACTGTTGCGGCGCGCTCATGGCGGCGGCGTCATAGACGCCGGTTGGGCCCAGCGGCGTTTTGCATACACGACCGGCTGGATCGCGGATCGCTTTGCCGTGCTCGGCTTGCTGAACGCCCGTTACGGGACGGTGGACAATCGAGCACCAGGAGCCTCCCTTCCTGTCATGCACGGAACCTTCACCCGGACGAGGTTCGGCAACTCACCGAACGAATCAACCCCGGGCATGTCCGCCGTTGCCGAGGCTTCTCCGCGTAAGACCGGCGACGAAGGATCATTGCCCACGGCTAACGCCGAATCATTCCTACGCCCGGCCAGCGGCGACGAGTCTTCGCGTACGACCGGCAACGAAGGGTCACTGCGCACGGTTGACGACCGCAAGCCGACTCCTGGACGCGAACCGCTTGCGACTGAAATTACCGCTACGTCCGCGAATATCGGCGACACGCGAATCACTCCCAGCGTCCAGCACAACAGCGGGACTCTGTCACGGGACGACGCCGCGGTGCCGCGGGTCGCGGCTATGCGCACTCAGTCTCAAAAGTCACAACCGTCTCCGCCTCAAAAGCCTCATGAGCCGCTGGGTGCGACGGCAGCCAACGATAGTGTGCATCAGCCATCCGCTTCAAACGTTGCTTCCGATAGTGCGAATACAAAGCAAAGCACAGAAGTGCTGGAAATTGTGACCCGGCCTCGCGCAACTGGCGAACCGACTCTACGCGTTGACGCTAGAGCCGAAGCGCCGCTGGCGGTAGCAGCAACAGCGGCTGAGTCAACCGTAACGAGAGAAAGCAGCGAACTAAATACGTCGCGGTCGGGCGTCGCGGAGCAGAACCCACTGCCGGCGAGCCCTGAGCAGCAGCTTTCTCAACGATCACAGACTGCAAACTCGCTGCCGTTGCAAACCGCAACAATGATTTCGCGCGTCGCGCTGGAAGCGTCCGGTCCTTTAGCGATGCGTGATGAGACGGTCGACCGTGGTGGGCGCGAATCCGAGAGTCCAGTTGCGGGCGCGGCCGACCCGCCAGGCTGGCAGAGTGGGACGAACTTCGTGCTCTCCGTAGCAGGGGAGCAAACGGCAGGGCGGCATCAGTCGCACCTGGACGCGCCGCTACAGCAAACCCTACGTGAACCAGCACTAACAGCGACGGAGCATCGCTCGCAGCCCACGATTCAAGCGGATGGCGAGCGGGCACATCCACGCCTGAGCGCGCCGGAAATTCTTCAACGCTCGTCGTCACTTTCCGGCGCGAGGATGATTTGGCGCAAAGACTTCGGTGTCGTCTCTCGCTCCGCCGATCACGCGCCTCAGATGGGCGTGCCGCGATCATACTCTGCCCAGAGCGTCAGCAGTTGGGAGACGCTTCAGCGCGCAGAAGCTACGGCAGCAGACTCACGCGCTACGTCCGGCAACGGCGGGACCTTCGCACCTGCCGCCTCCACACAGCCGGAAGCGGGTGGGATCGATCTGGAGCAGATTACCGAGCACGTGAGCCGCGTCATTCTTCGCCGAGTGTCGGTCGAGCGTGAGCGAAGGGGGATCGGAAGATGGCTCTAGCAAAACTAACAATCAGGAAGGTCAACCCGACCGACCCCTCTAATCCCGAAGGCATCAAAGTGCTCTTCAACCCTAATTCGTATTCAATTGCCAAGTCGGTAACGTGGAGTCCGCCACGCCCCAGCAGCGGCACGACTCAGCAGACGATCAACACCACGAACGCGCCGATGCTCAGCTTCGGCGGCGGCGGCAGTCGGGTTCTCACACTCGAACTTTTCTTCGACGTGACCGAAATGGCCGGCGCCACGCCGCCGGTCAAAGATGTTCGGACACTGACGAACAAGCTCGTGGCACTATCTCTCATAGACCAGAACGCTAAGCCGACGCCGCGACCGCCGACGTGCGAGGTGTCGTGGGGCACACAGCCGAAAGGCTCTGATTTCCCGTTCGTCGGCGTCGTTAGTAGTCTGACTCAGCGCTTCACGCTCTTCCGCACCTCGGGCGAACCCATCCGCGCGACACTGACCGTTGTCTTTACCGAATTCCTTGACCCCGTCGCGGACAAGCGGGGCACAGATCCCGAGTTGACGACGCGTGTCGTCAAGCGTGGGGATACGCTCGATGGCATCGCGGCCGAGTTCTACCGCGACCCGTCTCGATGGCGAATCATCGCCGAGGCTAACGATCTTGATGACCCGCGCCACCTTGTGATCGGCGCGACGCTTCGGATTCCGAAAGTCGTGTGAGGCAGAAGTAGCAATGCAGCATGAAAACCCGCTGGTCGCGGGCTTCGACATCTCAGTCAACGGGTCGCCGATCACCGTCGAGGCGCACGCGCACGTCGTCTCCATTACGGTCGAAGACGACGCGGAGTGGCCGAGCATGTTCACGGTGGAACTGGCGACGACGATTGAGCAGGACGACCCGTTGGTCTGGGTGGATAACGACCTGTTCGCCATCGGCGGCGCGGTCGAGATCAAGCTGGGCTATGCCGACCCACCGGAAGCGGTCTTCGCCGGTGAGATCACTGGGCTTGAGCCGGAGTTCTCCTTAAACAGGCTGCCAGCCCTTATCGTGCGGGGCTACGACCGTCGCCACCGGCTCACGCGTGGGCGTAAGACGCGCAGTTTCGTCCAGCAGAAGGACAGTGACATCGCATCGCAGATTGCGGGGGAGGCCGGGCTATCGGTCAGCGCCACCGATAGCGAGGTGACGCACGACTACGTTCTGCAAGCTAACCAGAGCGACATGGTGTTTTTGCAGGAGCGCGCGCGGCGCATCCACTACGAGGTCGCCATCGAAGACACTACGCTTCACTTTCGCCCCGTCGCCTTCGACCAGAGCGAGTCCCTGACCATGTCGAGCGATGGCGATCTGCTCGAGTTCTACCCGCGCCTGGTCTCGGCGTTTCAGTTGAGCGAGGTAGCGGTGCGCAGTTGGAGTCCGAAGGATAAGAAGGAGATTGTTGGGCAGGCTAAGAAGGGCGACGAGCCTTCGACGATGGGCGGCAACAAAAGCGGTCCGGCAACAGTCGAAAGCGCGTTCGGCGTATCGGCCGCCGGGTTGATCGGCGATCGCCCCGTGATGTCGCAGGCAGAGGCCGATCAGGTGGCGAAGGCGCGCTACAACAACGCGGCGCTGACGTTCGTTCATGGCGAGGGAGTTTGCTACGGGCGGGCCGACCTGCGCGGCGGGAAGGTGATTAAGATCGAGGGCGTGGGCCAACGCTTCAGCGGCAACTACCTCGTCACCTCTGCGCAGCACCGCTACTCGCCGCAGCGCGGCTACTACACCTACTTCAACGTGCGGAGGAACGCCTCTTGAACTTCTTTGAATTGTTGTCTGAGGTCGAGGGCAGTGACGGGCGCGCGACGCGCATCAGCGGCGTCGTGGTCGGCGTTGTAACCAACAACGAGGACCCGGAGAAAATGGGACGCGTCAAGGTCAAGTTTCCCTGGCTGAGTGATGCGGACGAGAGCAACTGGGCGCGCGTCGCTGCGCCGACGGCGGGCAAGGATCGCGGCTTCTATTTTCTGCCCGAAGTGGACGACGAAGTTCTGGTGGCGTTCGAGCATGGTGACCCGCGTTTTCCGTACGTCGTCGGCGCGTTGTGGAACGGAACGGACACGCCGCCTGCCGACAACGCCGACGGCAAGAACAACGTCCGCATTATCAAATCGCGCAGCGGCCACGTCATCCGTCTTACGGACGAGGACGGGAAAGAGAAGATCGAAATCATAGACAAGAGCGAGAAGAACAGCATCGTCATAGACAGCTCGAAGAACACGCTGACGATCACCACCGACAAAGACATCGTGCTTAGTGCGGCGCAGGGCTCAATCAAACTCGACGCGAAGGAGATCGAGATCAAGTCTTCCGCTGCCACCAAGATCAAGTCCGGGGCGGGGATGGAGGTGGAAGCCAGCGGGGAGATGAAAGTTAAGGGAGCAACCGTCAACATCAACTAGAGTTTGAACTTCTCTGTGTTGCACAGAGAAATCAGTGAGAGTTATGGGTCAGCCAGCAGCCAAACAGGGAGACCAGATCGTCGCCACTGACACCCACATCGTAATGGTGCCGGCGGGGTCATCGATGGTGCCCACGCCACTGCCACACCCTTTTACAGGGATCATCAATGGCGGCCTGAGCAGCGACGTGAAGATCATGGGCATGGCTGCCGCGACGGTGGACAGCACAGCCGACAACACACCGCCACACGTCCAGACGCCGCCCGGCACCTCTTTCCAAAAGCCGCCGTCGAACAAGGCCACCATCAAGATGGGAAGTCAGACTGTAAAAATCAACGGGAAGATGGCGGCGCGAAACGGCGACACGGCGGAGACCTGCAACGACCCTTCGGACCTGCCTGCGGGCACGGTCATCGCGGTGGGTACGGTCATGATTGGATGAACAGG
>JBKPPU010000090.1:0-22879 GCA_046733695.1 Acidobacteriota bacterium
GCTTGCCATTTTGTTCCTCGAAAAGTTCAGCGGTAAGAGCAAGATGCTGGACGGCTTCAACTACGCGACCCCGATCGGTAATTTCGCGTGGCATGCGACGTTTATACTATTAGCCACAAAAAGGCACAAGAAGCACATAAACAGATATAAGCAGTCCTGACTTTTTCACTCTGCTTTACTTTTGTGCTTTTTGTGCATTTTTGTGGCTAGTTCTTTTGTGTGCTTCTTTGTGGCATACTCGCGAAGTAATGCTGCCAGAAAATCTTTTCGCGCTTCCCCTCGAACAACAAATCGGACAGTTCCTATTTATCGGACTCCCAGGCACCGAACTTGATGCCGACACACGCGCCTTAATTGAGGAAGTTAAGCCCGGCGGCATCATTATCTTCGGACGCAACGTCGCTGGTCCAGAACAACTGCGATCGCTGCTCGACGGCGTCCGAGAACTGCTGCCAACACCACCGCTGGTCGGTATCGATCAGGAAGGCGGGCTCGTCGATCGTCTGCGACGCATCTTCACTCCGATGCCGTCTGCACGCACGATTCGCCAGCACGGCGACCTCGCCGCAGCGCGTGCGCTCGGCAGAGTCACAGGTGAAGTGCTACGTATGCTCGGGTTCAACATCAACTTCGCGCCGGTCATGTCGATCATGACCGAGGATCGCGATTTGCTGTCGAATGGTCTTTACTCAAGATCGTTCGGACGCTCACCTGGCGAAGTTCTTGGTTACACGACTGTCTACATGCGCGGGCTGCAAGGCACCGGCCTGCTCGGCTGCCTGAAACATTTTCCGGGTATCGGCGCCGGTGAAGTGGATTCCCACGAAGAGATGCCGGTTGTGCAACTCTCTCACGACGATCTGATCGCACAGGATCTCGCGCCCTACATCGAGCTCTTCCAGAGACGCGACGATCGCGTGCGCTGCGTGATGGTGAGCCATGGAGGATTTCCAAACATCGACATCCGCGAAGCAGTGACCGGTGGTTTACTCGAGCCCGCATCGCTCAACTACAACATCGTCACCAAACTACTGCGCCAGGAGCTCGGCTATAAGCATCTCGTCGTCACTGATGATCTCGAAATGGGTGCGATCGCGCGTCACTGCGAGATCGAAGACGCCGCGGTTCGCGCATCGCTTGCGGGTGAAGACATGCTGCTCATCTGCGCGACTCCTGAGATAATCCGGCGTGGCTATCACGGTCTACTCGAAGCCGCGAAAAGAGGCACGCTCTCGAAGGAACGGATCGGCGAGTCGCTCGAACGTATCGCAAAGACTAAAGCCATCATTCAACCGCCCTTTGACCTCGATCTCGCACGCTTTCAATCGCTGGCGAACGAAATACTCGAACTCAATTCCAAGCTCAACTACACCTACGGAGGCACGATTAAGTGAGCAAGGGCAAACTTATCCTGCTGGTTCTTTTAATTTCAGTGTTGTTGGTACCGCCCGCATGCAGGCGTCACAACGACACGTTTGTGATCGCGCTCGGTGACAACGTTCGCACTATCGATCCCATCGGGTCGCCTTCGGTGGACGCGGCGAGCGAACGCGTGCGCACCTTGATCTTCAACAGTCTCGTCAAAAAGAACGAGAAGTTTGACTACACGGGTGAGCTGGCCGTCGATCCTATCAAGCGATCCGACGATGGGATGACTTATACGTTCACCCTTCGCGACGGCGTTAAGTTTCACGATGGAAAGACGCTGACTTCCGAAGATGTGAAGTACACGCTTGATCTTGTCTTCAGCAGCGATTTCGCGAAGTCAGCGAGTTTTTATGAAGGAACTGGAGCGGACAGGCACAGTTACATCAAGAGTGTTGAAGCGCCTGATGCGAAGACGATTGTCGTGACGTTGATAAAACCGTGGGTTGGCTTGCTGTCGAATCTGGTCCCCATTTCGATCGTTCCGAAGGACAGTTATGAGTCGCAAAAGACCCATCCGCTCGGCACCGGTCCATTCAAATTTGTTCGTTTCGACAACAGCCAGCAGGTGTGTGATGTCGAGGCATTTGCTGAGTACTGGGAAGGCGCGCCGAAGTTGCCGGCGGTGCAAGTGCGCGTTATCTCAGAAATGAACTCATTGCAATCGAACCTGCTTTCGGGAGTGGTCGACATCGCGCCTATGCCGACGAGCCTCTCGCCGGACGCCATCAAGGGACTCGAAAAGAATCCAAATCTTCAGGTAAAAGTTTTTCCGGGATCGAATGTCGTACTGCTGACGATCAATACGGCCTCAGCGCCGCTTGATAACGCGAAAGTGCGTCAGGCACTTGCCTACGCGATCAACCGGGAGAATATGATCAAGAACCTGTTGTTGGACCTCGGGAAGATTGCGCATTCGATCCTGCCGGAGGAGTCGTGGGCCTACTCGTCAGGTCAAACGTATTCATACAATCCGGCCAAGGCGAAACAGTTGCTTGATGAAGCAGGGTTTCGCGATCCGGACGGCGATGGACCAAAAATGCGTTTTGACAAGCCAATCATTTTCAAACTCTCCGGCGCCAGTGTTGCCGGTCGACAGTACGCGGGCGTGATTCAGAACGATCTGAAGGAAGTCGGAATTCCGGTTGAGATTCAAACGCCGGAACAGAACACGCTGTTTGACGAACTACGGCGCGGCAATTTTCAGATGGCATACAGCCAGTGGGTGGGTGGAAATCAGGATCCGATCTTCTACAAAGATCTCTTCGCCACTTCTGAGATTCCGACACAAACGCGACCATCGCGCAATCGCAGCCGCTACAGCAATCCGGAGCTCGATAAACTACTCGACGAGGCGGTAAACACTTTCGATCGCACGAGGGGTCGGGAGCTTTACGTAAAAATTCAGGACATCGTCAGTCATGAGGTGCCGGTGTTTACGTTGTGGTATCAGTCAAACGTCGTCATCGCGAAGAAGAACGTGCAGAATATTCAGGTGAATGCCAGCGGCGACTGGGGCTTTGTGAAGAACTTGAGCCATTGATAACGCGGATTAAAAATCCGGATTTTATCCGTATCATCCGTGGCTAAAATTCGGTGATCGGGAGTGATGCCGTTGCGGATAACGGTGGCATGACGCCAGCGTTGAGATAGTCCCAGGCTGCCAATCCAATCATCGCCGCATTGTCGGTCGACCACTTCAACGGCGGTAGACAAAGCTTCACACCCATGCGATGGCAGAGCTCTGTCGTTCCTTCACGCAATTGCGGACTAGCTGCCACACCGCCGACAACCACCAAACACTCCGCGGGGTAAGCTTCGAGCGCGCGCTTACACTTCGTGATCATTATTTCCATGCACGCACTGACAAACGACGCTGCCACGTCCGCATGAGCCACGTCCGGATTCTTATCGAGGTATCTCCCGACGGCGGATTTCAATCCTGAAAACGAAAACTCAAACCCCTCGTTCAGCATCGGCCGCGGAAATGGAATCGACGGCGTTCCCGTCTTTGCCAACTTATCGACCGCAGGGCCACCGGGAAAACCCAGTCCCATCAATCGCGCTACCTTGTCGTAAGCCTCACCCACCGAATCATCGCGCGTAGAGCCGAGGAGTTGAATGTTGGTCAGACTTTCCATTCGCGCAAGGAACGTATGCCCGCCCGAAACGAGCAACACGATTGCAGGTAACTCAACCCGTCGCTCGACCAGATCCGCACTGCGCAGATGTCCACGCAAATGATTGATCCCGATCACGGGAACATTCCATCCAAGACCCAAACCCGCGGCTGTGTTGACGCCCACGATCAGCGATCCAATCAACCCCGGACCTCTCGTGACACCGATCGCTTTCAAATCAGGTCCGTTCACATTTGCCTCTTCCAGCGCCCTCTCAATTGTTGGAACAACTGTGAGCGCATGTGCGCGGCTCGCAAACTCCGGATACACACCGCCCCAACGCGAATGGATATGCGTCTGGCTGGCGATGATCGAAGAAAGTACATTGCCGTCGCGATCGACAACCGCCGCAGCCGTGTCGTCGCATGATGATTCGATACCCAGGATTACATCTTGACTCATGATAAATGCTTCAAAACCTCTGACTCCGGCACAACCCCAACACGTTCGATCACCGGCGGATCGACTCTGCAGTTTACTAAGGTCGAGGCTGTAGTACGCAGTGTTCCTCCATCGATCGACAAATCCGGCGCGCCGTCCAGTTGCGCCAGAATCTCCCCTACATTATCAGGCGTTCCAGCACTGTGCGCATTCGCACTCGTGACAAGCAGCGGTCCAGCCGCTCGTAGCACCGCCAGCAGACGCTCATCATTCGGTATGCGCACCGCCGCCTCATCACGTCCCTCGAGCCACGCCGGTCTGTACTCGGAACGAAACCCGAGCGCGAGCGTGAGGCTTCCGGGAATCAACGGCGATCGCAACAAGCGCCGCGCAGACTCACTGATCTCAAAACCCAACGGCACGAGCTCGTCATCCGACGAAACCATGATCGGCAGATTCACATTCCTCGGCCGCCGTTTGAGCGCAAACAATCGATCGATCGACGCATCAAAATTCGGACTTACAGCGAGCCCGTAAACCGTATCCGTGGGCAGCAACACCACCCCACCCTTCCCCAAGCACTCAACAATCTCATCAACCGATCCGTTCTTCATCCGTCTAATCCGCGTCAAAAAACACTGCCGACTGGTCGTTCAAAGCCTCAACCTGTACTGTGGCTCGCTCTGCGTCCCTCCACGCCGAGTATCCCAACCTCAACAACACGCGCGCATCCGGATTCTCGATACCTGTATCAACAACCCTCGCGTCTCTCAACAACGCCGCGAGCTTGTGTCGTATCCTTCCCGCCACCGCAACCTGCGGAAACTCACCGTTAACCTTCGCAAACGCCTCGTGCAAACGCCCGAACCGCATGATCTCAACAGACTGATCCCTGATCAAGCCAACGTATGCATTGTCGTTCGACGCCGGTACCGCGCAGATAACCGGCAGTTCCGTGGCCTCTTTTGCTTGCGCCGCAATGATCTCAAACCAGTTGAACGGAAAAATAGTCACCTTCAAACTAAACGCCAACGCATTAACAAACGATATCCCTGCCCGCACAAACGTGAGCGAACCAGGTCCGACGTTGATCGCCACGCCTTTGATTTCACTCAGCGGCGCACCAATCCGTTCGAGCCCACACGAAAGCAGCGCCCCCAGCGTTCTAAACGGCAAATCACACTCATCCACTGCAGAGTCGAAGATCGCCTCACCTTCACGTCCAATCACGATGCGATATTCATTCGACGACGACTCGACTGCCACCAATAAACTCATACCTGTAATTGTTTCCTTAAACTAACGAGCACAGGCTGCCAACGCTCCGCCGCGGCAGAAAAGGTCAGCCTGCGCCAATCATCCTGGTTCTCAACAAACTCGAATTCAATCGTCAAAGCATCGGGAAAGTCGTGCTCTACGATGTCCCCCCACTCAACCGCCGTGATGCTCTCAGCAATGTAGACTTCAAGCGCCAGATCACGAAACTCGGCCACACTCGAAAGTCGATAAGCATCGATGTGCAGGAACGTTCCGGCCAGCATTGGATAAAACTGCGCGATCGTAAAAGTCGGGCTGGTAACTTCGGCCTTCGATCCAAGCGCAGCAACCAGATCCTGAACAAATGCAGTCTTTCCTCCCGCCAACACACCTTTGAGCAGGATCGAATCACCAGTTTGCAACAGCGGCGCGAGCAAGCCCGCAACTCGCGCCGTCTCTTCTCTGCCCTTACAAATCACACTAAAAGACATTTTTGCTTTTCTGCCTACGGTTGTTTCCAGCCGGGGTCCAGACGTGTCTTCTTCAAGCTCGGCGCGTCCAACACATTCACATCAAACCCGGAAACGTACGGCTTGACCAACGAATACGACGACGCAAAATAAATCGGTACCGCCTTCAGGTCCTTCAACGCCTGCGCCTCACTCTCCACTGCAACACTCGGTTCAGGCGACGGGCTGGGACGTGCAGTGCCCTCAGGAAGCGGCGACGCACTCGGCAGCGCATGCACATCGCGTTCAAACAACATTCGAAGATTAACAAGCTCGCTCGTCGTCTGCATCACGATGCCACGGCGCACAATGTCGTAGTCGCCTGCTTTGATTCCGGCTTCGTACTCGTCCCAGTTTCGAACCACGATGTCCGTTTCGATATTCAGTGTCGCACGCCACATCGCAGCAATCGACTGCGCGACAATGCGTTGCTGCTCGTTACGATTGATCAAAAGCCTGATCACCGGAAAGCCTTCGCCGTTAGGATAACCTGCCTCTTCGAGAAGCGCTTTCGCTTTGTTGACATCGTGCTCCAGTAACTCGGCCTTGTCGACCACGGGCTTCTCGCCCGACATCGCTTCGGGGAGAAACTTTCCGGCCGGTTCAGTCGCACCGCCTAAGTCATCGCGGCTGACTCGTTCACGATCGATCGCGAGCGCGAGCGCCTCGCGCACTCGCACGTCGTCAAATGGCTCGTGTGATGTATTGAACGCGTAGTATGTCAAAGCGCCGAACGTGGTGCGATGAAAGTCCTTGTAGGGAGTCAGCAGCTTCAGCGCGAGTGGTTCAAACGGCGCGTTTGTGATCGCGTCGATCTCGCCCGCTCGATAAGCCGTCAATGCGTCCTCGGCGTTTGTAGTGTTTACGAATGTCACGCGGTCGAGTGCGACGGAAGCGTCGTCCCAGTAGGTCTTGGCACGTTCGAGCTGAACACGATCTCTTTCGGCCGCGGATAACTGAAATGCGCCGTTCGAAATCAGCTCGTGCGATTCGAGACGAGTCGTGCTTTCCGCGGTTGCGACTTTAACGGGTCGGAACACTGGATGGGCTACGAGCGCCGGGAAACCCGTGTCTGCTCGCTGCAGAGTCACCTGCAAGACATGTTCGTTAATGGCGCGCGCACCGAAACTGTGGGGCGCAGAAAGACTCGGAATTGCGCCCTCGATGTTTGCGAGCAGCTCGGTGTGTGGCGCGAGTGGGCCAATCTTCAGCGTTCGCTCCCAGGAACGAACAAAGTCCTGTGCGGTAACACTCTCGCCATTGGACCAGCGCGCGTTGTCGCGTAAGTAAAAAGTCCAGACACGACCATCGTTCGACGATTCCCAGCGCGTGGCAACTGCGGGAATCGGCGCGAGTGTCTTTGGATCGTAGTCGGTCAAACCTTCGAAAAGGGCTCGGACGGCGTCGGTGTCGGGTGGCGCGGCGGCAAACGCAGGATCGAAGGTCTGCGGCAGTCCTCCGTTGCTCCAGCGGAATTCCTGCGCGCGCGGCGCCACGACCTTGCCGTAGTAAGTCGACGGCTCCGCCGTGCTGAAGCATCCCGTGTGGATGAGACACAGCGAGAGAAACAGTGCGCAGATGCAGGAAAAAGGTTTTTTAGCCACGGATGACACGGATTAATTGGTTATAGATTTCCACCGATCGAGATCGCGTTAATTCGAATCCGTCCGAAGTGTCGATCAGATAATCAGCAAACTTTTGTTTCTCTTCCTGCGGCATCTGCGAGTTAATACGGCGCAGCGCTTCATCGCGTGAGAGCTTGTCGCGCAACATCAGGCGTTCGAGTTGAACCTCAGGACGGCAGTGGACCACGATCAATTTATCAAAACGCTTGTAACCGCCTGATTCAATCATCAGCGCAGCATCTACGATCCCGATGCCGTCGGGATCCTCCGCTTCCCACCCGTTCAGAATCTCGTCCTGGCGCGCAATGATGAAGGGATGAAGAATATGGTTCAGTCGTTGCCGCTTGCCTTCATCCGCGAAAATCAGCGCTCCGAGACGTTTCCGGTCAAGCGTTCCATCCGTGGCTAAAATGTCATCTCCAAAAACGTCGACGAGTGCCCTCAAGCCCGGCGTACCCGGCATGACAACCTCACGCGCCGTCTGGTCCGCGTCAAGTACACGGCATCCCAACTCTACAAAAACAGACGTAACGAAAGTCTTACCAACGCCGATCGATCCTGTCAGTCCGACTCGTAACATAAATCACTGTCGTCGCAAACGCGCCGCTTTCAATGTGTTCTTCATCAACATCGCCACTGTGAGTAAACCCACACCGCCGGGTACCGGCGTCAACATGCCTGCGACTTTCGCGGCTTCCGATGGATTCACGTCACCGACTAACGTCGCGCCGCGTTTTTCTACCACCTCGAGCCGCTTCTCGGCTTCGCTCCCAAACAGGATCCGAACTTCCTCCGGATCTGAAACTCGATTCATACCCACGTCGATGACAGTCGCACCCGGCTTGATGTGTTCGCCTCGTATGAATCCCGGTCGACCGATTGCCACAACCAGAAGATCCGCGGTTCGTGTTACGGCAGCGAGGTCGCGCGTCCGCGAATGACAAATCGTTACCGTCGCGTCGCGCTGTAAAAGTAATTGCGCCATCGGCCGTCCAACGATTTGACTGCGCCCAACAATGCACGCGCTTACACCGCGTATTTCGACACCCCGATCGTCGAGCAGTTCCATGATGCCTGCCGGCGTACAGGGCACGAAGACCGGCCTGCCCATGGCAAGTTTGCCCGCATTGACCGGATGGAAACCATCGACATCTTTCGCGGGATCGATCGCTTCGATGATGGCCGTCTCATTTATCTCACGAGGCAATGGAAGCTGCGTCAGGATACCGTCGACGTCGTCACGTGCATTCAGGGACCTGACCAATTCGAGCAAGTCGGCCGTGCTGGTCGACTCGGGCAGTGCATGATGTTCGGAACGAATGCCAACCTCTTCGCACGCTTTGATCTTGTTTCTGACGTAGACGGCCGAGGCGGGATCGTCACCCACGCGAACTGCTGCGAGCGTCGCACGCAGACCGCCGTCGATTTCCGCTTTTACTTCTGCTTTAATTCTTGCTGCCAGTTCCGCAGCTTCAAGTTTGATCATAGCCACAAAAAAGCACATAAGGCACATAAAGCACAAACGGGGATACTTTCGGGGTGCAGTCTGAGATTTTGTCTGTGCTCTTGTGCCTGTTTGAGGGCCCATTATAATCCGAGACATGTCTTTCGTCAGATTAATACTTTTTCTCGCAATAGTTTGCATTTCGGTGCAGGGACAGTCGACCGACCCGGTGGTTGCGGCGGTCGAGTCGGAAAACTGGCAGACCGCGCGCAGCGAGATCAACAAGATCAGAGCAGCTAATGAGGCGCTGTTTCGCGAAAAGAATTACGACTATTTACTGGGCCGAATCGCGGAACGAACAGGCGACACGGCAACCGCGCTGGTAAGTTACCAGGCAATCGCTGCGAACAATTCCAAACTCAGAGAATACGCGTTGTGGAGACTCGCTAAACTCGCGCGCGCGACGGGCGACCTCGTTCTGGAGCGCGAGCGTTTGCAACAGCTCGTCGCCACCGCGCCGTCGAGTCTGCTCTTTGAGCCGGCTACATTGCGACTCAGTGAAAGCTTTTTCGAAAGCGGCGACTTAACCGCAGTAGTTACCAGCGCCAAGCCGTTAACACTTTCGAAAAACACTGCGGTGGCGCGAGAAGGAAGCACCCTGATTGGCCTCGCTTACTGGCATGCAGGAAAAACCACCGAGGCCCGCGATGTTTTTACGAAGCTCCTGATGCAGATGCCTGATGCGTCGCGTCCTGACGACTTCGCACTCGAAGCAGTTCGGCAGCTTGATGCACTGGATAACAAGGCGCCCACGTTGTCCGAGGCAGACCATTTGCTGCGCGCTTCGGTCTACCAGTTCAATCGCGACTTCGCGGGCGCACGCTTGCACTATCAGGCCGTCATCGATCGGTTTCCGCAAAGCACAACTGTTCCCAATGCGATGTTTCAAATCGCGCGCGGGTTATACAACGAGGGAAAGTACGACGATGCCGTTAAGCTTTTTCAGAAAGTCGTTGATGGGTATCCGCAGTCAACGAGTGCACGCGATGCGGCCGGGTTTCTCGGTTCGAGTTACGTGCGGATGAAGCGCACTGACGACGCAGTCGCGGCCTACAAACTCCTGATCGACAAGTTTCCCGATAATCCAAACCCTGAGCGTGCATATCAGAACATCATCGACGCGCTTCACGAAGCAGGTCGCTATCCGGAGGCGCTCAACTGGGTGCAGCAAACTCGCACACGTTTCAAAACGGACGTGGCCAACGCGCTCGCACTTTTCGCCCAGCTGCGGATTCACATGGCCCAGGGTAGCTGGGCCACAGTCGTCCGCGACGCCGACGAACTCTCGAAACTTTCTGACCTCGGCGGCACACGCGTTCCCGGCGGCACCAATCCCGCGGAAGTGAATTTCCTGCGCGCCTATGCGCTCGAACAACTGGGACGAACCGAAGACGCGATCAACGCCTATCTCGCGATTCCTGATGGTCGAAATGAGTATTACGGGACACGCTCCACACAGAGACTTCTGGATCTGGCTGCGAATCGAAAGACAAGCACGCTCGTCCGCATGCAGCTCAACAACCTGCTCAACAACGTCATGGTTTCGAGCGCTGACGGGCGGTTCGAGCAGGCACGCGTCGCAGCGCAATCGAGCTTGAGACTCACAAGCGATCCCCAAATCAGGGCGGGCGTGTTGAAGTCTCTACAGAGTGCATACAATGCCCTGAGCACCTACCGCATTCCGCGGTTCAATAAAGTCTCGTTGTTAAAGCAAGACCCCACGGAGTTGGAATCTCACGAGGCAATCGCCAACAGTCTCTTGCTGCTTGGGCTTTATGACGAAGCGATTCCGGAGTATCTCGTGGCGCGCAAATCGTCTCGCAGTCCTGACGAGGATTACACGATTGCTGTTTTGTCTTTGCGCGCCGGGAACGCGAATCGCGCCGTGCGGTTTGGCGAGCAGGTATGGAAAACCGTGCCGGCCGACTTCGTAATCGAACTCGCGCCGCGCGAGATGGTCGAGCTTCTATATCCCGCACCGTTTCGCGAGTCGTTGTTAAAGCACACAGCGAGTAGAAACGTCGATCCGCGGTTTGTCCTGTCGATAGCGCGCCAGGAATCGCGTTTTCAGACTGACGCGAAATCCGTTGCGGCAGCGCGCGGCATGATGCAGTTCATCGCTGCCACAGCCGGCGAGATCGCCGCGCAGGTAAAACTGAACAACTTCAATCAGGACGATCTCTACAACGCCGACACTGCGATTCTCTTCGGCTCGCAGTATCTCGCGAATCTGTTTCAGCAGTTTCCAAACCAGCCACAGGCAGTGGCCGGCTCGTATAACGGAGGGGCAGACAATCTCGCGCGGTGGATTGCACGCTCGCGTGGCAACGAACCCGATCGTTATGTACCAGAGATCGGGTTCACGCAAACCAAGGATTACGTTTACAAAGTGATGGCAAACTACTCGACCTACCAGCGACTTTACGACGCTCAACTCCAACCGAAATGAAGCCACGAAAAAGCACAAAAGGCACAAAAAAGATCATTGCGGTGACCCTCGTGATTTGTGTTCTGTTCGGCGTTTCGTGCCGGCGCGGCAATGAAAGGCGATTTGACCTTAAAGGCAAAGTAGTGGCGGTTGACCCGGAGAAGCATCTGGTGACGGTGTCACATGAGGACGTCAAGGGATACATGCCTGCGATGACGATGCCTTTCACCGTGCACAATGAATCAGATTTGCAATTCATCGCTCCTAATGACGAGATCACGGCGACGCTCGTCGTCGATGGTTCTCATACCTCGCTGGAAGGCTTGATCATCACGCGACAGAGTGCGACTGCTGCTGCGCTGCCCGGCGTGACGATGGCGAAAGAAGGCGACGAGGTTCCGAATTTCACGCTTCGCAATCAAGATAACCGCGAGATTCATCTTCAAAATTATCGCGGGAAGACACTGCTGCTGACGTTCATCTACACGCGCTGTCCGGTGCCTGATTACTGCACACTGATGTCGGACAACTTCGCGCAGATTGATCGCGCCCTCAGCCAGGATGGGGGTCTATACGAAAAGACTCACCTGCTCAGCATCAGCATCGATCCTTCTTACGACACACCGCAGGTGCTGCGTAGTTACGGCGCCGCCCACACCGAGCGTTATCAAAACGAGACTTTCGCGCACTGGGAATTCGCGGGTGGGACTACCGAACAGGTCAAGAAAATCGCGGAATACTTCGGATTAACCTACTTCCCCGAGAAGGATCAGATCATCCACGCACTCAGAACGGTGATCGTGGGTCCTGATGGTAAGGTCGTGAAGATTTACAACGGGAATGATTGGAAACCTGAGGAAGTTGTAGCTGAGATCAAAGGGAGCCACTGATAATACGGATCAAATCCGGATTCTATCCGTGTCATCCGTGGCTAACTTAACCCTTTATCTTCTTGATCTCTTCGGTGAGCACGGGCACTGCTTCAAACAGATCTCCAACAATCCCGTAATCAGCGATGTCGAAGATCGGCGCCTCTGGATCTTTATTAATCGCCACGATCGTACCGGAGTTTTTCATACCGACGAGGTGCTGAATCGCACCGGAGATGCCGAGCGCAACGTAGAGCTTCGGCGCAACGGTTTGTCCCGACGATCCGATCTGGCGGTCAATCGGTAACCACTCTGCGTCGCAAATCGGACGCGATGCAGCGAGATCTCCTCCAAGGACTTCCGCGAGCTTTTCTGCGAGGACGAGATTGTCTTTGCTCTTAATTCCGCGTCCAACTGCAACGATGACCTCAGCCTTCGTGAGATCGACGGCCTGCTTCGCTTCCTGAAACGGCGCTTCAGGCACCATGCGCACGTCGCCAATCTCAACTGCAACGTTCTCAACGCTGGCGCTGCCGCCTTTTGCAGCCTGGTCGGGCCGGTAGGCTCCAGTCTGGAATGACGCGAACACGGGTGCCTCACCATCCGACACAACATCCGCATCGAGCTTGCCGAGGAAAATTCTTCTCGTGAAACCGATCTTCCCACCATCCGCTTTAGCGCGAATACAATCGCTGATCAACGACTTCCCGAAACGCGCAGCCAGTTTGGGCGCAAAATCGCGCACTTGATACGTGTGTGTCAGAAACACAAAACTCGGATCGACCTGCTTGACGATCTGCTCCATACCCTCCGCGTACGCATCCGGCGTGTACTCCGCGAGTTTCGGGTTCGTGGCAGCAATTACTTTCGCAACGTCATAGCCCGCAATCTCCTGCGCCAAACTCGCAATGTCCGCCCCAAGCACAACCGCCGTCACCTCCGACCCAAGCGCCTGTGCCGCCGCAATTGCCTCAACCGAACTCCGGTTCGCGACCCCGCCTTTGTGTTCAATGAAAACTAATATCCCGCTACTCATCCGTTTTTTATCCGTCAAATCCGAGGCTAAAACACTCTCGCCTCAACGTGCAGCTTCTGGGCCAACTCAGCCGCCCCAGCCTTTGCATCGCCATTCCCGAGCATCTGCGTCTGCTTCATCTTCTGCGGCAGGTAGATCTTCTCAACGCGTTGATGCGACGGCCGCCCGACAAGCTCCGCCGACGGCGTGACTTCCTTAATCTCTTTCTTCTTCGCCGCCATGATTCCCTTCAAGGTCGCGTAGCGAATCTGGCTGATACCCGACTGAATCGTTAACAATGCGGGCAACGGCATCTTGTACCATTGGTACCAGCCGCTTTCCAGCTCTCGCTTCACACGCAGCTTGTCTGCAGCGGCGTCCAACTCGATCACGATAGTCGCATGCGGCAAGCCGAGTAACTCAGCCATGATGACGCCCGTTTGACCATAACCATAGTCATCCGACTGCAAGCCCGTCATCACGAGATCCGGTTTTTCATCCCGAATAGCATCGGCAAGAATCGTCGCCGCAGCATACGGCGTGAGATGTGTGAGATTGTCGCCCGCGACATGAATCGCACGATCGGCGCCGCGCGCGAGTGCATCCTTGATCACACTCTTCACGCGCTGTGGGCCCATCGAGGCAACAATCACTTCGCCGCCGAGCTTCTCGCGCACACGCAGCGCTTCCTCGAGCGCATAACCGTCTGACTCGCTCACTTCAAACGAGAGATCGCCCTCTTCAATCCAGGTGGCATCTTTATTAATCCGCAGGATCGCGTCCTTGTTAGCGACCTGCTTCATCATCACTATGATCTTCATTAACCTTCGTACCTCTTGAACAACAACGCCGCGTTCGTGCCTCCGAACCCGAAACTGTTTGAAAGCACGTAATCGACTCTGGCTTCGCGAGGCTCGTTCGGAACGTAGTCGAGGTCACAATCAGGATCGGGATTCACGTAGTTGATCGTCGGCGCTATGACGTTGTGGTGGAGCGTCAGCGCACTGAAGACGCTCTCGATTCCGCCAGCCGCACCGAGTAAGTGACCCGTCATCGACTTGGTTGAACTGACGGCCAGCTTGTACGCATGCTCGCCAAAAGTCTCCTTGATCGCGAGCGTTTCAAACTTATCGTTGTAAGGCGTCGACGTGCCGTGAGCATTGATGTAGCCGACCTGATCGGGTCGTACACCTGCATCTCTCAGACATCGCTGCATAACGCGCCGCGCGCCCGAGCCGGTTTCGTCAGGCATTGTCAGGTGAAACGCATCAGCGCAGGCGCCATAACCGACGACCTCACCGTAGATGCGCGCGCCTCGTTTCTTTGCGGCCTCGAGCTCTTCGAGAATCATGATTCCCGCGCCCTCGCCGATTACGAAGCCGTCACGATCTCTTTCAAATGGTCGCGAAGCATGCAACGGATCGTCGTTATTGGTAGACAACGCTCTCATTGCAGAAAATCCAGCCACGCTCATCGGTGTAATTGCCGACTCGGCGCCGCCGCAGATCATGATATCCGCGTCGCCCCGTTGAATAATCTTGAAGCTGTCGCCGATCGCATGCGCGCCCGCTGCACAGGCGGTCGCGGTAGCTGAATTTGGACCCTTGGCGCCGAAACGAATGGAAACCTGGCCTGCCGCAAGGTTCACGATTGCGGAAACGATAAAGAACGGCGAAACACGATCCGGTCCATCGTCCAGCAGCTTCGAGTGCTCGCGCTCGATGGCCCAGAAATCTCCGATGCCGCTGCTGATGTAGGTGCCTGCGTTCTCCGCGATATCAGCCGGGAACTTTCCTTCCGGCGTCATCTGGATGCCGCTGTCGGCGATCGCCTCGATTGACGCCGCAATCGCATAATGAATAAAGGCGCCCATCTTGCGCGCCTCTTTCTTCGCGATGAATGTCAGTGGGTCGAAGTTTTTGACTTCGCAGGCGAATCGTACCGAAAACTTCTCCGCATCGAACTTCTTGATGTAGTCGGCGCCGCTGCGCCCACTCATCAGAGCAGCCCACGTGTCTGCGACAGTGTTGCCAACAGGTGTGACGAGGCCGAGGCCCGTAATCACGACACGACGTGTCAAGTTAGAACTCCTTGGGAAGAGTTGGTGCCACCAAAAATAGGTCCTATATGACTTATAGGACCTATATTCGGTGAGCTATTTCTTGTGCTGGTCGATGTAATTGTACGCGTCCCGCACACTCTGGATCTTTTCCGCATCTTCGTCCGGAATCTCAATGCCAAACTCTTCCTCAAAACGCATCACGAGTTCGACCGTGTCCAGCGAGTCGGCTCCGAGGTCGTCGATGAATCTCGCGTTTGGCGTGACCTCGTTTTCATCGACACCAAGCTCGTCGACGATGATTTGTTTCACCTTGTTCTCGATCTCTTGATCGGGCATCGTGTTTGCTCCTCTGTGAGTTAATTAAACTACTCAATCTCCTGCCGCGAGTGCAGCCTTTGTTGCTTCCAAACTCGCTGCGTCTTCCACGTTCAGCGTCTTGACGTCGCGATTGATCTGACGCATAAGACCTGACAAAACTTTTCCCGGCCCGGCTTCTACAAACGTACCGACCGATTGCTCAATGAGCAACTGCATAGAGTCGACCCAACGGACGGGGGCTGAAACCTGTCGCACTAACGCGTCACGCAATTCACCGGGCGCCGAGGTGGCGCGTGCGTCGACGTTTGTCACCACCGGCATCGCAGGTTCGTTAAATTCAAGCCGCTCAAGATCGGCAGCCAATCTGTCCTGCGCCGGCTTCATGAGCGCACAATGAAATGGCGCACTCACTTTCAACTTGATCACGCGCTTCGCAACACCGCTCAAACCTTCGACTGCACGATCCACAGCTTCAGTGTTACCTGCGATTACCATCTGCCCGGGTGAATTCAAGTTGGCGACTGCACAAACCTGGCCTTGACTCACGTCTTCGCAAACGCGCTGAATCTCACTCAGTTCCCCGCCGAGTACGGCAGCCATCGCGCCGGTACCAACCGGGACCGCTTCCTGCATATACCGTCCTCGTGCGCGCACAGTGCGTACCGCGTCCGACAAACTCAACGTGCCTGCTGCCACGAGCGCGGAGTATTCACCCAAACTATGTCCCGCCACAAATGCCGGTGCATTAATTCCCTCTTCCATCATGGCGCGGAACGCGGCCACCGAAACCGTCAGAATCGCAGGCTGTGTGTTCTCCGTTAATTGCAAATCCTCTGCCGGACCCTCAAAACAGAGCCGCGAGATCGCAAAACCCAACGCATCATCAGCTTCTTCAAAGACCCGTCGTGCAACCGGAAACTTTTCCGCTAAATCCTTTCCCATCCCTGGAGCCTGCGAACCCTGCCCGGGAAAGACAAAAGCCATCCGCAGATTACGCAGAGTATTTTCTGTCATCACTTAATCTGTGTAATCTGTGGACTACCATCGGAACAGCACCGCGCCCCACGTAGCACCGCCACCAAACGAAGCCATCAACACGAGATCGCCGGGTTTGATTCTTCCTGCTTCGACACATTCATCGAGCGCGATCGGAATCGATGCCGAAGACGTATTTCCATGAACTGCGATATTTGAATAAACCCGCGACATATCGACGTTCAACCGGTCAGCCACCGCTTCGGTGATTCGCTGATTGGCCTGATGCGGAATAAACAAACTGATCTCGTCAGACTTTACTCCCGCCTCGTCGAGCACCCCGCGCGATATCTCAGCCATTGAACGAACGGCAACTTTAAACAGTTCGTTGCCCTTCATCTTGAAAAAGTGGTCGCCGCAGGCAAGTGTCTCAGCAGTCGGCTTCCTGCGAGTTCCACCACCGGGTGAATAAAGCTGCTCTTCGTAACGTCCGTCCGATTTGATCCTCGACGCCAGAATGCCGCGACCGTTCTCCACTGCTCCCAACACTGCGGCGCCTGCACCATCACCAAACAGCACGCATGTCTGCCGGTCAGTGTAGTCGACGTACTGTGTCAAAATCTCCGCGCCGACAACCACCGCATGCCGTATCTGACCCGTTCTGATCATCGAATCAGCAAGGGAAACTCCGTACAAAAACCCGGAGCACGCTGCGACGACGTCCATCGCGGCCGCATTGTTTGCGCCGAGTTCTGCCTGGATGATACAGCCCGTTGAAGGAAGTATCTGATCCGGCGTCACTGTGGCACAAAGAAGCAGATCGATATCAGCAGGATCCAAACGAGCGCGCTCGATTGCCTGCCGTGCAGCTCGCACTGCAAACAGCGATGTGTACTCTTCCGGCGCGGCTTTGCGACGTTGCTTAATTCCAGTGCGCGTCGTGATCCATTCGTCGGAGGTCTCGACTAACTGGGCGAGATCTGCATTCGTAAGAATGCCTTCCGGATAAGAGTGACCTGTACCCAGAATTCCAGCGCGTTGATTCACCATTAATCCCTCAGATTACTACAATCGTCCACAGATTACACAGACGTACGCAGGTTATTATCTGCGGAGATCTGTGTAATCTGTGGATCCCGTATTGCGTTTTCAATTTGTTCGGCCGTGCGATGCTCTGAAAACTCTTTTACACTGCGAATCGCATTTCGAATCGCCCGCGCGTTCGAACGACCGTGTCCGATCACTACTATGCGACTGACACCCAACAAAGGCGCACCACCATACTCCGTGTAGTCGAGCCGCTTCTTGATACTTCGAAAGGCCGGTTTCGCCAGCATCGCGCCCGCCTTCGTGACTGCCGTCGCCATCAACTCGCGTTTCAACATCGCGAGCATTGCTTCAGTCAGTCCCTCTGACAGTTTCAGCATCACGTTTCCAGTGAAACCGTCAGTGACGATCACGTCGACCATGCCGGAGAAAACGTCGCGACCTTCGACATTGCCGACGAAATTTATATTGCTCAACTGCCGCAAGAGGGGAAAGGCTTCCTTCGTCAGTTCGTTTCCCTTCGCTTCTTCCTCGCCGATGCTCATCAAGCCAACCGAAGGCTTCACTGTTCCGAGCACCGAACGCGAGTAAGCATCACCCATCACGGCAAACTGCGCGAGGTGATGCGGTTTGCATTCCGAGTTCGCGCCTACGTCGAGCAACAGAGTCGGCTTTGCCGCCTTCGTCGGAATCATTGCCGCGAGCGCCGGTCGATCGACGCCCGGTGAAGTGCCAATCACCATCTTCGCTGTCGCCATCGCCGCGCCAGTATTACCCGCGGAGACAAAACCATCAGCACGGCCGTCAATCACGAGCTTCGTACCGATCCTCAAAGAACTTTTCTTCTTCCGTCTGACGGAAGTGGCGACGGGATCATCCATCGCAATAACTTCAGCCGCGTCGACTAACTCAATACCGCGATCGCCATCGCCTCGCCATCCGCATCGTCGCAACTCAGGCTCAATCTTGTGAGCTTGGCCCACAAGAATAACTCCCACGCCGAAGTCGCGCGTCGCAGCAAGGGCACCATCGATCTCAACGTGCGGCGCATGGTCACTTCCCATCGCGTCGAGCACGACCTTGCCCGTCAACTCGGGTTGATGCTGCGACTGACTTCGCACAACGTGGGTCAGCTTTGTTCTACTTGTACGACTTCGCGACCTTTATAGAAGCCGCATTTGGGGCAAACGCGGTGGGGCATGCGGGGCTCACGGCAATTCGGGCAAAGCGTAGTCTGGGGGACACGCAAAGCATCGTGCGCGCGTCGTTTGGCGGTACGCGCTTTGGAATGTCGTCGTTTAGGATTTGGCATAATTACTCCGTTTTTATTCCGCCACAAAAAGGCACAAAAGGCTCAAAAAAAATCATTTGTGCTTTTTGTGCCCCTGTGTGGCTATTTTAAATTCTTGAGAGCCGCCCAACGCGGATCGATATCATTTGTGGCGCAACTGCAATCGCCCGTATTCCTGTCTGTCCCGCATTCCGGACAAATGCCCTTGCAGTCTTCGCGACAGAGCATGCGAGTGGGTACAGCCAGCACGATTTGTTCTTTCACGATCTCGTCGACCTCGATTGCTTTCCCGTCAAATACTGAAACCGACATCTCGGCTTCCGTCAGTTCCGCCGTCTCACTCGATTCGTATTCTGAACCGCTGATGTACTCGAGAGCGAAATCGGCGTTTACCGGCGTTTCGACGGGCTGCAAGCAACGGTCGCATTCGACCTGGGCTCGCGCCTCGATGTGTCCGTTAACAAAGACCTCATTACCAGCCAGCCGAACCTTGCCGCTTACGGTTGCCGGCTGCGTCAAACTTACTCGCTCGTCCACGGGATTGAGATCGTCAGGCTGATAAACGTGAGCGAAATCGCCCTTGCCACCCTCCAGGTTCTCTAACTCAATCCGCATGCAAAACGGCCATTATAGCGGCCCGCGACGCTCTGTCAACGCGCTGTCCGCGAAAATCCGTGGCCCAAAGCGTCTTCGCGTAACAAAGTGGCGAGTCGTTTGTCTGCTCCGGCAATCAACCGGGTCGCAGGCTGGAACAGGGTCACGTTTTTACCACCTGCTTTTTCTAAAGCTTGTTGTGCCAGTTGTTTGCGTCCAGTTCGTTGATAAACTTGTGCAAGTAAATAAAACGCCTCGGCGTAGCCTCCGTCCATCTTCGTCGCCTTGCGCAGGTGCCTGACCGCCAACTCATCGCGATTCAGTTCGAAATAGAGACAGCCGAGGACGTAATGCGCCTCAGGTGACGGCCGAACGGTCAGCGCACGCTTGAACTCGCCGAGTGCCCGACGCCAGTTTTTTTCAGCCACGAAGACCCAACCGAGACCGTAGTGTCCCGCAAACGAAGAACCACCCTGGGTATTCGCGCTGCTCAAAAGATCTTTTGCGAGCGCGACCTCGCCGTCGTCAGCACACGTCAGACCCAGCAGGAGCGACACGCGAAGATCGTCTGGCAATCCGGCGTGGGCCCGCGTGAGATATGATCGCGCTTGTTTTGTCTTTCCTTTGCGGAAGTAGTGCTCGCCGATGAATAAATTGAGGGTTGAGTTTTCGTCATCGATCTCGGCCGCTGCCTGGAGTTTTGCAACGCCCTGCGGAACCTGCTTGTCTTCAATCAGCAGAAAACCCTCGTTCACCAATTCTTCAAATTCCTTGTCCTGGCCGCCGGGTCCCTCGAGAATTCGCAACCGCAACTCATCCCGGTGGACGATCTCTTCCTGCTCGACGGTGTCTTTCTGACAACGCTCGCTCCACATTCGCTCGAGTCGCTCGGTCTCGATCACGCCGTCTTCAGTTAACAAACTGACGAGGGCTCTCATCAGCGAGCGATCGAAGTAGGCGTTCTGCGCGTAACGAAGCAGCAGATCGAGACTTCGCTCGAGACGTTCCGCTAGCCGCGCGACTCTGGTTTCAGCCGCGGAGATGCGTTCGAGAAGATGTTCGTCAGTGGAAAGAGTTGCTGGTCCGGCTTCGTAGCGTAAACCACTAGGTTCGACAACGATCATCAGACGCGTGCCGCAGCGCGCGCAAAATTCCTGGCCCAGCGGATTTGCTGCAAGGCACTTTTGACAGTAGTGAGAGATGCCGGGGCGCATGAACTCGATCAGTACTCGTAAAAGCCGCGTCCGCTCTTCCTACCCAGCCAACCAGCGTCGACATAGCGCTTTAGCAACGGGCACGGTCTGTATTTAGGGTCTCCGAGCCCCTCATATAACACATTCATGATGGCAAGGCATACGTCCAGACCGATGAAGTCGGCGAGGGTCAGTGGACCCATCGGATGGTTCATGCCGAGTTTCATGATGCCATCGATGCTCTCGCGACTCGCTACGCCTTCGTACAGAGTAAAAATCGCTTCGTTGATCATGGGCATCAACACGCGATTCGACACGAAACCGGGCGAGTCCTGGCAGTCGAGCGCGGTTTTGCCCAACTGTTCCGACAGCTCTCTGACTTTTTCGTAAGTTTCGTCAGAAGTCGCCATGCCGCGAATGACTTCGACGAGCTTCATCACCGGTACCGGATTCATGAAATGCATGCCGATGACTTTGTCGGGACGCTTGGTCGCGGCACCCAGTTTAGTGATTGAGATTGAAGAAGTGTTTGAAGCGAGAATCGCGTGTGATGGTGTGATTTGATCGAGCGCCTTGAAAACTTCGGTCTTCACCGACAGATTCTCAGTCACAGCTTCAATTACAAAATCCGCGTCTTTAAATCCGTGAAACTCAGTGGTGGTACTGATCCTGCGAATAATCGCGTGTTTTGTTTCTGTATCGAGACGCTCTTTATCGACATCCCGCTGCAAGCTCTTATCAACCGCATTCATCCCACGACTCAGAAACTCTTCACTCACATCGTGTAGAACCACCTTGTGACCCGCACGCGCAGCAACTTGCGCGATCCCATTTCCCATTGTGCCTGCACCCACCACGCCAATGGTGACAGGATTAGCAAGATTTTTTTCAGGATTCACAGGATTCATCATGTTCATCTTGAGACATCATGCAAATCTTTATCTATCTCTCGATCGCCATCGCGACCGCATTGCCACCACCAAGACACAACGAAACAATCCCTCGCTTCGCGTCCCTTCTCTTCAACTCGTACAACATGGTCGTCAACAATCTCGATCCTGATTGACCAATCGCATGGCCCAACGCCACGGCGCCACCATTCACATTCACCTTCTCCGGATCGAGTCCGAGCTCGCGTGTCACCGCGAGTGCCGCAACTGAAAACGCCTCATTCAACTCAATCAGATCGACTTCACTCCCCGCCCAACCGGTCTTTTTCAACAACTTCCGCACTGCCTCAACCGGCGCCATCATCACAAGCCGTGGATCGACCCCAGAAACCGCCTGCGCAACAATTCGCGCCATCGGCTCAACACCCAACTCACGCGCGCGCCGCAACGACGTCACCACCACTGCCGACGCACCGTCATTAACACTCGGCGCATTCCCGGCCGTAACTGTGCCCTCACTCTTGAACGCAGGCTTCAGCTTTGCGAGTCCCTCCGTCGACGTGTCTTCGCGGACTGTTTCATCCGTATCGAAGACAAGTGCAGCACCCTTCTTCTGTGGAATTTCAACCGGAACTATCTCATCCTTAAACTTACCTGACTTGATCGCTGCCGCCGCTTTGCGATGCGATCCGACGGCAAACTCGTCCTGCTGACTGCGGCTAATTGAATATTCCTCGGCGACTACCTCTCCCGTGCAACCCATGTGGTAATTCTCAAATGCGCACCACAGCCCATCGTTGATCATCGAATCGACCAGTTCACCGTTTCCGAGACGATAACCCTCACGTGCTTTCGGAATTAGATACGGAGCATTGCTCATCGATTCCATTCCGCCCGCAACAACCATCTCCGAGTCGCCGAGTTGAACGCCCTGCGCCGCCATCATCACCGCCTTCAAACCCGAGCCACACACCTTGTTCACTGTCACAGCAGCAACAGTCGATGGCAAACCTCCATGCAACGCAGCTTGTCGCGCAGGATTCTGGCCCAAGCCGGCCTGAATCACACACCCCATGATCACTTCATCAACGTCTTCAGGCTTGATCCCCGCGCGCTTCACACTCTCGCGCACGACGATCGCGCCCAACTCGGTGGCTTTAAATCCTTTTAGCGAGCCGAGAAACTTTCCCACCGGCGTGCGCGCGGCGCTGATGATTACTGCTTCGTTCAATTCCGGCATTTCAAACTCCCTTATGTTAGACTTGCCACGATATTAGACTTTATTTCGCTATTCTTAAAGCATGCAGGCACTCATT
>JBKPPU010000091.1:0-6199 GCA_046733695.1 Acidobacteriota bacterium
CCTCGCGGCGATTCTGCAGTTTCAGTTTCACCGCGCGTTGTGTCGCGAAGCGGGATTCAGTGGTCCGCTTTACCAGTGCTCGATCTACGGAAACAAGAAGGCCGGCGAGAAGCTGAAAGCGATGCTGGCCATGGGTTTGAGCCAGCCGTGGCCCGAAGCATTAAAGGCAATGACCGGCGAAGACAAGATGGACGCGACTGCAATTATCGATTACTTCGCGCCGCTAAAAGCGTGGCTCGACGAACAGAACAAGCAGCAAGCAACGAGCGCGACGCAATAGGTTTATCGAGCAACTCGCGTGATGCTGCTGTCGCGAAGCACGTAGTGTTGTGTTTGGAGTTCGGTGATGATTTCAGCAGTTTGAAATGCACGCAGAACTTCAGGCGGCCACACGCGATGGGATCTGCCTTCGCGAACGGTAGCGTTGTTGACGCGCATAAACTCGTCGGTCGAAGGCACTGAGGTTCGCGGTTTCACCAGCGAATACTTCAGCGGGCGACGCCGCGTGAAGGGGAACTGTATCGAGAGGATTTGATTTGTTTGGGCTAATGCTTTCATAGACACCTTGTTGAACTTGGATTAACGCCTGTCCAACCTAAAGGCAGTCTCAATCGACGCCACATTCCAGAAACGAGCCACAAAAGGCACAGAAAGATCTAGCCACAAAAGGGCACAAAAGGCACATAAACAGTAAAAAGTTCATTTTGTGCTTTTTGTGCCTCTTTGTGGCTACTATGCTGGTCTTTGCAGGTAGGAGCGGAGCTCGGGACGGGTGGCTTTCCGTACCAGGGCGGCTTTGGCTTTCCATTCCATAGTGCGGCTCAGTTCCACCAGAAAACGCGTTTCTCCGGATTCGAGGGAAGCAATGGGAGCGCCGTCCTGGTAGAGAATTCTGTTGCTCGTGTGCGCCGTGATTCGACTGCCCGGAACAATGATTCCGACGAGGTTCAACGGGTCGGCGGCGCTCACCGAAATCAAACTCTCCTGCGGGCCGGCGCGTCGAATCGCACGCAACATTCCGATCGCTTCCGGCAGCGCAAACTGTTCACCCGAGATGCCTGCCACAAAGCGTCCGCCACGAATATCTCCACGTTGCTCGAGCCGATGATAAAAGCGCAGTAGTATTCGCCACGGCAACGCTATGCCTTCTCGCTCCAACAGACGTTTGAAGACAACGCCATACCGTTTGAGCAGCGCCCACGCAACTTCCTCAGTCAGACTCTGGTCGTTCAGATCAGGCGTCGCGTTGCGTTGCAGAATGGACCAGCGCCCGGCACTCGACATCTCGTAAACCGGCTGCCGGTGTTTGCGGCGCGAAGCGGCCTGCGTCTTACGACTCCCTGGCGTCAGCAAAGCGCGCAATCCAGCGAAGCTGTCTGACACGACTATGCCATTCGCGACGAGTTCCGCGAGTGCCTCTTCAACCTGACTGCGTAACAGCTTCGTGTTGTCAACGATGTCCGTGAAGAATGAAGCTCCACGCGTCATGAGATAGTCGTAGACAGTCTGCGTGGTCGTGGAAAACTCTGATGTGCTGGTTGGGGCTGGTTGCGGAAACACAGAGCTCCAGAGCGCAAAATTCTTTCGTCGCAGAAGCGCGATGGGAGTATTTCGAACCGGCCCCGAGCCACGCGATCTTTCGCCATTCTCAACGGCCGCTGAACGTGCGAGTGGAGTGAGTCGCGCCCAGACCACCTCACCCGACAAGCACAAAGCATCGAGCCAGGCCGGATCGTATTCCACCATCCGCGCCGGCAGTAGCTCGCCTTCCCACGCTGCGGCTGGTGCTTCCACACCTTCCAACTGCTCGATAATCGCCTTGAGACTTTCCGGACCTTCCATCTGGTGGTCTGGCGTAACCTTTTGCCACGCAAGCAGGAACCGGATGAAGTCGCTGCTGGCAACGGGTTCAATCTCCTGACGCAAACGATTCAGGGTGTAGCTGTGAATGCGAGCGAGCAGCCGGCGCGCGCTCCATTCAGTTTCGGTTGTGCCCGGCGTGAACTTGCCGCGAATCACGAAACCTTCCCCTTCGAGTCTCAGCAACGCAGTTTCGATTTCCAACTTGCTGAGACCGGAAGAATCGATCAACTGGTCGACAGTCACCGGACCTAGACCCTCCAGACGTCCGCGGACGATCTCGACGAGGGCGTCTTCCGGAGTCCAGGCCATGCGCGAGACACTCTCGGGCGCGACAATCTGCGGCTCCAGTTGTGCGTTGTGGAAATTGGGCTGGAGTTGTGGCAGACGTTCAGCAGCAACCCATAATCTCTTCGCAGTTCCGGTAGTCATTACTCCGGCACGACGTTCAGCTTTCAACTCCGCAAAGAATTCCTGCCAGCCCGCACCCTCAGCTTCCGTTAGAAAGCCGAGCTCGACGAGCGCATCGTGAAGCTCGTCTGCATTGCGTGGCTCCGGCCAAACTTCCTCGCGCACTCGATCGATTGCAGCCTGATCGAGTTTGCCCATGTCGCTGGCAGTCTCCGGATCGAGCCAGCGTCGTTGAAACACGGCTCGCGTGCGACGCTCTTCGAGTGGTGCGTCGTCGAGGTAAGCGTATGGCCGGGCGTTGAGTATTTCCTGAGAGAGGGGCGAAGCCTCAATGACGTCGCGAGCAAAGAGATTCTTTTCGTTTCGCTCGATGGACGTGAGCAGACGTTCGAGACCGTCGATGTCCATCGCCTCTTCCAGGCAGTCTTTGACGGTTTGATCGACGAGCGGATGCGATGGAATCTCTCGTTCGCCGGTCAGGTTTTCAGCACAAGCCACCTGATCGGGAAAGATCGCCGTCAGGAGATCTTCTGCATCCATGCGCTGCAACTGCGGCGGAATCTTGCGGCCACCACGACGCCGCAACACCGCGAGAGAACGAGTCACATTCCAGCGCCAGCGAATATTCCACATCGGAGCATCAAGCAAAGCCTGGCACAGAAGCTGTCGCACTGTTTTGGAGTTCAGGTAGTGGAAAACGTCGTCGAGCGGAAAACTGTGCGTTGGTCCAAGCGAAAGCACAATTGCATCTTCGGTTGCTGCGGCTTGCAGTTCGAAGTTGAACTTGCGACAAAACCGCTTCCGCAATGCCAATCCCCAGGCGCGATTGATACGACTGCCGAACGGCGAATGCAGCACTAGCTGCATGCTGCCACTGTCATCAAAGAACCTCTCAAGCACGAGATTCTCCTGCGACGGCATCACACCCAGCACGATCTTCGCGCCAGCCAGATAATCAACCATCTGCTCCGCCGCGGACTGAGACAACCCCACTTCATTCGTCAGCCACTCCACGGCCCCCTCGAGCCTAACCCCCGATCCATCTTCATCCGCCTTAATCCGCGTCCCAACTTCTTCTCGCAGCCTCGACACCGACACCGATAACTCCTGCGTCCTGGCCGGCGCTTCACCCAACCAGAAAGGAATCGACGGCGGCTGTCCATGAGCATCCTCGACTCGAACCTTTCCCTGCTCTACTCGAAGCACACGCCACGAAGTATTTCCGAGTTGAAAGATGTCGCCCTGCAGACTCTCGATCGCGAAGTCTTCATTTACGGATCCGATCACGAGTTCGCTGGGCTCGAGCACCACGGCGTAGTCAGCAGTGTCAGGAATGGCGCCGCCGGAAGTGATCGCAGCGAGTCGCGCGCCTCTGCGACCGCGGAGTCGCTGGTTAACTGCATCGTGATGCAGATAAGTCGATCGGCGGCCGCGCTTGGTGGTGAATCCTTCCGCGAGCATGCGGACGATCGCATCGAACCGTTCTCGTTCCAGATTGCGATACGGATATGCGCGTCTGACCATTTGGAAGAGATCGTCTTCCGACCACTCTTCCGCCGCGACAGCAGCTACGATCTGCTGGGCCAGAATATCCAGAGGCTTTTCGGGAATCTCTAAGCGGTCGAGTTCACCGCGACGAACCGAATCGATAATCGCTGTACACTCAACCAGCTCATCGCGCGAGAGTGGAAAGATGCGACCTTTCGGGAACCCCGCGACCGTGTGGTTCGACCTGCCGACACGTTGCAGAAAACTCGCGATTGAGCGAGTTGAACTGAGCTGGCAAACCAGATTCACATCGCCGATGTCGATACCAAGCTCCAATGATGCAGTGGCAATGAGCGCGCTCAACTCGCCCGACTTCAGTCGTTGCTCAGCCATCAGACGTTGTTCGCGAGCAAGACTTCCGTGATGCGCAGCGATGTTCTCCTCGCCAATTCTTTCACCGAGGTGACGTGCGACTCGTTCAGCCAAACGACGTGTGTTCACGAAGATTAACGTGGTGTGGTGCTGCCGAATTAGTTGCGCGAGTCGATCGTAAACCTCATCCCAAACTTCGCCCGACATCACTGCCGACAAAGGCGACTCGGGCAACTCGATGGCGATGTCGAGTTTTCTTGCGTGGCCACTGTCGATGATGGTGCAGTTCGGAGTGTTGTTCGCGTCGATGTTCTCGGTGCCGACGAGGAATCGCGCGACTTCTTCAATCGGACGTTGCGTGGCGGAAAGACCGATGCGAACGAGTGAATGAGAACGTTGGGAAACAAGTTGTTGTAGTCGTTCGATGGAAAGCGCCAGGTGTGACCCACGCTTGTCGCCGACGACGGCATGAATCTCGTCGAGAATCAGCGTTCGCGCCGTCTCCAGCATGCGTCGCCCACCGTCACTGGTCAGCAAAATGTAAAGCGATTCCGGAGTCGTGACGACGATGTGCGGCGGACGCTTCGTCATCGCGGTGCGTTCCGAAGCCGGTGTGTCGCCGGTGCGAACGAGAGTGCGAATGTTGACTTCAGGCAGACCGAGCGCTTTCAACTCCTCCTGAATTCCTTCCAGCGGAACCTGGAGATTGCGCTGCACGTCGTTGCTGAGAGCTTTCAGTGGTGAGACGTAGATGACGTGGGTGGAATCGTCGAGTTGACCTTCGAGACCGAGTCGAACGAGGTCATCGATAGCGGAGAGAAATGCTGCGAGAGTTTTTCCGGATCCGGTTGGTGCGGCGATCAGGGTGTGCCGGTGTTTCTTAACCTCGGGCCACGCCCGCAACTGCGGTTCGGTGGCGGCAGGAAAGGTGCGCGCAAACCAGCGCGCCACTGCTGGATGGAAAATCTCGAGATTCATAAGGGACGAGCATTATACTTCGGTCGCGTATGGTTTGCATAGCTGGGCCGCAAGCCCACGCGTGAAACAGCATCCCCAGATTACGCAGATTACTCGAATTGTTTTCTGAACTGCTCGAATTGTTCTTTAAGTTGCTGGACTTCGGCAGTCAACGCTTCAACCTTTTCTTCGAGGCCTGTGCGACGCAACGGGCCGGGAGGCGGAGTTTGATCGAGGGCCTGGATGTCGATCTCGCCTGAAAGCAAATGAGCAAACCGCCCGTCTTTTTGTCCAGGTTGACGCGGCAAGCGTGCGACGAGCGGATCAGGATCTCGCGTTATGAGTTTGTTGAGAGTCTCTTCAACTTCCTCGAGGCTCGAAAACTCGTGCAAACGCGAACCATTCCCACGCAACTCACCGAGCGTTTGTGCGCCGCGCAGCATCAGGACGCACATCAACGCCAGCTCCGGATGACTCAAGTGCATGACCTCCGGCACCACGTGCTTGTACTTCGGCACCCGACTCGTGCTGCCGTAAAACACGTACGCGAGATTCTTTTCGCGCAGGCTTTCCACTGCATCGGCGACCTGGTGCTCAGCGTAAGACGTTACTGGATTGCGGTTGTTCTTCTGATTGCACGCGAGCGTCAGCGCGTTGAGCGTTAAAGGATAGTATTCCGGCGTGGTCACTTGCTTCTCGATCAGCGACCCCAACACACGCGTTTCGATGTCTGAAAGGATTGTTTCCATTTGCAAATATAGGTCCTATAGGACCTATATTCTCTACTGATCGTAGCCGTCGGCTGTGCTCGGTCGCTGTCCTTGCCCGCGACCCTCGGAGCGTCCGACACTCAGGTTGTCGTAGTTCAGTGCCGCATTGAATATCAGGAAGAACTCGCCCTGCGTTTGATGTCGCCACATCGGGTTCGTGGCAAACATCACCACGTGACCACGACCGACCGGCACATCAACAATCGCGGGCTTGTTCGTAAGCTCGTTACCACCTGCGAGCATGCCACTCACGAGCAGATTCTTCTCATCATTCGCGAATCGTAGCACGACTCGTGGTCTTAACTGCGGCGGCGTGAAGAACGGGCTCTCTCGCGCATCAG
>JBKPPU010000092.1:0-5558 GCA_046733695.1 Acidobacteriota bacterium
CGATTCAAATCGAGTTTGTTGAGGGAGGGTTGAGATCTGACTGTTGACAGGTAAGTGACCATTGCCCGAGGCAACCTCCTATTCGGTTGCTCTCGTGCGATGATAATTTGAGATCAAACGCGAGAGTATCAGGATGGCTAAGGCTAACAACCCTACAAGTGGCCCGAGTAAATCGGATTCGATAATGGCTTTCTTGCTGAGCACTCTAACAACTACTGTGAATCCGGCCACCGCGTCATAAGCGCTGCCTGCCACAAAGCTGACCAAGCCGAAAACTGTCGCAACCAAGCTCTCGGCAAACTGGAACAGACTCCTGCGCGCTGCAGCACCGAGCAGCACAAATCCGACGAACGCGAGGACGGCACAGATAGTCACAGCCTTGCGATGTTCGGAACGCGTGCGCACCCCTCTCATATCACTCGCGGCACGCGCCGCAACCATTCGTGAGAAGTTGTCCGGCACTGGAATCTCAGCAGCTTCCGACATCGCCGCATCCAGTTCGCAAACAAGAAGTCGATGTGCTCTCAACTCCGCGCGACACTCGGCACAGCCTTCCAGATGATCTTCAAAGAGCAGAGTCAGTTCTGTATCCAGTTCGCCATCGACGTAGGCGGCAAACAGATTTCGTTCGCAGATCTTTTGCTGGTCCCTATTCATTAAACGCCGGTAATTCCCCTGTAAACAAACTGCTGTCGCATCATCTCGCGTGCCCTGAACAACCGGTTCTTGACCGTGCCTAGCGGCAAGCCCGTTACTTCAACAATCTCCTCGTAACTGAGATCCTGTGAGTGACGAAGAATAATCAACTCGCGATAGTTGGCGGGGAGTGTTTTCACTACTGACTCAATCTCGCCGCGTCGCTCCTTGCGTTCACTTTCCTGTTCGGGACTCAGGCGGCCGCTTTCAACCGGCAGATCGAATTGATCGCCTTCCGGACCCATCACGAGCGACTGTTCTCGAGTCGTGGTGCGCCGCAGATGATCGACGGCGGCATTGTGCGCAATCTTGTAGATCCAGGTCGAGAATTTGAATTCGGCGCGATAGCGAGTAAGTGAGCTGTAAACCTTGATGAAGATCTCCTGAGTGAGGTCGAGGGCGGATTCATAGTTGCCGACCATGCGGTAGACGTAGGCTGAGATCGGCCGCTGGTAGCGTCGTACAAGCTCTTCAAAACTTCCTTCGACGCCGCTGACGGCAGTGGCCACGAGGTCGCGGTCAGTGGCCGCAGTCAAATCTCGTGAAAAAGCACGGGAAACCGAGGAGGCAGCAAGATTCATAATACAGGGGTGTTACGTGCAGTCCGGACGGATTGTTTCAAATTGCCGATTGCCAATTTGTTAATCCTAAGGACGTTAAGTTCACCAAATTGGCAATTGGCAATCGGCAATCACCAGGACAGCGTGGCCAGACCGGCTGGGGCGGCGATGGAGTCGAAGCTGAATTCCCGATTGGGGAGTTGTAATCCGAGGTCTTCAGCCTGCAGCGGTCTCAAGTCTCCGCCCGTCGTTTCGTTGACGATTTCTCCGGCGCGCTGTTTCGTGATGCCCTCGCCGATCACCATCAGCCGCATCAGACCCGGACTCTCGCCCGTTTCGGGAGTGCTGCGATCTCGATAGAACAACAGCAACCGGTAAAACTCGTCCTCAATCTCGTCTTCGGCACACTCCACAGTGCGAACAAACAGCGGGTGCCGGTCGCGAAAAATGACTCCAGTGAAACCGTGATTCGAACCACTCAGCAACAGTGAATCGCCGGCGCCGCCATTGCGCGTCAACCACTGCGCCTCGCCCAGGTGCCGCGGCAAGATCAACCCTGCGCGCCACGAGAGCGAGTCGAGAACCGCTTCATACTCGGCGAGTATCGCTTTCCTGACTGCGATGACAAGATAACGATCGCGGCCCTGTGCATCTTTCTGCAGGCGGTCTCTCGAGATGGAGAGCTCTTCCATCGACGCGCCAAAGCCGCGTTCAATCTTCCACCTCAGTACATCCTGAAGTTCAGACGCCGATTGCAACTGGCTTTCGATGGTGAGAACGAGAGTTCGTGCGGTAGCTTCCGGCAGCGAGAGTGACCAACGCTTCTGTTTCAGCAGCCCGGCACTCGCTGCGAGGTCTTTCAACACGGCGGCGAGTTGAGCTTTGTTCTCGATGTTGGTTTCGTCAAAGCTCGGATGAACGAGTGACTCATCGATATTGAAAGTGGCAGCGCGGCGCAGTTTACACACCGCACCTCTGACGCGTTCGAGTTGAACTACGGAAGCAACTCCCTTTTCCAAACCGATTGCGGTCGCGGGATACCAGGGGTCAATTAAACGTGATAAGAGGTTGGGCACTGTTCTATATTTCCGATTGCCAATTGCCTATTGTCGATTTAAGTCGCGTCAATCCAATTGGCAATTGGCAATCGGAAATTGGCAATTCGTTTCACCATTCACTATAAGCTGTGCCTTCAGTCGAGACTTCTGCTGAGGCGCTGTGGACGTCAGTCACGCCCTGCTCGCCCTCGGACGAATTCGGATCTGCGCCCTGCGTGGTGGCCCAATCTTTCTGGCCCGTGAACGGATCGATCGGGACCTCGCGCATGTAACCCTCAGTGACGAGATCGTCGAGCGATTGAGGCAAGCGCCCTTTGTCTGCCGCGAACTGATCGATCAGCGAACGCATCTTGCGCAGATCGTCTCGCAACACCGTCTCGCGCGTGTGCATGATCGTCTTTTGATACTGCGGCAGTGTGATCGACGCGAGAATGATGATGATCGAAATCACGATCATCAACTCGAGCAACGTGAATCCTGCCTGTCTCTTACCAGTCACTGTACTTCTCTCCATTCAACGCCGTGTCCCTCGACTTCGAGCGCACATCAAAAACATTTTCACCGCCCCACGAACCGGCGTCGGCCGCGTCGTAGCACGAACGAAGGTCCCAATCTGATTTTCCCGTCATCGGATCGATCGGCAGCCCTCGCAAATACACTTTTTGTTTAGTCGACAACTGACTCTGGCCCACATCGGTTGCATTCACGCCCTGCTGTCCGCGACCACCGGTCGAGCCTCGCGGTATCACATTGACGCCATTCACGAGCGTTTCCAGATCCGGCGGGAAATGATCGGGATTGTCGATGCCGAAGATCGTGCAATCGCTGATCACCACTTTGCTGCGCGGATCGATGAACGTGTTGCCCTGTTGTTGTGCCTGTTGCTGTGGCGTCAGTGCGACTCCGGTGCAAACCATGCCGACCGTATCGCGATGAAACTCGTCGATTGCCGTACGGATCTGGCGCAGGGTCTCACGCAGTTGCTGCTCCTTTTGACGCTTCACCGAAACCTTTACGAGCGGCAACACGCCGAGCGTCAGTATCGTCAGCACGGTGATCGTGATCACCAGTTCGATTAATGAGAAGCCTTTTTGCTTCATAACCGTTACACGCCTGAGGCCGCAAAAAAGCACAAAAAGCACAAAAGATAGTTCGCTAAGCTTGTGCTTTTTGTGCCTGTGGCAAACCGACGAACGTCTATTGCTGCTTCACTGTCGCCGTCCCCTGCACTATCTGTGACGTGATGTCACGCGAGTCAGCGGCAACAACGTGCAGCGTTTCCTTCACGAACATCAGCGAAGCATCGCCTTCGCCAATTGCTTCGATATCGATGAACAGCAGTGGTCCGGAGCCTCCGAACGATGCCTTGCCGTTACTCGAGATCGATATCAAACACCTGCCTGCTGTCGAGTCGATCACGGGTGTAAACGACGGGGCAGTCTCTCCCGAGTTCGGAAGAATACTTCCGGCAGTTAATGCATGCACCTTAACTACCTTCGGATCGAATCGCAGAGCGACCAGGGCCAGATTCAACGGCACATCAGAGTTCAACTGAATTGCATAACGCCGTTTCTCGCCCACCTTCAAAACGTCGCCGGTTGGTATGAGACTGAGTTGAGCGACACGTGTCGCGCTTGTCTTCGTATCAAGCGACGTCTCAGTAGCTTTTGGCATTGAAGTCAGAACTGCATTCGTTCCGCCACTGCCCGGATTCACTGTCGCGACATTCGCGGCCGCCTGCTCGCTAACGAGCGACTTCGGCGCAGGAACATACGACGGCAGATCTTCCATTCCTGTCTGCTTGGTGTTCGTCACAACAGCTGCCGGTTTTTTCTCACCGCCAACCGGAGCGAACGCATACGTACCGATCGGGGGCGGTAGATTCGAAGGCGTTGTGTTCTGCATTACTGTTTCACCCGCTTTCACGAGTGGTGCATCAGGAAGCTGCATCTCAACGTTCCTGGGCAGCGAGCGTGCCGCCGCCAGCTGATCCTCGCGATCGGCATTACGCACCACTGATGCGATGTGATCTTCACGATCCGCATCACGAATCATTTCCGCGAGCGAACCGGTTGTCGGCGACTGTAAAGTACCGCTGGGTCGCATCTCTTCGTCACGCGGAGTAACAGCCGGTGCCCGAAGCACGCGTGGCGTGACGGAGATCACGATGTCGATCTGACGATTGTCACGAGTAGGCGACGTAAAGAAACGCCCAAGGATCGGCAGTCCGCCGAGAAACGGAAGTCCCGCGCGACCGTTGGTCTGAACGTCCTGAGAAACGCTCGCCAGCATCATGGTCCGATTGTTCTGCACACGGGCCGTGCCGGTGATGGTGCGTTCAGTGAAAGTTGGAGTCAGCGTACTCGCTCCGAGAACATCTTTAGATTCGATGTTCATCTTCACCTGCACATCGAGATTCGGAAACACCTGCGGCGTGAACTTCAGAGTTAGACCAGTCGGTTCATAGTTGATGACCGGGAAACCGCCGCTCGGGAAAGCGCCTTGACCATTTACGGGCGTTCCCGTCTGCACACCGAACGGATATGCCTGCGCAGTCTGCACCGGAACACGTTGACCGATGCGAGCCGTCGACTCTTCGCCGTTGAACGCATGTACCTGAGTCGAGGCGATCAGCTTCGTATTGTTTCTGCTTTGAAACGCAGTCAGGATTGATGGCGGAATCACGAGAGCGCCGGCGAGTGCCGTCGGGACCGCGCCGACGAATGCGCCGAGGTTGACACCGCGACCAGCTCCCGAATTAACAATACCGTTATCGGTCAACAGCGAGAAGCCGGGCGAACCGCCGATGCTGAACACGCCGTTACTACCGGGGGTTCCAATCTGATTACCAAGTTGCATCAGATCGCTCTTTGAAACTTCATAGATGCTGACGTCCATCACAACCTCAGCGCGATCCTTGTCGATGCTCTGAAGCAGATCGCCAATCAAGCGGACGTTTTCTGCCGTGTCGCGGACGGTCAAACTGTTCGTCGCGTCGTCAGGAACGACGATCGTTTGCGGACGGCCAACTGACGGCGGAATGGCCTGCTGCACGAGTTGGCGCGCGTCAGCCGGTTTCATGTTTGAAAGGAAGAACGTGCGCAGCACGAGTTGTTGATACTGCGGACGGCGTGCCTGATCGGCAACGAGGATCGTTCTGCGGCTGAGCTTCTGGAAGAAGAGTCCTTCCTGAAGGAACAGGTAGTCGAGCGCCTGTGCCGTCGTCACGTCTTTCAAACTGATA
>JBKPPU010000093.1:0-13992 GCA_046733695.1 Acidobacteriota bacterium
ACACCGGCCGTTTGGTTGCGCAATACATCGCTCCCGCCGAAGTTCCGCAGATTCCACCTCAGATGAATATCGCCGCGAAGCTCAATAGTTGTGAACGTCGTCAGGCCGTACCGGCGGTTGAAGTCGAGTGGCTCGAAGATGTCGAAGATATAACGGAGCCCGGTGCTCAAGTGACGGTTCCTGTTCCGCCTGTTAAGGTCGTAAGAGCTGCTCCGCGAACACCCGCGAAACCCACCGAGTTGCAATTAGCGAAGGTCGAGAAGTTCGCGAAGTTTGATTTCCACGCGGCGCCATTCGAATTCAAGATAGCGATGGACGATAATGAAGACTCCGAGACGCCTGCGCAGTTGCCGTTGACGATGCTCAAGGCGAAGAATCGTAAACACAATTTATTCAAACTCAGCCCTCGCGATCGGGAAATGATTTTGCGGACGTTGAACCGCAGTATTAATCTACGTACAACCAGTTAAATAATTCTTTTTAGGAAACGAGACAGACAATGTTAATGAAAACCCTCATCAGCGCAGTACTGCTGAGCGTTGCTTTGACCAGCAATGGTTCACTGGCTGCTAGCGGCCGCCAGGATCCGCGGCCGGCTTTGCCAGGGCCGTCCGCGGCAGACTCGACTTCCGGAGCCGGTGAAAACGGCGATGAGGTGCGCGAGGAGTTTCATCAGACTTATCCGCTGTCGCTATCAGGCCGCGTGAGTCTTGAAAACATTAATGGCGACGTTCAGATCAAAGTTTGGGATCGTCCGGCAGTGCAGGTCGACGCAGTCAAGAAAGCTTATCGAAAAGAACGATTAACAGAAGCGACAATCGAGGTTAACGCGACTGAAGAAAACATCAGAATCAAAACCGAATATCCTGATGGCCCGCAAAACTTCCGTAGCGGCCAGGGCCGTTACGACAATCCTGCGACTGTCGACTACACGTTGACTGTTCCACGGAAAGTCGTGCTCGAATCTGTCGAGCTCATCAATGGCTCAATCGACATCGAAGGCGTTGAAGGCAATGTCAAAGCTTCGTCGATCAATGGCCGTCTCAACGCACGTGGTCTTTTGGGTGAAGCACGACTCTCGACCATCAATGGGCCACTTAATGCGAGCTTCAATCAACTCGAGGAGTCGAAGTCGATCTCGCTCGGTTCAGTTAACGGATCCGTGACGCTCGTGATTCCGTCGAATGCAAATGCCTCGGTTAAAGCGGGCACCGTTCACGGCGGTATCACCACCGACTTCGCTTTGCAGGTCAAACACGGCGAATATGTCGGACACAGTATGGACGGCCAGATCGGTACCGGTGGTCCAAGAATCAAACTTGGAAACGTCAACGGGGGTATCAGGGTCTCGCGCGCTCAGGACGGACTGCCGCTGAGTCCCGCTGCATCGATTCAGGGCGAGGCTGCCGAGGAGGCGAATGAAGCTGGAGATGTGGATGTCGCCGTTACGGTAGCCGAGAAGGTGCGAGTTCAGATTGATACTGAACGGATTGCTCGCCAGGCGCAACGCGATGCACAACGCCAGGTCGATGCCGCGATGCGCGAGTCAGAGCGCGAGATCGAGCGTGCGCAGCGTGAAATGATCCGCGAGCATGCCAGGACGCGAGTGGCCGTCATGACCAAGAGACAGGCCAACGACGATTACAGTCGAAAATTTACTGCCAAAGAGACGCGCACCTACGCAGTCAGCGGAACGCCGCGCATTACGCTGAACACATTCGATGGCCGGGTAACGGTCCGTGGGTGGGATAAACAGGAAGTCACCTACAACGCGACCAAGGCTGCGCGTGACGAAGAATCTCTTAAAAGCATTACCATCCAGTCTCAACAACAAGGAGAGGCGGTCTCCATCACCGCCACCAACGATGACCAGCAAAGCGGCAGCGTAGACTTCGAAATCTACGTGCCGCGACAATCAACTCTTCACGTTTCATCCGGCGATGGTGCGCTGAACCTCGAAGGAGTCAAAGGCCAAATCACGCTTCGTTCGGGCGATGGTCCAATCGAAGTCTCGAATGGCGGCGGACAGCTTCAGGTTAATACCGGCGATGGTGTGATTCGCGTCATCAAGTTTGAGGGTCAGGTTGACGCGCGCACCGGCGACGGTGAAATCGCTCTGGATGGAAACTTCAACGCAGTAACAGCGAGAACCGGCGACGGCACGATCTCTTTGAGCGTACCGGCCGGCTCGAGCTTCACGATTGAAACCAACGCTCCGGATGAAATCAATAATGAGGGTTTCACGGTTGCAGAGGACATTACTCCTTCTCCGCGCGTGAAGCGCTGGAGAATCGGCAACGGCGGAAAAGTGTTTGTTCTCAAAACGGGCGACGGGAAAATTCTTCTGCGCCCGCGCCAATAGGACCGGTTTGTCCTATAAGACCTATATTTGGTCTTAATCTTTTAGCCTGCGCTCTGGAAGATTCTTTGGACCCGACGCGTCCAAGTGAGCGGGAACCTTTCGAGCAGCTTCGAAACAATTAACTGCATTCGTTTCTAAACTGCGACCAGGGGAACGTAATCATGAAAGCCGCGTTGCTCAGCACTGCTCTGATCTGTCTCTGCTCTGCAGCGGCCTATTCACAGAGTCCATCCCAAACGCCAACTCCCCAACCCTCGCCGGCAGCATTTAGCAGCAAAAAAGTCTCAGAAGATAAAACCCCGGCTGAAACTGCACCGTTAAAAACCGGCAAAGCCGCGCTTACCCTGCCACCCGAAAAGTCGAACCCCGTAAAAGCAGTTCTTTTTGCGAAGCCGCCCGTAATCGACGGCAAGCTCGACGACGAAGTGTGGAAGACGGCGGCTGTGCTGAAAGACTTCTATCAGGTCCAGCCCGGCGACAATCTGATTCCGGAAAACCGCACCGAAGTCATGATTGGTTACGACGCTCGGTTCCTCTACCTCGGCTTCCACTGTTACGACGATCCCGCGAAGGTCCGCGCGAACATCCCGAAACGCGATCAAATCTGGGACGACGACTACGTCGGCATCCTCTTCGATACATTCAACGATCAGCGCCGCGCTTACGAGTTTGACTTCAATCCGCTCGGCGTTCAGGCCGACGGGATCTGGACCGAAGGACAAGGTGAAGACTTCAGTCTCGATCTCGTGATGGAGTCGAAGGGGATGGTGACGAACGACGGCTACACGATCGAAGTCGCGCTTCCGTTCAAGTCGCTGCGTTATGTCGCCGGCAAGGACAAGTTGTGGGGAATTCACTTCTGGCGCCGCACGAAACGTTTGAACAACGAACTCGACATGTGGATGCCGATGGACCGCGACAAAAACAGTTGGTTGGCCCAGGCGGGCCATCTCACTGGTCTCGAAGGTCTGTCGGCAGAAAGAACTCTCGAACTGATCCCGAGTTTGACAGTCTCGGAAACCGGTAAACGTAAAACTGCGCTCCCGTTCAACGCCCTCGCCGGCACTCCCGACCCCGGACGCTTCGTAAACGAGCCCGTCGATTTCGATCCGGGCCTAACCGGCAAATACACACTCACGCCGACCGTCACGCTCGACTTCACTCTCAATCCTGACTTCGCGCAGGTCGAGTCAGACCAGCTGGTAGTTACTGCGAACCAGCGCTTCCCGATCTTCTTCGAAGAGAAGCGACCGTTTTTTCTCGAAGGCATCGACATCTTCAACACGCAGATCGCCGCAGTTCACACGCGCGCGATCGTCGATCCTGACTACGCCGTGAAACTCACCGGCAAAGTCGATCGAAACACGTTTGGGTTGTTGCTGGCCTCAGACAATGCTCCCGGGAATTTCAATGAGGATGAGCGAACGAATCCAAATATCTTTCCGGGGATTCAGCGATTCGTCGATAAGAACGCGGCGGCTGGTATCCTGCGATTGAAGCGGGACGTTGGTAAATCCGATTCGTTCGTGGGGTTTCTGACCACGTATCGTCGCTTTGTTGACGAGTACAACCAACTGGGCGGATTTGATGGTCGCTTCCGTATCGACAAGCAAACGACGTTTAGCTGGCAAGTGCTCGGCACCCACACGCGTCATCCATTCTTCTTTCCTGAAGAGGGCAAGGTTCGCGACAGCAAGCAGAACGGTTTTATCTACTCCATCGACTACAACCAGAGCGGCCGCCACTTCGGGCACGAGTTTTCAATGACGGGCCGCACGCGTTACTACGTTGCCGATCTCGGATTCAATCGACGAAACAACACGAACCAGCCCAACTGGTTCATCCGCTACAACTCCGAACCCGATCCAAAAGCAAAACTGATATCCTGGCGCGTCTATACAGACTTCAACGCGGGCTTCGACTGGCAAGGCCGTTCGCAAACCTTCAACAACGAAACACAGCTTCAGTTGCAACTGCGCCGGCAGACCTATACGGGCGTGGGTGTTGACAAGGGTTATGAACGTGTTTTCGAAAGCGAGTTTGGACCAAAGCGACAACCGGGTTCGAATTGCGTGATCGAGAACACGTGTACGTTTGCAGGTGAGGACAACGAACGCTCGGCGCCGAGTACGGGTCTTTATTTCTTTGGCGGTTCAACGCCGAGCAAGAAGTACAACTTCAACTTTTTTGTAAATCACGTTTGGGGCGCGATGGATTTCGACTTCGGCGCGGGATCGAAGTATCCGCGCGTGAGTCCGCCAGCGCTTGCCGCGCGTGAAGCATTTGCGGCCGGACAGTGCAAGACGACTCCGTTGCCTGCTAATTGTCGTGCACCGCAGGATCCGGGGCCCGGGGACTTCTGGCATTTTGATGGCGGCATCACTTATCAACCGACCAGCGCACTCAATGCGCGACTGAGTTACATCAAAGAGCGACTCACGCGTTATGACACGGGGTTGCTCGCTTTCGATGAGAACATCGTCTCGCTTCGTACGACTTACCAGTTCACACGGTTTCTGTTTGCACGTGGCCGCATCGATTACGACTCGCTGGGTTCCAATTACAAAGGACAGTTTCTGTTGGGTTGGACTCCCAATCCAGGGACGGCGTTTTACGTTGGGTATAACGATGATCTGAACCGCAATGGATTCAGTCCATTTACGGGCAAGCTCGAACCCGGCTTCCGTCGTAACGGAAGAACGTTCTTCATCAAGATGTCTTACTTATTCCGTCGCAGTTTTTAGACAGGATACGGGATTCACAAGATTTGCATGTTCATCCTGAAATCTTGTCCAGCTACCTATGAGAATGAGCTTGATCCTATCATTGACTTTGTGCGCTGCGGTGATTGCTACCGCGCAGACGGTGTCGACACCAACAGCAGCCTTCGTCATCCCGGAAGAGAAATCAAAACCCGTCATCATCCCGAAATTCGATAAACCACCCACGATCGACGGCAAACTCGACGAAGAAGTCTGGCAGAAGGCCGCAGTGTTGAAAGACTTCTACCAGATTCAACCCGGCGAACTTCAGCGTCGATCTGTTGATGGAATCCAAGGGTATCGTTCACGAAACCGGCTTCAATGTTGAGATCGCAATTCCGTTCAAGTCACTGCGATTCGAAGCGGGCAAGGGAAAACTTTGGGGCGCGCATTTTTTTCGACGTATCAAACGCCTCGAGAATGAGCTCGATTCGTGGATGCCTTTTTCACGCAGCATTGACAGCAATCTCAGCCAGGCAGGACATCTGACAGGACTCGAGGGAATCTCGGTCGAGCGTACGATCGAACTGATTCCGAGTGTTACCGTTTCGCAGAACAGTCGCTTCGTTCCTTCGTTTGGTGGCATACCACGCATCAACGATCAGGGTCGTATTGGCAGGTAACTCAACGTTGGGGACATTTCGATCTCGATTTTGGTAATGGCAGTAAGTATCCGCGAGTGAGTCCCGCGGCGTTAGCGTTGGGCCAGTTGGCGCCGTTGGATCCCGGGCGTGGCAGTCTGTTTCAGTTCAACGGCAGCGTCACGTATCAACCAACGAATGAGCTGCGCACGCAGTTTGGTATCAACTCGCAGCGTCTGCGGCGCTACGACACCGGCCGCGTCGCCTACCGGGTTAACATCCTGACGGCTCGGGGGACGTATCAGTTCACCAAGGCGACGTTCGCGCGGCTGATACTCGACTACAACACGCTGAACTCGAGATTACGATCGCAGGCATTGTTTGGCTGGACGCCGAGTCCGGGGACCGCCTTCTACGCCGGCTACAACGACGATCTGAACTACGCGAGCCCGCACCCCTTCACAACCCAACTCGTCCCCGGCTTCCGCCGCAACGCACGCACGTTCTTCATCAAGGCGTCGTACCTGCTCCGCAAAGGCTTTTAAGCCACAAAAAGGCACAACAAGCACAAAAATACATGCACCTGATTTGTGCATTCTGTGCTTCTTTGTGGCTTACAATTGCTTTACGCAAACTTTACATAACTTTACATAAATCGCTCAGGCTGTCGGTGTCCTCTATCTGTGGCGCGTGTTAAACTGCTCAGGATGTCTCAGAGTCGGATTCTTCTACTGGGAGTGTCGCTCTTGTTGGCGGCGCTTTTTTTGACTTCGTGCAAGAGTGATTATCAGGCGTCGCAGCGACAAGGCCAGGGGCGTCCGGACGCGAAAACTCCCCGAAAGGTCAAAACTACCGCTGTTGCCGAAACCCCATTCGGCGAAACCGTAACAGCCAACGGCACGCTCGCCGCATACGATCAAACAACAGTCAGCGTTAAAGTCCCCGGACGCGTGCGCACGATCAGCGTCGATCTCGGCAGCGTCGTTTCGCGTGGACAAGTGATCGCTTTAGTCGACTCTGAAGATTATCGCCTCCGCGTGCAACAGGCAGAAGCTTCGTTGGCCCAGGCACGCGCGCGTTTAGGTCTGGCGCCGGAAGGAACCGACGATCGCGTCGATCCGGAACAGACTGCAACTGTGCGACAAGCACGCGCTGTGCTCGACGAAGCCCGTTACAACCGCGACCGCGCCGCGCGGCTCGTCGAACAGGGAGTAATCGCGAAAGCAGAGTTTGAAACTGCCACCGCAACTTTCAAAGTCGCTGAAGGACGATACCAGGACGCATACGAAGAGATTCGCAACCGGCAAGGCATATTGGCACAGCGACGATCGGAGTTAGCGTTAGCACGACAACAGTTGAAAGACACATCAGTCGTAGCCCCGCTCGATGGAATTGTTCAGGAGAAAAAGACAAGCGTCGGTGAATACCTCGCCGCCGGAGCAGCGGTTGTAGATATCGTCAAAATGGATCCGCTGCGACTCCAAGCGCAGGTACCGGAACGTGAGTCACACACCATTCACACTGGCCAGGATGTTCGTGTAACCATCGAAGGCGATCAGAATATTTATGTCGGCAAGATCATGCGACTCAGCCCCGTGATCGCACAACAGAACCGCATGCTGATGGTTGAAGCTGACGTACGAAATAATGGAAAGCTTCGTCCCGGATCTTTTGTACACGCGGAAATCGTCACCAACGACGCAAAGATGGCGGTGACGGTTCCGAACAACGCGATCGTGACCTTTGCCGGCATCGAAAAAGTGATCGTTGTTCAGAATGGAAAGGCATTGGAGAAACCGATCACCACTGGCCGACGCGGCGCCGATTTCACGGAGATTGTTGCTGGAATCAACGTCGGGGAAAAAGTCGTGATCGATCCGGGCAACCTGCAATCAGGACAGCCTGTCGAAGTAGTGGAGTAATTCAAATATAGGTCCCATAGGACATATAGGACCTATTCTTTTCAAACATGCAGAAGCTAGCCGAAATCTGTATCCGCCGCCCTGTTTTCGCGACGATGATCGTTATGTCGCTCGTGGTGGTGGGCTCCGCTGGTTTTTTCAAGCTTGGCGTCGATCGTTTTCCTTCCGTTGACCTCCCGACAGTTTCGGTTCGTGTTGGACTTCCGGGTGCGGCGCCTGAAGAAGTCGAGTCGCTCATCGCGCAACCGATCGAAGAAGTCGTAAACACAGTCGACGGCATCAGCGAGCTGAGATCGGTGTGCGGACAGGGAACTGCGATCGTCATCGCGACTTTCAAACTCGATCGGAATCTCGAATCAGCAACGCAAGACGTAAGAGACCGCGTCAACACTCTCGGACGTACTCTTCCTGAAGACGCGACTCCGCCTGTCATTCAGAAGTTTGACAACGACAGTACTCCTGTCATGACCATCGCGCTGTCTGCCGATCGCTCATTGCGAGAATTGACAGAGCTCGGCGACAAGATGGTACGCCCGCAGCTCGAACGCGTCGGCGGCGTTGGTGAAGTGCGTGTGGTCGGTGGACTCGATCGCGCCATCAATGTCTGGATCGACGCTGAGCGACTTGCCGCTTACCAGATTTCTATCTCGCAAATTCGACAAGCAATCGCACGTCAGAACGCTGACGTGCCGGGCGGAAACGTCACTACCGGAAAAGAAGAGCTCACCCTTCGCACGCTCGGAAGGTTTACTGATCCGCGCCAGTTCAACGACCTCGTAATCGCGAGTGTGAACGGTGCGCCGGTCAGGCTTCGCGACGTCGGTCGGGTTGAAGACGGAACGAAAGAGCAGCGATCTTTCTCGCGTCTCAACGGTGTTCCCACTGTTACGCTCGACATCAGGCGACAGTCGGGCGCGAACACCGTGGAAGTCATCAAAGGCCTCAAAGAGGCTATGCCGCGCGTCATTGCGCAACTACCGGAAGACGTCAAAGTCGAGACAATCCGCGATCAGTCGCGCTACATCGAAGCGGCGCTGCACGAGATCCAGGTCCACCTGGTGCTCGGCAGTATTCTCGCGAGTCTGGTCGTGCTGCTGTTCATGCGCTCGTGGCGTTCGACTCTGATTGCGGCAGTTGCCATTCCCTGTTCAGTAATCTCGACGTTTGGCATGATGAAGGCGCTCAACTTCACGCTTAACAGCGTGACGATGCTCGCGCTCGTGTTGATGGTCGGCGTGGTTATCGACGACGCGATCGTCGTACTTGAAAACATCTTCCGCTTCATTGAAGAGAAGAGAATCGACTCGAAAGAAGCGGCGCGAGAAGCGACGAAGGACATCGGTCTCGCTGTACTGGCTACAACTCTGTCTCTCGTCGTCATTTTCCTGCCGGTATCGTTCATGTCGTCCATCTCGGGACGTTTTCTGTACCAGTTCGGAATCACCGCGGCTGTCGCGATCATGGTTAGCCTGCTGGTCTCGTTTACGCTGACGCCGATGATGAGCTCCCGACTGATTCGTGTGAGCGATGCTAAGGGCGGGCACGAGTCGCCGGCGTCGCGACGCGGTTTCTATCGTTATATCGATGGCGGTTACACGCACATGCTGTCGTTCGCGATGCGACACCGGATAGCAGTCGCGGTGCTTGCGATAGCTACGGTGATGACGAGTGTGCCGCTGTATCGTGCGGTGAAGCAGGAGTTTATTCCGACAAACGTTGACGAAGCGGAGTTTGAAGTCAGCGTGAATGGTCCTGAGGGCACAAACCTCACCGTGATGAACGAAGTCATCACGGCGATGGAGAAGGACATTCTCGAAACGCCGGGTGTGCGGCTCGTGCTGTCGTCGTCCGGTGGAAGTTTTCTCGGCGGTGTAAACCAGGGCAGCGCATACGTGCGCATCGCGCCGCACGAGGAGCGCACGCTCTCGTTTGGAAAATTCTGGACAGAGCTGAAAAAGGGACATCCGTTCAACGCCTTCAAAGGAAATTACACGCAACAGGACGTGATGGTGGAAGTGCGCCGGCGACTTCAGAAGTACGCGCCGATGCGCATCGGTGTGCGTAACGCGCAGTCGTTCAACTTCGGCACTGGCGGCCGCACTGATATCGACTTCGTTCTTCGTGGACCAGAGCTCGTCGCGCTCGCTGGTTATGCGGATGATCTCGTCGAGCGCTCGAAGAGTCTCGGCGGCATAGTTGACGCTGATACGACTCTGAAACTGAACAAGCCGGAGTTGCGCGTCGTGATCGATCGCGACCGCGCTGCTGACCTCGGTGTTGACACTTCCGACATTGCCACCAGCTTGCGACTAATGGTCGGTGGCGAGGAAGAGGTTTCACGTTTTCGCGATGAATCCATCAATGAAGATTACGACGTGGAGTTGCGTCTGACGGAAGCCGACCGGCGCGACGTTGAAACGATCAAGCGGCTATATGTTCCTTCGTCGAGAGGTGGCGGTGCGTCGACCACAGCGGGCGGCACGGCTGTCGGCGGACCGGGACTTGTTCGGCTTGATAATCTCGTGAAGATAGAACGCAGCACGAGTCCTTCGCGAATTGACCGTCTCGATCGTGAGCGGCAGGTTTCGGTGCGCGCTTCGGTAGCGCCGGGTTTCGCACTTGCCGATCGAATCGAGGCTCTGCGTGGAGCGGTTCGTGACATGAATCTGCCAAGCGCTTACACCACGACGGTTTCGGGTCGTGCGCGTGAGCTCGAGCGAACGTTCACTGAGTTTATCTGGGCGTTCATTCTCTCGATCATCTTCATGTACATGATTCTGGCGTCGCAGTTCGAGAGCACCGTGCACCCGCTCACGATTTTGTTGAGTTTGCCGCTTTCGGTTCCGTTTGCGTTGCTGTCGTTGTGGGGCACGGGCGATACGCTGAATCTCTACTCGGCGCTCGGTATTCTCGTCTTGTTTGGCGTGGTGAAGAAGAACGCGATTTTGCAGATCGATCACATGAATAGTCTGCGCGCGAAGGGCATGGAACGTCACGAGGCGATCATGCAGGGCAATCGGGATCGACTGCGTCCGATTCTGATGACGACGCTCGCGCTCGTTGCAGGTATGTTGCCGCTGGCGCTTGGAACCGGTCCGGGTGCTGAGGAGCGACGTTCGATCGCGATCGTGGTGATTGGCGGTCAGAGCCTGTCGCTGTTGCTCACCCTCATTGCGACGCCGGTGGTCTACTCACTTCTCGATGATCTTAAAGCCACTCATCGCTGGCGTCGCTTCGCCACCAGCACAGCAGCCGCTACCCACGGAATCGTCAGCCGCCTGAAGCCACGCCGCAAACCCGCCCGCGAGGCCACGCCGGAACCGACATCTGAAGTTAGTGGCGACTAGAATATTTTAGGCGCGGATTTCCGCGGATAAACGCAGATCCGCGTTAATCCGCGGAAATCCGCGGCTTATTCTTTGTAGTTTGCACCCATCCGATCCAGCTTTCGCAGGAGTCCTGGCCAAACGAGCCTTCCGCCGCCACCCTGTGTGACCACCGCTTCCTGCGCGGGAATCTGCGCGATGATCTTTGGATCGATCAGCACCAGATCGACACCACCTGACTGCGCCATGATCTGAATCCGGCACGCGCGCTGCAGCAGAAACATGGACAGAAAAGCGTCGGCGACCGTTGGGCCAACAGTCAACAACCCGTGATTTCTTAGAATCAGGAAAGTCTTCTTTCCGAGGTCTGCTACCAACCGCGGCTTCTCTTCATCGTTCAACGCGAGTCCTTCGTAGTCGTGATAGCCGAGCGACGCGAGTGCAAAGAGTGACTGTTGCGAGATCGGCAGCAATCCGTTCTTTTGTGCTGACACAGCGATGCCATGCTCTGTGTGCAGGTGCATAACACAAAGCGCATCTTCACGTGCGGCATGCACGGCGCTGTGAATCGTGAATCCGGCCGGATTGATGCTGTACTCCGAATCCATCACGAGCTTCCCCTCGAGATCGATCTTCACCAAGCTCGACGCAGTGATCTCTTCAAACATCATCCCGTACGGATTGATCAGAAAGTGATGTTCGGGCCCAGGCACGCGCGCGGAGATGTGCGTGAAGACGAGATCGTCCCAGCCGTAGTTCGCCACCAGACGATAAGCCGCAGCAAGATCAACACGGACTTGCCACTCTTCCGGAGAAACCAGATCGCGAACATTCGTTTGCTTCACTTTTTCAGGGGCGCTCATAGCTATCCTTTCATCTCATGCTGTAAGTCTGCCGGCTCCGGCATACTCAGAACTTCTTCCCAACCCGACACATCGACGCGCATGCGCTCGACGAGATCGTCACGAAGTTTGCGCAGCGACGCGCTGAGCTGCCGGGGATAATTCTCGATGTCTACGAAGCGTTGTCGTTGCTCTTCGACGAAAACTTTTTGCTTCTCGATCGACGGGATCGAAGAATGCTGGCCATTCTCCCAGAACGGAACCAGCAGTCGTTCAACTTGAACGGCGCCGGGAATCTCGACTTCTTCACTATCGAGCCCGATCACATCGGCGACGTACATTCCGCGGTCATCTGTCCCGCGAAACAGTTGCAGCATTCCGGGCAGCGTGATCTTATCTTCCGAATTCGATGCTTTGAGTGTCGGCTGCCCCTTCATCACACACTGTTTGAATATCACTCCGGCGACTGCCGGAATCTCACTCGACAATTTTGTGCCGATGCCAAACCCGGCGACTTCGGGAAACTCAGCGACGATCTTTTTGACTTTTTCTACTGTGAGATCGCCGGTGAGATTCGCGCGCAGTCCCGTCAAGCCGTTGGCGCCAAAGAATCGCATGCACCAGTCGGCGAGCTCCGCGAGGTTTCCGGAGTCCACCCGGAACCCTTTGAACGCGCGACGTCTTGCTTCGGTTGACGTCGCGGCCATCGCAGCGTGGACCGCACCTGTGTAAACGTCAATCGTATCGAGCAGCAATGTCGTGCCGTTTGGATTCGCGTCGAGCCACCGTTCGAAGGCGACCTGTTCGAAGTGTTTTGGCTTTCCCGTGCGTGGCTCGATCTCCGGCTGGTCCATGTACTCGATGTAAGCCTGTTGCCAGTAGTGAGCTTCGGTGCCGACGGCGGGAATGTCGAGCCGGTGTGCTGCTTCGAGATTCGAAGTGTCGTTGAAGCCACCAATGAACGCGTAAACAGCAATGTCGACAGCGCGTTCGATGTCGCCGTTGCGACGCAGCGAGAAATCAGACAGCCAGCGGTCCTCGCCCGCGGCCATGCGAAACTGCATCGCCGTGCTCGCGGTCGTCATCGGCAGATCAAACGCGTGCTCAAACTTGATCTCCTGCGCCTGTGTCAGGCCGAATGCGCCGGTGATGTCAGCAAACGGCTCCTGAGCAAAGACGATCGTGCCCGGTCGGACAGCTCTGATCTTGCCTACGAATTGAATGTCTTCGATTGCTTCGGCGAACAGTTGCAAGCCGCCGCGATCCTGTTCGAGAAAACGCAGACGCGGGCGATCGATCTGGCTGTCGACGAGCAGGCGTACGAGTCGCTCATGACCCAAACACGGAGCGAATGGGATCTTGCGTTGGGTTACATAGAATGTTGCTTCCGCGTCGCTGAGTCGTTGATCGTGCAGGCGTGTGCAATCCTTGTACGACGCATCGCCCATCGCAGCGTGGTAGCGATCGATATTGAGAGTTCCCATTTTAGGCGTGTGTATCCACAGATTACGCAGATTTCGCCAATTTGTCTGTGGAGATGATCTCAGCTCCTGCGTCGCGCATTTCTTCAATCGCGCGTTCGCCGTCACCCGGTTGGAGATCGACTGCTCGCATCGCGTTCTTCAACGCTTTTACTTTGAACCCATGCTTGCGCGCATCGAGCACGGTGGACTTAACGCAGTAGTCGGTGGCAAGTCCCCCAACGACGACCTCTTCGACATTTTGCTGACGAAGCTGGTCGAGAAGATCGGTTTCGTCGAATGCAGAGTAACAGTTTGTATCACCCAGACCTTTCGAGATCACGGTGATGCGCGGATCGTTTCGCAGAGCAGGATGAAACTCCGCACCTTTTGTATTTTGGACACAGTGGACGGGCCAGACACCGCCCTGAGCGGCGAAATGTTTGGTCGTTGGTGGATGCCAGTCGCGACTTTTGTACACAGGCTCGCCGCGATCGAGAAACTCGTCGATGAGTCGATTCAAAGGGTCGACAACTTCATCGCCGTGAGGCACCGCGAGTGTGCCGCCGGGACAGAAGTCGTTCTGGACGTCAACGACGATTAGAGCGCGCTTTGGAGTGGTCATCGCTTTACAGGTCAATGTTACACTGCTTGTACCATGAATTCTAATGATCTTGCCAAACGCATCTGGCAGAAAGATGCGTCGCTGTGGAAGTCTGACGAAGACAGCGCCAAAC